>CAYOBH010000164.1:0-5765 GCA_964402125.1 uncultured Verrucomicrobiota bacterium
TGATATGCCGCATCATACTTTTGTAGGGCTGGAACGGGCATTGCCCTTCCAGCCGCGGCGGGCAGGTTTTTAACCGTTCCCGCCCTACAATTTTCGGCGGCATTTCAACCGTTAATTTCTCTAAACAAGCAACAATCGGTCGGACCAGCGGCTAATGAAATATCTCACCTCGGCCTTTAAAACGTCCCTTGATGAAATCCGGACACATTTTTGCCACACCGTTTTCATAATTCCGCAAATGCGCCTGATTAATATTGAATTGTGATATTTTTTCTGTAGAACGTGCAGATCAAATGGGCTTATTAATCAGCCTGTACAACAGAGTGAGTATTAATTCAGGAGAACGAAGCAATGGAATTGAACCGTAATGCAGATACGCATACCGCTGATCCGCGTTTTTCCTTTGATCTGTTCCGCAAGGAACATGTAAGCATGGGGAAAGTTAAAGGCTGCGCGCTTGCAGCACTCATCCTGTCTGCGGCTTTGCCGGCATTGGCTTTGGATGGTAACGCTAACATTCATGATCCGTCCACCATTATGGGGTGCGATGGTAAATATTATACCTATGGAACGAGCGGCACCGCGCTGGTTTCGGATGATGGCTGGACATGGCGCACCGGGACTCGGGCTTCGCGCACAGGAGCGGCTCCGGATGTGATTAAACTCGGTGATAAATATTTTCAGTATATTTCACACGGCACGATGATCTGGAGCAAGAGCCTGGATCCGGAATCGCCCGATTACGGTTGGCAGGACGGCGGATCGGACCTGTTTAAAATGGAGAGTGAAGACGACTTCATGAACCCGATTGATCCCGGTCTGCTGCTGGATCCGAACAACGGCAAGGTTTGGTTGGTCTATGGTTCATACTTCGGCTATCTGCGGATTGTTGAACTCGATCCTAAAACCGGGCTCCGTGTGGACGATAAATATTTTGATGTGGCTGTGAACTGTGAAGCCGCAACGATCATTTACAAGGACGGTTATTATTATCTGCTGGCCACGCACGGCAGCTGCTGCAACGGCGCAAACTCGAGCTATAACATTCGTGTCGGACGCTCTAAAAAAATCAGTGGACCCTACATTGACAACATGGGCATCGATATGATGGAAGGCGGCGGTAAGTTAATGTGCGGTTCCAGAACCCGTCTGATTGGTCCGGGTCACTTTGGTCTGATCGATGAAGGTGAAGGCGTTCAGAAGTTTTCGCTGCATTGGGAAGCGGACCTCGACCGTAACGGAAATTTCGGCACGATGGATATTCTTCCGCTGCTGTGGAAAGACGGTTGGCCGGTTGCAGGAGAACGTGTGAAGACGGGCGATTTTGAAATCGAGTCCGTTCGTACAGGTACTGCGTTAGCGATTGACGTGGAAGCGGTGGCGGTATCCGGTCGCGGCGGACGCGGCGGCGGATTCGGCGGCGGCATGGGTGGCGGTGCTCCGGGTGGTGGAGCGGCTGCAAACAATGTGGTTCCTGACCAAGATGTAAAAGTGGTTTCCGCAAACTGGCCGCAGGGCGAGATTGATATCCGTATGGACGTCTACATGTGCCAGGCGCAGCAGAAGTGGAACATTTCTCCGGCGGAAGGCGCGGGCGGCTATCTTGGCGAACCCTACTTCAAGATTACCGTCGCCGGAACGGAACGCGCTCTTGCCGCGACTAAAGGCGGAGAACTGGTTTCTGTTCCTTCCTTCACGGGCACCCCGGAACAGCTGTGGCGCATCGATCAGCTCTCCGATGGAACGTGGCGTATTATGCCCAAATCCATTCCTGGCACCGATGAAAAGATGGCGCTTTCGGCGATCGGCAACAGCTCTGCAACGCTTGAAAAATTTGATCCCTCCAGCGAGAAGCAGCGCTGGATCTTCAATATTCCGTAATTGGCTGCGCTGGAGAACAAACGATCATTTAACGCTAATTTGTAAAGGATATCTATCATGACTAAACATAGAAAAAACTATATACTGTTGTCCGTTGTAACGGCTTCGGCGTTGTTCGCGGGGGTGACCGCTTTCTCGGCGTCATCGTCAAACGACCCGAAGACCTTCGTTGTGCGTCCAACGTCGATGACCAAGGCCCCCAATAAAACCGGTTTTATTCAGCTCTGGAATGTGCTGGAGCCGATTCGTTCCTCCGCCGGAGAGACGCAAAGTGCGGTGCGGCAGACCGTGAATACGGAACATTTTGAAGGACAGTTCACTCTGGTTCCCAAAGACGGGCAGCAGGTAACCGCCGGCGGTTCGGCGCTGACTTGGCATGCGGTGGATACGGAAAAGTATAATATCAACCTGCATTACTTTGCGAATGCCTATGGCAAGAGCCCAACGAGTGCACTGTTTTGGGCGGTAACCGTTATCGATTGTCCCAAGGAAGTGGAAGGCGTTCGTTTGGCGATCGGCTCCAACTCCGCTTCGGTTTGGTGGGTCAACGGTCAGGAAGTCTGCGGGATCTATGGAAACCGTCAAACTGTGGTGGATGACGACGTTTCAAAGCGTATTACGCTGAAGAAGGGGCGGAATGTCATCCGCGGAGCCATCATCAACGCCAGTGGCGCGGCCGATTTCTGTGCCCGTATTCTTGATGCCGACGGAAAGCCGCTTACGAATTATACCATTACAATTGAATAATTCGTGAGCAGCAGGGCAGGCAGCCTTGCGTCAACTTATTCAAAAGGAGATTACGATGAGATATCGACTATTTTGTACCTTAATATTTGCACTTTCACTTATTATGCCGGTTGCATCGATCAAGGCTGCCTCCGTTTATACTGAAAAACCGGACGATCCCCGTGCGGTGTTTTTTACGCCGGATAATTTTGATATTCACGGCGATGGGATCGGGGATGACTCCGATGCACTTCAGGAGGCGGTAAGACGAGCCGGAGGCGGCATTCTGTTTATTCCCGAGGGCAAGTATCGGATCACCAAAACCATCATTGTCGGCGGCGGTACCCGCTTGATCGGTTACGGCAAAGAGCGCCCGGTGATCGTACTACCGCCCAATTCGCCCAGTTTCCAGTGGGGAACCGGGAAATATATGTTCCACTTTGCGCAGTACAATCTGCCGGCTCCGACTACCAGCCAGCCGCAAAATAATGCGGCTCCGGCTGGACGACCGGGACAAGGTCCCGGCGGATTCGGCGGCGGCGGTGCTCCGGGCGGATTTGGTGGAGGAGGCTTCGGCGGCGGTTTTGGCGGATTCGGTGGATTTGGCGGAAGGGGCATGGCCTTCAGCGATGCGTCGGAAACCTGTTTCTATGGCGGCATGGACAATATTGATATTGAGATCGGGGAGGGAAACCTTGCCGCCATCGCCGTCCGTTTTCACGTGGCGCAGCACAGTTATCTGCGGCACATGGATTTTGATATCGGTACAGCCCGCGCGGCGGTTGAGGATATTGGAAACCAGATTAACGATGTGAATATTGTCGGCGGCCGATACGGGATCATCACCAAACGAACCTCGCCGGTTTGGCAGTTCCTGCTGATGGATTCACACTTTGAAGGACAGAGCGAGGCCGCGATCCGCACCATGGAGGCCGGCTTTACGCTGGTTCGCGTTAGTTTTGAAAATATGCCGGTCGCGATTCAGATTGAGCAGGGCGAAGTGGAACAGCTCTATGGCCGTGACCTGCAGATGAAAAATATCACGCGTGCCGCATTTAATCACGGTAACGAGGATAATCTGCACGCCGCCGTGACGTTCACGAATGTGGCCTGCAGTGATGTGCCCACCTTTTACCGAGGCAACGATGTGCTTCGCGCCCCGGGTCAGCATTATATCATGGATCATTTTTCTGTCGGTCTGGATATTGGACCGGACGGACGGGAGCAGGGGATCGCGATGCATCACTCGGAACGTGCACTGAGTGAACCGGCTCCGGCGGTGCCGAGTGACATACCTGAACTCCCGCCGATGAGCGAGTGGGTGAATGTGCACACGCTGGGCGTTGTTGAGGGAGGAGATGTCACTGAAGCGCTGAAGGCCGCGATCGCAAATCATAAGGTGCTCTATTTCCCGATGGGTCGCTACAATGTTTCCGAGCCGGTACGACTTAAAGAGGATACCGTGATCATCGGTCTCCATCCGAGCCAGACGGTAATCACCGTTCAAGGACGTCCTGCAGCCGATGAAGGCCCGACGGGTGCAATCATTGCACCCAAGGGCGGAAAGAACATCGTTTGCTCCATTTCTGTTTCGCCCGGTTCCTATGCCGGGTTCCTGTGGATGGCCGGTCCGAATTCGCTGATGGACGATGTTTCGTTCGGCGGCGGACGCGGAGGCGGTGGTGATGCGCGTAATCCCGACATCTGGATCACCGACGGCGGCGGCGGAATTTTCCGGGGCGATTGGCCACACGGGACGAGCTCCAGCGAAGGTTTGGTGATTGAGAACACATCGACCAAGGGCAAGATTTATCAGATGTCGGTTGAGCACCATTACCGCGTCGAGCTGGATCTGAAGAATGTGGAGAACTGGGAATTCTATGCGCTGCAGACGGAAGAGGAAAACCCGGCAGGTCATACCGCCAATTCCATGATTATGGAAAACTGCAAAAAAATTCTTTTTGCCAACACCTACATGTATCGGGTCTCCCGCATCACGCTTCCTGTGAGGCATGGCATCATTATCCGCGACTCCGATAATATCGAATTTCAGAATATGAAGGTGTTTGCCCAGACACGACTGGCATTCGATACGGCGGTTTATCATGAAAACACCGGGGTGGAAGTGCGCCAGCAGTTCTTTACCCATTTTGCAGTGAACGGCGATACCAAGGCTTCCGCACCGAAAGCGTTGCCGCGTGAAGTTTTTGCGCCGAATGCAAAGGTCGAAAAACTGGCGGATGGATACAAAAATGCGGCCGGCCTAACGACGGACACCAAGGGAAATATCTTGTATGCGGACGATTCGAACCGAAAGGTCTACCGCTGGAATGTCGCTGATAAGAAAGCCGAACTGCTGGCGGAGCTTGGTCAGGATCAGCCGATGGTGATGGCGTTTGTTGAACCTTCGACCTTGCTGATGATCACGCGGGAAAGTCGCGTGTTCTCGCTGGATCTGTCGAAGGAAGGTGCGGTGCCCCAGCGCGTGGAAGGGGTGCCGGAGGCGTTGGAAGGAACAAAGTTCCTGATCCCGGTTGGCATTCATAACATGATGTCGGTGCTGGATGATCTAATGGAAAACCGCGACTACACCTATCGCAGTGGGAGTAACACCGCCATCGTCAGTGTCAATGAATATGCCCGCCGCGACTATTTCTATGCGCCCGGCTCCAACGTGGCCGTCAAAGCCGGCGGCACTTGGCGTCCGCTGCTGCAGAGTTCCAACATGGCGGCCTTCTCGCCGGGCGACATCTTTTATGTGGCCTGCGAAGATGACGGAAAAACCTACCGCACCAAGTTGAAGAAAAATGAGACGCTCGAGTATTGCGTTTTTGCTGAGCGCGGAGGCACCGCTGCTGTAGAGGACTCCGCCGGTAATGTCTACATCGCCAGCGATCAGGTCTATGTCTACAATCGCGATGGTAAACAAATTGCGGTACTTGAAGTGCCGGAACGCCCGGGCAGTCTTGCCTTCGGCGGTCCAGATGGGAAAACACTGTATATCGGAGCCCGTGGTGCGCTCTATTCCGTACGGACGGTGAACTCCGGTATATAAGCGGTGAGGGGAAAAAGAGGGAGAAAAGGGGTCGCATTCGTGCGGCCCCCTTTTTTAATTAGAGCATTTTCCGAATGACATGTCGTATCACGTTTTTGTAGGG
>CAYOBH010000165.1:0-5653 GCA_964402125.1 uncultured Verrucomicrobiota bacterium
GCTAAAAACAGTGCGACGAAATGTTCACATATCGCATATACAAAGGGATTCTATGCTTCTTGTTCGCTGAAAAACATGCATTGTATCTACAGGAAAGGCTGCATTGATCCATGCACATAGCGCTCTTGAGCCCTACTCGAAAAAAGAATCGGAGATCTCAACGATCAAAAGCGAATGCTTTCAGGCGAAAAGGAGCCAAGCCGTTCGATTAAGGTGGTTATGCAGCGTTGATTCATCGTGTGAATTTGAATAGGGTGGGCCGCAAACGCAGGATGGAAGTAATACAGATGGGTTTTCGAGAAGGGAAAAAGGGGCGTACGGTGAATATTCAACTCAATGAACGATGGATCAGCGTGGCGGATGGAACGACGTTGTTTGCTCTGCGCGATCAGGAAAAGCCGGGCGCGGATGTATTGATTTTTAACGGCGCGGCGATGCGGGATGATGTGGTACTGAAGGAGGGGAATTGCGTAACGCTGATTCGGCGGGGTGAAATACCGCCGGCGGCGGAACTCGAGGCTTTGCTTGTGGCGCGGCATACGCCGGGGGTGCATGAGCGGATTAAACAGTCGGTCGTCGGTATTGCCGGATTGGGCGGACTGGGTTCTGCGATTGCAGTGGCGCTGGCGCGCATTGGCATCGGTAAGTTGATTCTGGTGGATTTTGATGTGGTGGAACCGAGTAATCTCAACCGGCAGCAATATTTTATCGACCAAATCGGGCAAACAAAGGCGTCGGCGATGGAGGAAAACCTGCTGCGCATTAATCCCTATGTGCAAGTTGAAGCGCAATGCGTTCGGGTAACGGCTGAAAACAGTATGGAGCTGTTTGGAGCGGTGGATGTGTTGGTCGAAGCTTTTGACCGAGCAGACCAGAAGGCGATGCTGTTGCAGTCGTTTCTGCGGAAGCCGATTGTGGCGGCCTCCGGTGTGGCGGGCTACGGCCCCGGAGAACGCATTGGGGTCCGTAAAATGGGCAGACAGATTTATGTGGTCGGCGATCTCGAAACGGGGGCGAAACCCGGCTGTGGTCTGATGGCACCGCGGGTCGGCATTGCTGCCCACATGCAGGCCAATCTGGTGCTGCGTATTCTGCTGGGGGAAGAGCATATGGAATCGAAATAGCGGAAAATTTTCCGCCTTGCTCAGCGTGATGAAACAAAAACGTTCTGGCTCTCCGCTCCAATTTGAGTCATAAAATCATGGCACAATCAGAAGAGGAAAGCGCATGAGTGAATTAATGGATAAAATCTGCCTCTGCATTGAACGAGGCAAAGTCGATAAAAAGGCTCCCTATCCGCCGGATATGATGAATCAGGATGGGGCCGATGAATATGCCCGGGAGGCCATCAAAGCGGGAGAATCCCCCGATAATATCCTCGCAGCCTGCAATACCGCGATGGAGCGGATCGGTGACAAGTTTAGCCGCAATGAAGTATTTGTGCCGGAGCTGCTCATGGCTGCCCGCGCCATGAACGGCGTGATGGAGCACCTGAAGCCGTTTTTCCAGGCAGGCAATATCAAGACCAAGGGAACCTTTGTGCTCGGCACCGTAGCGGGCGACCTGCACGACATCGGAAAGAATCTGGTCTCGATGGTGGTCGAAGGAAACGGATGGAAGGTGGTCGACCTTGGCGTGGACGTGAAAACCGACAAGTTTCTAAAAGCCATCGAGGAGCATCCGGGTTGCGCGGTCGGCCTGAGCGCCCTCTTGACCACCACCATGGCCAACATGGCCGCGACCGTGAAGCGCATCAAGGAGCTGCATGCCGACACCGTGGTGATCGTGGGCGGGGCCCCGCTGAGCCACAAGGCGGCTGAAGAGATGGGCGCGGATGGCTATGCTGCCAATCCGCAGGAAACCGTACGCATACTGAACTCTCTGCTGGGTTGAGCGGAGAAGGAGATTACCATGGGCAAACTGCTGGACGCATTGGCAAAAAAAAAGGTACTGGTCTCGGACGGAGCTTGGGGAACTTTTCTTTATAAACGGGGTCTGGTCGCCGGCGATTGTCCGGAGCTCTGGAATGATACTCACCGGAGCGATGTTCTAGCCATTGCCCGCAGCTATGTTGAAGCGGGTGCCGATATCGTTATGACCAACAGCTTCGGCGGGAGTCCGATCAAGCTGGCGCACTATGGACTGGCCGACCGCGCAGAGGAACTAAACCGAAAAGCGGCGGAAATTTCGCGCGAAGCAGTCGGAGAAGACGGTCTCGTTCTGGCATCGATCGGGCCGACGGGCGAAATGCTCATGATGGGCAATGTTTCTGAAAAGCAGGTTTCAGAAGGCTTTCTCGTGCAGGCGCAGGCCCTAAAGGCTGGAGGAGCGGATGCGATCGTAGTGGAAACCATGTCCGCCATTGATGAGGCTGTTCTGGCCGTTAAGGCGGCGCTGTCCACAGGTTTGGATGTGGCCTGCACCTTCACCTTCAGCCGAACCGCCGACAACAACTTCAAGACTATGATGGGGGTATCCGTGGAAAGCATGGTGAAAGCCTTGACTGCGGCAGGCGCTCACATTATCGGGAGCAACTGCGGCAACGGATTCGACCAGATGATCGAAATCGCGACCCGGATCCGGGCGACCGGAACCCGGCTCCCCGTTCTGATCCACGCCAATGCCGGGTTGCCCAACATACGCGACGGCCAGACGATCTTCCCCGAATCGCCGGAATCGATGGCGGGCAAGGTGGATGCGCTGCTGGCTGCAGGCGCCGACATTATCGGCGGTTGCTGTGGAACGACCCCGGAGCATATCCGCCTTATCGCCCAAGCCGTTCGTCAACGCGCATGAACCCGTTGCTTTCAGAGCATTTACTCCAAGGGGGCGGCGTTATCCTCGATGTCCCGTCCAATGTGGTTTCTCTGGATGCTGTAGCGCTGACCCGGGCGCTCGGATACCGCGATGCATCGCCGCCCGCTGGCATGTCGGAGCTGATTTCATCAACCGCAGAGGAAATTTTCAACCTGTGCGAATTTCGGGCGGGCTATCGTCTCTTCGAGCTGGCGGCATTAGAAGCAGATGGAATACGGATTGGGGGCCAATACTTCCGGACGGGTCCCATTATTTCCCGCCAGTTGGAAGGTGCCGAACAGGCTGCGGTGATGGTTTGCACGATTGGTGCCGCTCCAGAGGCGCGGTCCGCTCAGATGATAAAGGAAAAGGAACCTGTTCTGGGGTTCATTGCCGATACGGCAGCATCGGTACTGGCGGAACAGGCGGCGGAAACGGTCCACCGGCATCTGGCGCTCAAGCTCGCGGCAGAGGGACTCGGCGTAACAAACCGCTTCAGCCCGGGCTACTGCGGCTGGGACGTACAGGAGCAGCACAAACTTTTCCGGCTTTTGCCGGAGGCGTTTTGCGGCGTACAACTTCACGATTCGGCATTCATGCAGCCCCGAAAATCGATCAGCGCGGTCATTGGGATTGGCAAGGGGCTGAAACGGGAGGACTATGTCTGCCAAGTCTGCAATAGCAATCAATGCGCATACCGGAAAAGCAAACCAACTTAAGACAACCATCAGGAAGGATTCAGATCATGACAAATCAGCAATGGAAAAACCTATTAGACCTCATTCGCGGCGAAACCCCAGATGTGCGGCCGTCCGGCTTCGTGATCGACTGCCCTTGGCTGCCGAATTGGTACGGCGTGAACATACTCGATTATTTCAGCAACGATGAAATCTGGCTCGAAGCCAACCTGAAGGCGATCCGCGAATTTCCGGACACCCTATTCCTGCCGGGCTTCTGGTCCGAATTCGGCATGTGCACCGAGCCGTCTGCCTTCGGCGCACGGTGCAGTTTCCCGGCCAACGAATTTCCCCACGCCCATAAGGTGATCCATTCCGCCGAGGAGATCGATTCCCTGGAAGTCCCTAATCCGGCGACCGACGGCTTGCTGCCGCTTGTACTCAACCGCCTCCGGTTGGCGGAACCAAAAATCAAGGAAGCCGGTCACAACATCCGCTTCGCCGTCGCCCGCGGACCGCTGAACATTGCCAGCTACCTGATGGGCTCCACGGAATTCCTGATGGCCATGATGATGACGCCCGACCGTGCCCACCGGCTGATGCGCGTCATTACCGATTTCCTGAACGAATGGATCGACCTGCAGATGAAAACCTTCCCGACCATCGACGGCATCTTCCTGCTCGACGACATCATCGGCTTCATCGGCGACACGGAATTCCGGACCTTCGGCCTCCCCTACTTCAAGGAGCTGTACGACAAGGAGGTCTCCGTCAAGTTCCTGCACAACGACGCCCCGTGCAGGGTCTCGGCGCCCTACCTGCCCGAAATCGGCGTCAACCTGTTCAACATGGGGTTCGAGGTCAACCTCAATGAGCTGAAGGAAGTCACCGGCAACCGCGTAACGATGCTGGGCAACATACCGCCGCGCGACGTGCTGGCTTCCGCCACGCCCGACGAAGTGGAGCAGACAACGCGCGCGCTGGTGGAATCGCTCGACGATCCCTCGCGGGTCATTTTTTCCTGCGGCGGCGGCATGCCTCCGGGAGTCAGCAGCGAAAATGTGCAGGCTTTTCTGAGAGGGCTCAAATAGGCTCAAAGGCTCTTGCAGAACCTCAAGGCCGGAAAGAGCCAGTTGTCTTTGAAGAACGCAGCAGCGGTGCGGCAGAGTAATTCTTATTATGTCAGACGGCGACTGCCCGCACTCACAGAAAAGGACGATTACGGACAAGACGAAGGGAAAGAATTTTCTGATTGGCGGTACTGACAAATCCCGTCATATTCCGCCGCCATGAAATGTGTCGAAGAAATAGTCGAGCCCTACGTGGAAATGGAGCGCAGAGTCCGCGAGCTGATGACGAGCTTTTTCAGCGAAACGTGCGGACTTTGCACCGCCTGCTGCTGCCGTGCGGATATTTGCGAGGAGGTCGCCGACAGCGCGTTTCTTCGCTTGCTGCTTCGCAAACAGGATCGAGCGGTCTCCGACATGGACGACCGCTACGGCTGGCTCGACGTGAATGGGTGCACGCTGGAGGTTGGACGCCCGCCCATCTGTTACGCCTATTTTTGCGACGAAATACTCGCCCGCCTACCCGACGAAGAGAGCCGCTATCTCTTCCGCATTCTCGGTCGCCTCCTTGATTATGTCGGCGAACAGGCGCTGGGCGATCAGCACTTGACGGAAATTGGTAACACCGACGATCTGAATCGGATCAACCTGCGCGCACTCGAAAAACGCCTCCACCAAGCGCTCGCGGCCTTGGACGTGATTGAAGAGCTGATCGAGGCCGAATGCCGCCTCGGCCCCGCCGATCGCCGAGTACTCAGCCTCATCGATCTGCCCGAATAGGGAGTCATTGACCCGATCCGGGGAATCCTGTTATCTGGTCAAAAAAGGAAATGAGCATGAATGTATTCAGCGACATCCCATCCACCCTGACGGAAGAGCTCTTCACGGTGCTGGCTGAGAGTCGAAGCGTAAAGATTGAGCGCATTGTGTCCGACGGCCACGCCTCGCCGGAGGGGTTCTGGTATGATCAGGAACAGCACGAATGGGTTTTGCTCCTTTCCGGATCGGCCGTGCTTTTGGTGGAAAAGGACCATGCGGTTGAGCGCGTCGAACTGGCTCCGGGCGATCCTCTTCTCATTCCTGCGCATCAGCGCCACCGCGTGGAATCGACCG
>CAYOBH010000166.1:0-5624 GCA_964402125.1 uncultured Verrucomicrobiota bacterium
AAAGGACGATATGTGGTGCGACCGCGTTCAAGTTCAGCCTGAGCCTGTACGGAATAACGCACATAAGGAAGTGCCTCCAGACGCTCAATGTTGATCGGTTCTTGGGTCATTTCGCAAATACCGTACGTACCGTTTTCAATACGGCGAATCGCTTCATCAATTTCAAAAAGAACGTCTTGCTCATTACTGAGCTGATTGAGTGCAAATTCGCGGTCAAAGGTATCCGTGCCCTGATCAGAAATCGAAGGATCAGGATCTATCTGGCTCAGTGAATCGCGATTGATCGAAATAATTTCACCCGTCACTCGCTCGCGGAGCTCCAACAAACGACAAAGTTGTTCCTTCAACTGCTTTGGGGTAAAAAACTTACTTTTTCCAATTTTTCCAGTAAGCGGACGGCCACCGGAAATCGCCACAGGAGCAACTTCAGCCGATGTCTTCGTTTTCGTCGTGGTCTTTTTTTCATCGGCCTTTTTGGCCGGTGCTTTCTCAGCAGTTTTCTTGGTAGCCATTTTCTTTAAATCTCCACTAAAGTGCGTTTTCCTGAACTAAAAGGGGTGGGTATTTATCATCTACCCCCCCCCCTGTCAACCCACATATCCGCTAATTCTTAACACACCGAAATTGAAAGCTTACAGGGACGCCCGTTCAGCTCCGATTCGGCCTCGAAATCCCCCTCACCGACAGTCGCTTCACACGACAGCGCGAGGGTTTCCGATTTAATATACTCTTGATACTGAGAAACTGCCGTGCCAATGGCATCATCGCCCTGATACCCAATGCGAATGCGTTGTGTGACCTCCAGATCCATCTCCTTGCGCAGGTTCTGGATCGTGTGGACAAATTCGCGGGCCAACCCTTCCGTAAGCAGATCCTCGTCGAGCTTCGTATCCAACCCGATCACCAGCGATCCCTCAGCACTGACCGCCAAGCCTTCTTTTGGGACACAACTCAAATCCACATCGTCGATGGAAATCTCATACGATTTCCCGTCGATGGTAACCACCTGTTGAGGAGATTCGTGTAAAAGCGCAATGATATTTTCAGACCACGCTTTAATGGCAGTAGCCACCTCTTTCATATCTTTTCCACAACGCGACCCCAACTTTCTAAAATTGGGACAAGCTTGAACTACAGCTAGATCTCCAGACTCCAACAGAAAATCGACATCCTTAACGTTGATTTCATCCATTATAATCGATTTCATTTGTTCGACTTTAGCCAGCAACCTTTGATCTCCTATAGCAATTGATAGCTTCGCTAACGGTTGCCGGTTTTTTAGATCATGTGATTTTCTTAATCCGCGCGCCATTTCGACCGCGTTCATCACCATCGCCATCTGCCCTTCGAGCACCTCATCGCGCGTGGCATCGGCAGCGGTCGGGAAGTCGCACAGATGGACGGACTCGGGCATATC
This sequence comes from uncultured Verrucomicrobiota bacterium, assembly GCA_964402125.1. Lineage (GTDB taxonomy): Bacteria > Verrucomicrobiota > Kiritimatiellia > Kiritimatiellales > Pontiellaceae > Pontiella. The sequence continues at coordinate 1,418 of CAYOBH010000166.1, forward strand.
CTCCGTTCGCAGGTTCTGATAAATCGTCTCCGCAATAAACGGCGTGAACGGCGCAGCAATCTTGCAGAGCCCGAGCAGCACTTCATACAGCGTGGAATAGGCCTGCACCTTATCGCTGTCGTCCTCGCTCTTCCAAAAGCGACGGCGCGAACGACGAATATACCAATTGGTCAAATCTTCGATGAACGCCACAAACGGACGAACAGAAGCCTGTAAATCGTAGCGGTCCATCGCCTCGCTCACCTGCTGTTCCAAGCGGGCGAGCGAACTATGAATCCAGCGGTCCATCAGATTATCGCGCTGCTCAACCGCCTGCGCGGGCGTCCAGCCGTCGATGTTGGCATAGGTCACAAAGAAGCTGTAGGCATTCCACCACGGCAGCAGCAGATGACGCAGCGAGTTCTTTACGCCCTCCTCCGAGAAACGCAGCGACTCCGCGCGGACCACCGGCGAATAGATCATATAAAGACGCAGCGCATCGGCGCCATACTCATTAATCACATGAATGGGGTCAGGGTAGTTCTTTAGGCGCTTGGACATTTTTAGCCCGTCTTCGGCCAACACCAACCCGTTCACCACCACGTTTTTAAACGCCGGCTTATCGAACAGCGCCGTCGAAAGCACCATCAGCGTGTAGAACCAGCCGCGGGTCTGATCGAGCCCCTCAGCAATAAAGTCCGCGGGGAAGTTCGCCTCAAAATGTTCCTTGTTTTCAAAGGGATAGTGGTTCTGCGCGTACGGCATCGAGCCCGACTCGAACCAGCAGTCGAGCACCTCCGGTGTGCGCTTGTAGGTTTTTCCATCCTTCTTAATCACAATCTGATCGACGTAGTGCTTGTGCAAGTCCACCACCTTCTGCCCGGACAGCGCTTCCAGTTGCGCAATGGAGGAGACACAGATCATATCGTCCTTGTCCTCAACATTCACCCACACGGGGATGCAGGATCCCCAGAAGCGATTGCGGCTGATGTTCCAGTCCTTGGCGTCGGCCAGCCAGTTGGCGAACCGCTTTTCGCCGACATAATCCGGCATCCAGTGCACCCCCGCGTTATTGGCGAGCATCTTCTCGCGGAGATCCTCAACGCGCACATACCACGCATCAATCGCGCGATAAATCAGCGGCGTATCGGTGCGCTCGCAGAAGGGATAGCTGTGCTGAATCGTTGACTGATGAATCAGCTTACCGGCGTGCTTCAGCGCGCGGAGGATTTCCTTATCCGCATCCTTGCAGAACTGGCCGGCATAGTCGGGCACGAGCTTGGTGAACCTGCAATCGTCGTCGAGCGGGTCAACCAACGGAATAGCCGCCTCGCGGCAGATGCGGTAGTCATCCTCGCCGTACGCGGGCGCCATGTGCACGATCCCCGTACCGTCCTCCGTCGAAACAAAGTCGTCGTTCAGGATCTGGAACGAATTGGGATTGTCCGCAAAGAAATCAAAAATCGGCTCATATTTAAGCCCCTTAAGCTCAGCGCCTTTGTAGGATTTGAGGATTTCATACTCCTCCTCCGACTTGTAGTAAGCCGCCAACCGCGCCTGCGCCAGCACGAACACCTCGTGCGTTTCGCGGTCCCGGATCGCCACATAGTCGATGTCCGGACCTGCACAGATCGCTAGGTTGCCCGGCAGCGTCCACGGCGTGGTCGTCCAGATCAGCGCGCTGGCGTTTTCAAATTCAAAATCGATCAGGTGGACACGCACCGTGACCGCCGGGTCCTGGACATCCTGATAGTTGCGCCCGGCCTCAAAATTGGAGAGCGGCGTATTGAGCTTCCAGCTGTAGGGCATAATGCGGTGCGCTTTGTAGATGCGGCCCTGCTCCCACAACTGCGAGAAGACCCACCAGATGGTCTCCATGAACCGCGTGTCCATGGTTTTATAATCGTTCTCAAAATCAACCCAGCGGCCCATCCGCGTGACCGTCTTTTCCCACTCCTCAACATACTTGGTCACCATCGAGCGACACTGCTCGTTGAAGACATCGACGCCCGCTTCCTTAATCGCCGGAGCACCCGCCAGCCCGAGGGCCTCCTGCGCCAGCGCCTCAATCGGAAGGCCGTGGCAGTCCCAGCCGAACCGACGCGAAACGTAGTGACCGCGCATCGCCTGATAGCGGGGAATAATATCCTTAATCGTTCCAGCGAGCAAATGCCCATAATGCGGCAGACCGGTGGCAAACGGAGGTCCGTCATAAAAAACAAACTCCGAACCGCCCTTCCGGTTTTCCATTGATTTCCTGAACGTATCCTGCTCCTTCCAGAGCTTGATAACCTCCTCTTCCATCTCCGGGAAACTGACTCGACTGGAAACTTCTTTAAACATGGTCACCTTTCTATTGGGTACTGAGTATTGCGTATTGATTGCGTAGTGCGTACTGCGTATTGCGTACCGAGAAAAACAGCACTACGTAATCCGCAATACGTAATAAGTAATACGTAATAAGTAATCCGAAATACGCACTACGTAATAAGTAATACGAAATACGTAATACGCAATACGTATTCGAAAGGCGCAGAATCTACCGACTGCCCTCCCCGATGACAAGCTGGCAGACACGCCAATTTGGAGACAACTCAATCAACGATTGTTCCGGCAACAAAATATGGAGATTAACCACGAAAGAGCGAAAAACCCAAAAAGAGGGGAGAACCGGTAGAGTAGGCCCGACGGGCGGCTGCCACAGGTGGTGCCTTTCCCGCCGAAACCCCTCGTCGAACCGGACGTGCAGTTTTCCCGCATCCGGCTCTCCTGTAAACATTTCGTCATAGACGGACCAATCCCATCTGTTCAAGGTGCGCATAGTGGCTCATTCCTTCCGGTCGGGCGTACTTGCGTTGGCTTCGACGGTTGAGATGATGGATCATTCGGCTCCGAGCGTAGTGACACAGGTCGCGTTTGGCTTTACGATCATAGCCGAAGCTGAAGTAGTTGCCCCACCCGCTCAGGTAGGTGTTGAGGTCTTTGACGACCTCAACGGCGGGCTTGAAGCATTTTCTTGCTCCGGTTTTCTCCTTGATCGTCTGCCGGGCGCGAATCAGCGACTTCTTAGAGGGAGTTGCATTCAGATAACTTTTGTTGCGACCAAACAGGTCGCGCTGCTTCTGAAAGCTGAACCCGAGAAAGTCGAGTCGTTCCCCGTTTTCCACTCGTACCGTTTTCGTCTTCTCTTTATTGAGTTCCAGGCCAAGCCATCCTTCGATGGTTTGTTTCACCCATTCATCGATCCGGTTGCCCTGATAACGCGCGAGGATGACAAAGTCGTCCGCGTAGCGCACCAGACGGGCTTTCGCCCAGACTCCGGGACCGGAGTTGCGATGGAACATCACATCGAACCAATGCAGGTACACATTGGCCAGCAGCGGGGAGATAACGCCCCCCTGCGGGGTACCGCTTATGCTCTTCTTCGGAGGTTGCTGTTTCCCGTTTTCATCGGTTTCGATGATCGGGGCTTTCAGCCACATCCGAATCAGCTTCAGTACACTGCTGTCCACAACCCGCATCCGCAGACAGGCCATCAGCTTATCATGCGGTATGCTGTCGAAATAGCCTTTCAAGTCGGCATCATAAACTTCGGCCCGCCCGCTCTGAATTTCCTGCCGTATCGCCTCAAGCGCATCATGCGCCTTACGCTCCGGCCTGAACCCATGCGAGCAGTCCAGAAAGTCCGCCTCAAAGATCGGCTCAAGAATCAACAGCACGGCCATTTGAACCACCCGATCTTTCAGGGTGGGAATGCCCAACGGACGGAGTTTGCCGTCCGATTTCGGAATAAACACCCTTTTCACCGGGCTTGCCCGGTAGGTTTTAGAGATCAGCTCTTCATGAATTTTCTCCAGAAAGCGTTTCACTCCGCCTTCCTCATCAAGGATATCCTCCGCCTTCACACCATCGACTCCCGCAGCCTTGCCGCGTTTGCCGACATGCTTGAACGCCGCCTCCAGCACATCCTTTCGATAGACTCGATCGTACAGCGCATAGAAGCGGAATTTTGGTTCGGCTTTCGCCTTTTGATGTAGCCTTCGTCTCAGCTCATGCACTTTATCCGGCAGCAGTTCGAGCTGAACATTTTCCATGTCCAGCCAGTCCCGCTCCGTAATACCGTAATCGACCAATGGATCAAGCGGATGCATATTCCTCCACGATTGCACATTTACAGTCGGTGCCCCTTCGCTCCACGTGGATTAGACGCTTCTTTGCTACTACGAGC
>CAYOBH010000167.1:0-5490 GCA_964402125.1 uncultured Verrucomicrobiota bacterium
CGAAACCGGGTTTCCTGCCATCTCGACTGGCCTTACGGAACTGACTTGCGCCCGATTTATTTGATTCTCCTTTTCTTCGGGTAAAAAGTCGCATAAAACGAGTCCGTTTTAATTCGGATGTTCAGCCGATGGCAAGAATGCGATCCAGCCGATGGGGTGTTGAGGAGGCTGAATGACAAATATGACGCAATGCACGGGCTTACACTTCTTCCCGCTATATTCGAGAAGTGGAAGAATCGAAAGGGAGAGCATTATGCAATCTGAAAAGCAAAATGACGAATTAGGCGGCCCGACCCCTTTTTCAGGCGGCCCGACCCCTTTTTCTACGAAAAATACAAACAGAATGTCTCTGAAGAGCAATTAATGGGTATCAGAATTATAATATACAGCCCTCCGGTTGATGGGATATCTTTGGTAAGAGATATTTGTTATCCTCAGGATCTGATGGATAATGTGAAACGGAATGATAGCTGAGGCAATGCTCGGGCTGACACCTTTTTCTAATCAAGGAGAGTGGATGATCGACAGTATGAAAAAGAATACCGCCATTATACTTCTGGCTATCTGCATGACCGTTTTAGGGTGCGGAAAATATTCCCCATCCAAGGGCTCTGACACAAAAAAGCTGGAAGCGGTTCTTTCAACATTGAATGAAACATCTCCCGCAGCAGATGCCAGAAACAATGCAGGAAAAGGTGATCTTCGATATGCGGCCTGCTTGGGAGAAGCCCCCGGCCCCTATTTCCCTTCGATTCCGGATGAGGAATGGAATGAGATTATGGAAAACAAGGATTACTGGATGATTGAAGGGACAAGTGATGCACTCGAATCAAGATATCACGAAAAACTAATTCAACGCGCTGAAAAATACGCAGAGGCTTACAACACCACTATCGTTGAAATTCGATCGAAAAGAATCTCTCAATGACTTTTTTATAAACCCGATATAATTATTCAGATTATCAGCTCACAACATATCCTGAATTTATTAAAACTGAGCATTACCTTTCCGGGGGGGTCAGCCCGTGCATTGCAGGGGGGCGGGGTCAGCCCGTGCATTGCATTAATATTGATTGATTTGCCAGCTCTTCAAAGGGGGTTCTGGCAGGTGCGGAATATATAGTGTGGAGGCGGAAGTGGATGCTTTTCTGATTTATGTGACGGCGAAGGATGCGGAGGAGGCGCGGCGGATTGCCAAAGCCGTGGTGAATGAGCGATTGGCCGCCTGTGCGAATCTGCTGGGCAGTGGTTCGTAATTTTATCGTAGGGCTGTTATTAAACTTTGGGAAAAGTGGCAATGAGTGAAATAGACCAGATTTCTAAGCAGTTCTATCAGATGGGAGTATTGGAAATAATTTCTATACTTTTCGTATATTTGTTTATGGGAATAGGAGATGGATTTATTACATCGATGTTGAGTATATTTCTTGTGTTCTCGGTTGGTGACGTATATGCCGGGTATTGTTTTTCGAGAAAAAGACATTGGCACTATTGTTATCTGTCTTGTATATTAACAATTCCTTTAGTTGTCTTAGGCTCAACTCTGTATATGCAAGGAATTCGTTCCCTACGAGAGAATAAGGCTGAGTGGATAAAGACCAAGGGATCAGAGTACCAGAGTCAGCGAAAGTGATTTTTTAAAAGTTTCTAACATGGGGGGATGGTTTCCGCTGTAAAGATGCCAACCCCGTGCATTGCGTCAAAATTGATAAACTCATGAGGTCTTCCACGGAGTTGAAGGCGCGTGGCGGAATAAATAGAGCGGAGGCGGAAGTGGATGCTTTTCTGATTTATGTGACGTCAAAGGATGCGGAGGAGGCGCGGCGGATTGCCAAAGCCGTGGTGAATGAGCGGTTGGCCGCCTGTGCGAATCTGCTGGGCGGCGTTGAGTCGATTTATCGCTGGCAGGGCGCGGTGTGTGAAGATCAGGAGGCGGCGCTGATGCTGAAAACGTCCGGTGCGCGGAAACAGGAGTTGATCGACCGCATTCGCGAGCTGCATTCATACGATTGCCCCTGCATCGTTGCGCTGCCGATCGCCGACGGCAATCCCGATTTTCTCCGTTGGATTGCGGAAGAAACCGCACGCGGCTGACTGCAGAAAGGGAGTAGCAACGAATGAAGGAAAAGCAGCGAATCAGAGAGCAAAACTGCCATTCGTTGCTTCACCTATATTCGTCCGGCTGGCGGGTGCAGCCGGAACATTGAACCCAGAAAAAGAAGTTAACCACAAATTAACGCAAATAAACGCTAATATTCAATGGGTTACAAAAGATATGTGACTTATACGGAATTAACTTAATTCATATTGTTTGGACCACGAAATACACGAACCACACGAAAAGAGAATTACTGCATTACCGACGTTCGTGTATTTGGTGTATTTCGTGGTTACAATTCTATTCAGGTTAATTTGGTATTATTTGCGTCCATTAACGTTCATTTGCGGTTTCTCTACTGCATTTTTTAGGTTGAACGGTGCGGGGCGATCACGAGGAGACCGAGATGATTAGGCTTTTCCGGCGACCATGCGGATGAGCTCTTTGAGCATGGCGGTGGGCGTTTCTTCTCTGAGTCGGGGATGGCGCCCCGCGACGGTGATATAATCGTTTTCCCTCGACAGCATGACCGTGCGGTCGCGGACAATGACGGATTTAATGTCGCGGTCAGCGGCGGCGATGCGCAGTTGAGCGATCAGCATGAGCCGTTGAACCTCCGGAGGCAGTTTCCCGAAGCGGTCTACAATCTCCATCTTAATCAAATCAATTTCCTGTTTGGTGGCGAGAGCGGAGATGCGCTGGTAAAGGCGCAGGCGTAAATTTTCATCTTCAATATAGGAGTATGGAATGAAGGCTCCGCTTCCCGCGTTTCCGGTGGCGGGCGATAAATCGAGAAAGTCGAGTTTGACGGTGACTTCCATGAGCGGCGGCGGCTTCTTCCCCTGCATGATAGCGATGGTGCGCCGGAGGAGTTGGCAATAGAGATCAAAGCCCACGGCCGAGATTTGTCCGCTCTGCTTGGCACCGAGCAGGTTGCCTGCGCCGCGCAGTTCGAGGTCGCGCATGGCGAGGCGGAATCCGGAGCCAATGCCGGTATAGCGCTGGATGGCGTTCATGCGGTCGCGCGCGGCGTTGATGATGTCTCCGCCGGGCGAGAGCATGAAAAAGGCGAAGGCTTTGTGGTTGGAGCGTCCGACGCGTCCGCGCAGCTGATAGAGATCGGAGAGGCCGAAGCGCTCGGCGTTTTCAACGAACAAGGTGTTGCAGTTGGGAATATCCACGCCGTTCTCAATGATGGTAGTGCAGAGGAGCACGTCGAATCGGCCCTGTACGAAGGCGTGCATTATTTCCGAAAGTTCCTTTTCGCCCATCTGTCCGTGCGCCACGGCAATCCGCGCCTCGGGGACGAGTGACCGCAGGCGGTTGTCGACGAGATGGATGGTTTTAACGCGGTTGTGCAGATAGAAAACCTGTCCGCCGCGATGCAGCTCAGCGCGGATGGCTGCGGCGATGATTTCTTCGTCGTAGGGAATGACCTTGGTGTCAACGGGCTGGCGTTCCTGCGGGGCGGTTTGGATGGTGCTCATGTCGCGTACGCCGGTGAGGCTCATGTAGAGCGTGCGCGGAATCGGCGTGGCCGACATGGTGATGACATCCACCTGACGGCGCAGTTCTTTGAGGTGTTCTTTGGCTTCGACGCCGAAGCGCTGCTCTTCGTCGATAATCACGAGGCCGAGGTTTTTAAATTCGACATCCTTTGAGAGCAGACGGTGTGTGCCGATGAGAATATCGACTTCGCCGAGCGCGGTGTCGCGGAGGGTTTTGTTCTGCTGTGCGTGCGTGCGGAACCGGCTGACCATGTCGACGCGGAGCGGAAAGGCGGCGATACGCTCGGTGAAGGTGTCGTAGTGCTGTTGCGCAAGGACCGTCGTGGGAACAAGGACCGCGACCTGCATGCCGTCCATGACCGCCTTAAAGGCCGCGCGCATGGCCACCTCGGTTTTACCGAAGCCGACATCGCCGCAGAGCAGCCGGTCCATCGGCCGGGTTTTTTCCATATCTTTTTTGAGTTCAGCGGCGGAGGAGAGTTGGTCGGCGGTTTCAGTGTAGGGGAATGCGGCTTCGAATTCGGCCTGCATGGCGGTGTCTTTTGAGAAGGCGTAGCCTTGTTTTGCTTCGCGCTCGGCCTGTGTCTGGAGCAGTTTGGAAGCAAGATCCTGAACGGCTTCTTCTGCGTCGGCCTTATCGTTGCGCCATTTGCGTCCGCCCAGCGTATGTGGTTTGGGCGCGTTCTTGCCCATGCCTTTGTAGCGGGTCAGCAAATGCGCCTGCGTGACGGGCAGGTAAACCTTTTCGCCCTTGGCGTATTCGATAGAGAGCACCTCCATGCTCTTTCCGCTGAAGGCCGTTTCGACGATGCCGAGATATTTCCCAACGCCATGCTCCACGTGCACTACAAAATCGCCCGGCTGAATGTCGGCGGCCTCGGAAATGCGCTCCTGTTTTTGGAAGCGTTTGCTGGTTCGTGCATGGGCGCTGCGGTTGGTGTGGTAAGCGAAAAAGTCGCTCTCGGTGATGATGAGGATTTTTCGCGTACGATCGATGGCGCTCTCGTGCAACACACCATGATGGAGCTGCAACGCACCGAAGCCTTCAATCTCCTGATATAGCTCGACAAAACGCGCGAGCGTCCCGCGCGTTTCAAAAAAGAGATGGACCGCCCATCCGTCAGAGGTATCCGCACAGCGCTGCTCCACAAACTGACGGCGCGAGCACTCCGCCGTTTTCGGCGAAAGGTCGATGGAAACGGCTTGAAGACCGGTGTCATAGAAACTGAATCCAATTTCTAGATTGTTGATTGCCGATTGCCGATGAACGATGGATGGGTCTGCGACAGCCTTTGTTGTGTCGGGATTTACGATCAGCGTGTTTTCGGGGAGGAGCTCGAGAATGTTGCACGTTTCATCGCCGGCAAAGCCGAAGTCGAGTTGGGGCAACTGGACAGAGTCGATCTTTTCGATAGAGCATTGGGTCTGATCATCGAAGTAGCGGATCGAATCAATTTCGTCGCCGAAAAATTCAATGCGTACGGGGCGGGGCGAGCCCGGCGGCCAACAGTCAAGAATCCCTCCGCGCAGCGCCGCTTCGCCCTGAGCATAAACCTCTACGCCGAATTCATAGCCAGCCTCGCTCATCCATTGGGTCAGTTCATTGAGCGCGTAGGATTTGTTCCGCTTCAGCGTGCGGACCGCTTGATCCGACTTCCCGCTCGACGGAACCTCCTGCTCCATTGCGCACGGACAGCTGACAATAATAAACGGCTTGTGTTCTGAAAGATGCTGCACCAGCTTTAAGTGTTCGCCGAACACCGCCGGATCTTTTTCCAGCGGTTGGAAGAGGAGAATGGTAGACGAAGGTTCTCTGTCGCAAACTCCAGAATGACTTCGTGCCAGCTTCGGGATCTCTGCATTGTCTGCTGTAGGTGCAAAACG
>CAYOBH010000168.1:0-4144 GCA_964402125.1 uncultured Verrucomicrobiota bacterium
TTAAATATTCACTGTCGGATACGCTGGCTCTGGACGGAATTGGGAACCTGCTGGCCGATCCGCTCTTTGTCGACGAAGGCTCGTACGACTTTTCGCTGACGTCCGGATCGCCGGCATGGGATTCCGGCAATCCATCCCATGTCCTGGATCTGGATGGGAGCCGCGCGGACATGGGCGCGTACTATGTCTACAATCCCGACGACTACCCATACTATGTCCCCAACCTCATCGTCATCAACGAGGTCATGGCGCATTCGCACGACGTTGCGCCGGACTGGATCGAACTCCACAACACCAGTGCAAAACCGGTTGATCTGGGTGGATGGTTCCTGAGCGACGATCCGGATGCGCCGCAAAAATACCGCATTGCCGATGGTACCTTTGTGCCGGGAAATGGGTTTGTCGTCTTCTTTGAAGATTTGAATTTTGGCGCCAGCAGTGTCGATGCGGGGGTTGTTGCGCCGTTTGCCCTGAGCGAAAACGGAGACACCGTCTTTCTGCTGGGCCTCGGCGACGAATTGAGCCCGGATTACACGGTAACGGAAACCTTTGGCGCATCGTTGCGTGGCGTAACCATGGGTCGATACTACAAGGCCAGCACCCACACCAATGATTTTATCAGCCTGGAAACACCGACGCCGGGCGATTCCAACAGCGATCCCATGGTTGGCCCAGTCGTGTTTGGCGAAATCATGTATCATCCACCGGTAGGCGAAGCGGAATACATTGAACTGGTCAATATCGACCCCGATCCGGTTGTACTGTTCGACGACGAGGCGAATGCGCCATGGCGTATGACGCAAGGCATCGACCATTTCTTTTCGAGCACCGATCCCGTGGTCATGCAGCCCGGCGAGCGCATCATACTCGTGCGCAACGCGGTGGCTTACGCGGCTCTGTACGGAACCTCGTCGGGAGCGAGGCTGATCCAGTGGGACTCGGGCAGCCTCGACAATGCCGGGGAAACGCTCGAAATTTCCCGTCCGGGAGATACGAACGAGGTTGGCGAATTGCAGTATGTCCGGGTGGACCGGGTCGACTATTCCGATCTTGATCCGTGGCCTGCTGGTCCCGATGGCGAAGGGGATGCCTTGGCCCGGATCAACGAGCGGGCCTATGGAAACGACTATGCCAACTGGCGAGAATCGTTCACAACGCCGGGGCAGACCGAGTTTTTGCAGTGGCGGTCCTACCACGACATTCCCGCCGGTCTGGATGGTCCCGCCGACGATCCTGACGGCGACGGGATCAAAACCGCAATCGAATATGCGAGCGGCACGGACCCCATGACCTATTCCGCGATGGCGGGCCAATACGCGATCACTCCGTCCGAGGGCATAGAGTTCACCCTTCCGGTCGTGCGGCCCGACCTCGGCTATGCGATCCAAAAGGCAAGCAGTCTTGTCGACCCGGACTGGACCGATCTTCCCGGCACGGTCTCCTTGAAGAATGGGCAAACCCTCATTGATGCCTTCGACCTCGAAGAGGACGACAAACAAGCGTTCTATCGCCTGAAGGTCATGCTGAACAACGACTATTAAGGCGGCTCCCCAGGGCCGCCAATATGACTATCTACCCCTCAGCACTGCGGATTTTCGAAAGATCCTTTTCGCGTGTTTCGCGATCAATCCATCCGGTGTTCTGTTTTTGGCCCGCTAAGACAGGTACTGATTGGGTGCGCCTTGTTGGGAATATGCATTCAGTATGGCGTGTTCGGTGCATTCCAGTTGAATCTATCGGAGGTAAAACCAGCCACAAACCATTATTACTAAATTGCTTTGTTTCGTCTTTGGAATGCAGGTAAAGTCCCGAATGTTTGTATATCTACAAGAAGGATGGGTTGAGTGCAGTTGACGGACTTCCATGCCAAATATTTTGCCTATGAACTGACGAAGAGGTGTTCGTCGGACAGTCTTGAGAAACTGGCTGGGGCCGTGGCAGGGGCGCAGGTTGATTTGAATCCGCATCAGGTGGATGCCGCCTTGTTCGCATTCAAGTCTCCACTTTCCAAAGGTGCGTTGCTGGCGGATGAAGTGGGATTGGGGAAAACCATCGAGGCCGGGCTCGTACTCTCCCAGAAATGGGCGGAACGGAAACGGCGCATTCTGGTCATCACGCCGTCCAACCTTCGGAAGCAATGGCATCAGGAGCTTTCGGAAAAGTTTTTCCTGCCGTGCCGGATTCTGGAGTCCAAGTCCTACAACCATGAGATCAAGCAGAGCCGCTTTCGTCCGTTCGAGGGCAATGCCGTTGTCATCTGCTCCTTCCAGTTCGCCCGCAACAAGGCAACCGATGTGGCCAATACCGCGTGGGATCTGGTGGTCATCGACGAAGCCCACCGGCTCCGCAATGTCTATAAGCCGTCCAACGTCATTGCCAACACGCTCAAGCTGGCCTTGGCCAAGTCAAACAAGTTGCTGCTGACGGCCACTCCGCTGCAAAATTCCCTGCTGGAGCTTTTTGGGCTGGTCAGCTTTATCGATGAGCACACCTTTGGCGACCTCAAGAGCTTCCGGGAGCAGTTTGCCAATCTGAATCAAGGCCAGGTGTTCCAGACCCTGAAGGCCCGGCTCAAACCGGTTTGCCACCGGACGCTTCGCCGACAGGTTTCCTCCTATGTCCCGTTCACCAAGCGCCTGCCGCTGGTGGAGGAGTTCACGCCGGAAGAGAGCGAAGACCGGCTCTACAACCTCGTCTCTGAATATCTGCGCCGCGACAACCTGCAAGCACTGCCCGCCAGCCAGCGGACGCTGATTACGCTCGTGCTGCGCAAGTTGCTGGCCTCATCCACCTTCGCCATTGCCGGGGCGCTGGAGTCCATGTCCAACCGCCTCAAGGACAAACTCCTGAAAAACGAACCGGCACCACTCGGAGAAGAACTTGATCAAGACTACGAGGCACTGGACGAAACCGCCGAGGAATGGAACGACGACGAACCGAGTGAACCATTGTCCGATACCGACCGTTCCGCCATCGAGCAGGAAATCGCCGATCTGGACGGATTCGCTGTACTTGCGCGATCCATAACACATAACTCCAAGGGTAAAGCGCTGCTCAAAGCATTGAACGTTGCGTTTGCCAAGGCCAAGGAGCTCAAGGCGGCGGAGAAAGCGATCATCTTCACCGAGTCGCGCAGAACGCAGGACTATCTGCTCCGTCTGCTGGCCGACAGCCCGTTCAAGGACGGAATCGTTCTGTTCAACGGTTCAAACAACGATGACCGTTCGAAGGCCATTTATGCCGCATGGATGGAGCGCCATGCTGGAAGCGACCGCGTCACCGGGTCGAAGACCGCCGACATGCGCTCCGCGCTGGTGGATTATTTTCGGGAGCAAGGCCGCATCATGATCGCGACCGAAGCCGGGGCGGAAGGGATCAATCTCCAGTTTTGCTCGCTGGTGGTGAACTACGACCTACCGTGGAACCCCCAACGGATTGAACAGCGCATTGGACGCTGCCACCGCTACGGCCAGAAGCACGACGTGGTCGTGGTCAACTTCCTCAACCGCAAGAACGAAGCCGACCGGCGCGTCTATGAACTGCTCTCCGAAAAGTTCCAACTCTTCGAAGGCGTCTTTGGCGCCAGCGACGAAGTCCTCGGTGCGATTGAAAGCGGCGTCGATTTTGAAAAGCGCATTTCCGCCATCTACCAGCGCTGCCGGAAACACGAGGAAATCAAAACCGCCTTCGACCAGCTTCAGCTTGAACTCAGTCTTGAAATCAACGAGGCGATGACCCAGACGCGCCGGAAGCTGCTGGAAAACTTTGACGACGAGGTGCGCGAAAAGCTCAAGGTCAGCAGCGAAAAATCCCAAGCCTATCTGGATCGCTATGAACGGTTGCTCATTCAGTTGTCACGGCACGAACTGGGCGACCACGCCGAATTCCGCGGCGACTCCGCTTTTGTCTTAAAATCTCTCCCCGACTCCATTGGCATTTATTCGCGTTCATTCGCGGTTCAAATTCCTCTGGGTCTGTACGAATTGCCGCGCCGCTCCGGCGATGCCCATTTGTACCGGCTGAATCATCCACTGGCCGAAGTACTTCTGGAACAGGCCAAAAACCGAGAATTGACCGTTCAGGAAATCCGATTCGACTACGGAAAACACGACGGAAAAATCAGTGTGCTCGAACCGTTTATCGG
>CAYOBH010000168.1:4244-5406 GCA_964402125.1 uncultured Verrucomicrobiota bacterium
CGCAACGCCCGGTTTTTTGAGGCGGAAGCGGACAAACTCGACGGCTGGGCGGACGACTTGAAGGTGGGACTGGAGCGGGAGATCAAGGAGATCGACCGGCAGATCAAGGAAGCCCGCCGGGCTTCCACGGTTGCGCTGACGCTGGAAGAAAAGCTGGCCGGACAAAAACAGGTCAAGGCGCTGGAAGCCCAGCGCAACGAAAAACGCCGCTCGCTCTTCGATGCGCAGGACAAAGTCGATCAGCAGCGTGAAGAATTGATCCGGAATATTGAGGGAAAACTGACGCAGAAGGCCGTGCTCGATAATCTGTTTGTCATCCGGTGGAGGCTGGCATGAAAAAGGTAAAGATAACGGAAAAACTCGCACCTCTGGTGCGGGAAATCGGAGGAACGCGGCTCTACATCGGTCGCCGCAGTTGACTTGTTTTAGACGTAACACCATCATTGGAATCAATGAACAAAAGGGAGACTCCCATGTCAGCGACAAATTTTAATACAAAAAATGACACGCTCCGCAAGCTGCTGGGCAACGGGCTTACGTACCGTATTCCGCGATTTCAAAGGGACTACAGCTGGACCGAAGAGGAATGGGAGGATCTATGGATGGACATTCTGGGCACCATCAAACCCGGGGGAGAACCCGCCCACTATATGGGGTATCTTGTTCTGCAGTCGGAAAACGACAAGGTGTTTGATGTCATCGACGGCCAACAGCGTCTCACCACGTTAAGTGTGATTGTGTTGGCGGTTTTGAAAAATCTACAACGCCTGATAGATGACAAAAAAGATGCCGAGCGGAATCAACCGCGTCTGGATCAAATCCGGCAGACCTACATTGGATATCTTGACCCTGTCACCTTGATTTCCCGCTCCAAGCTGACATTGAATCGGAATAACGACAATTACTATCAAACCTATCTGGTTCCGCTTGGACATTTACCTCAAAGGGGGTTCCGGGCGTCAGAACACGGCCTTCGAAAAGCATTCGAGTGGTTCGACAAGAATATTGCCGACCATTTCGTCAAGGGACATAGCGATCCGGGTATTGAGCTGGCTAAGTTTGTGGAAGCGATGAGCGACAAGCTTTTCTTCACAGTCATCACGGTGACCGATGAACTGAACGCCTACAAGGTATTCGAAACCCTGAACGCGCGCGGTGTTCG
>CAYOBH010000169.1:0-5372 GCA_964402125.1 uncultured Verrucomicrobiota bacterium
CTCGATAAACTGGGTGTGGAGTTGATTGTTCCGGAAGAGGTTAAGGAATCTTTTCCGCGTGCAGACGACTGGCTGAAAATGCTCAAACAGTCGAATAAGGATCATGTTACGCTGGTGGCGGTTGTTTCTTCGCAGGTCGCCTGCAAAGGCGCACTTACAGCAGGGGCTTCCTGCATTGTTGTGCCCGATGAATATACTGCGTTTCAGGATTTTGGTGGTGCCATGATGGTGCTTGATTCGCTGAGGGATGAAAAACCCGATACGATTCTGGACCTGACGTTGCGGCTGTAATTCGGTTTTTCTGAATCCAGAGCGCCCCGGCTGAGGGCGCTTTTTTTGTTAAAGAAGGGAACGTGCGATGGCTAAAGCAGGCGAATCTATTGAGCGATTGTTGGACATAATGCGGAAACTGCGCGGTCCGGACGGTTGCCCATGGGATCGAGAGCAGACGAATGAATCGCTGAAGTCGGACCTGGTTGAAGAAGCCTATGAGGTAATTGATGCGATTGAATGCGGGGAGGCTTCCGCGCTGCAAGAAGAGCTGGGCGATCTTTTGCTGCAGGTCGTTTTCCATGCGCAGATTTGTTCGGAAAGCGGGAAGTTTGAGTTTTCGAATGTGGCCGAGGGGATTGCTGACAAACTGGTTCGTCGGCATCCGCATGTATTTGGTGAAGTTGAGGTTTCCGGCGCCGGCGAGGTGCTTCAGAATTGGGATGCTATTAAGAAAGCGGAAAAGCAGAAGGGCGATAAGCCTGCCTCCATTGTGGCCGGTATTCCTCGGCATCTCCCTGCGCTCCAAAAGGCCTATCAGGTTCAGAAGCGCGCCGCGCGTGCAGGATTTGATTGGGCGCATATCGACGATGTCTTCGATAAGCTTCATGAAGAAATGGATGAGCTGAAAGAAGCCATTCGTCGTCAGCATGAACCGGACATTCGTGAGGAGCTTGGAGATCTGCTTTTTTCGGTCGTTAACGTTTCCCGTTTCCTTGGCCATAATCCGGAAGAACTGCTCGATCAGAATATCAAAAAGTTTATCCGACGCTTTCAGCGCGTGGAGGAACTGGTACATGCTGCTGGCCGACCCTTTAAATCCTTCTCTCTGGAAGAACTCGACGCCTTTTGGGATAAAGCCAAGCGCGAGGAATAAGTGTGCTTAATGCATTTTCTGCTTAACCGGGCTTTTTCAAATAAGGGTCTATTCCCTGTCGGGTATTCTCCGTTTAGTATTCTTCGTTCCAGGCGGAGACCTGTTCCATGCAATGATCGGCAGTGAGGTCAATGTGGATTGGGGTGAGGGCGACGTAGCCGGATTCGACGACGCGGATGTCGGCGTCGGCGGTGTCGTCGAGCAGGTCGAGATCGCCGTCGAGCCAGTAGTAGCGGTTGCCACGCGGGTCGAGATGTTCGGAAAATTTTTCGACGAAGCGGGAGCGTCCCATACGGGCGGCCTTCATGCCGCGCAGTTCGGAGAGCGGAAGGTTGGGAATATTGACGTTGAGCAGGGTGCGCTCAGGCAGCGGGTTTTCGATTACCTTTTTGACAATATCAGCAGCGACTTTTGCGGCGGTTTCCCAGTGCGGGTTTTGGTAGGTGCATAGGGAGATGGCGATGGCGGGAACGCCGAGAATGACCGCTTCGCTCGCGGCGGAGACGGTGCCGGAATAGAGCACGCTGATGCCGGTGTTGGAGCCGAGATTGATGCCGCTGACAACAAGGTCGGGGGGAACCTCTTTGTGAAGCAGGCGAACGGCCAATTTGATGCAGTCGGCGGGGGTTCCGTCAACGGCGGTTCCAAAGGGGGCGTTGTCTTTTTCAACGTTCAGAGTTTTGATGGGGTCTGTAAGCGTGATTGCATGGCCGGCGGCGGAGCGTTCGGTGGCGGGGGCGCATACGCAGAGCTCGCCGAGATGGCCGATGGCTTTATGGAGTTCGGCGATTCCGCGAGCGTGGATTCCGTCGTCGTTGCAGAGTAGGATTTTCATGGGGTGGAATATGGGATTTCATCGGTATTTAAGCGAGGTCAAAAAAGGCTTTATATTTTCCGGCTTTTGGAAATAATGGCGGCTAATCATTCAGGAATCACATGCGCTCTATTTGTTGTGCCATTTTGTTGTCTGCGGTCTGCTTTTCAGCGGTTGCGCAGGAGTCTGTTCCACCAATTTCGACGGAGCGTTTTCCGAGTATCCGTGCGTCGCTGGAGGATGGGTTTTATTCGCTGGCGGAGTATCAGGTGCAGGAGGTTTTGCGCGGTGAGCCGGATGCCGCCGGCGAGAGGGAGGCCCGGCTGTTGCTGGCTCGTGCGCTTTGGGGGCAGAAACGTTACACAGATCTGCTGAAGGCACTGGAGAATGTGGAGCGTTCAGCGGCGTCTGAATATTGGCGGGCGCGTGCTTATTATGGGTTGGTGCAGTATGACGGCGCGCTGGAAGTGATAGCCGGCGCGGAGCAGAATGGTTTTTCGGCGGAGCCGTGGGGCTCTTCCATGCTGCGGCTTAAGGGCCGTGTGCAGGAAGAGATGGGCCAACTCGAGGAGGCTGTGGCGAGCTATTCCCTTTTTGCGCGAACCTTCACAAATCATATTGAGCGGGTTGATAATCAGTTTGATTTGGCGGCGACGTATCAGTTGATGGGAAAGACGGCAGATGCGGTCGGCGTTTATGAGGCCTTGACTGCTGGTGGGGAAACTTCGGTGGTCTGGCGCGCAGAGCTGGAGCTTGGACGTACGTTACTGGCGGCTGGGGATGAAGCGAGTTTGAAACGTGCGCGTACGCTGTTGAGTGAGCTGGGTTCGGAGCTCGAGGCGGGGGTTGCCATTCGGGTGGATGCCTATCTGGAGCTGGCTGCGCTTGAAAACCAGCAGGGTCAGGTTGAAATGGCTAAAGAAGTTTTACAGCGGGCGATCGACTTGGCTCCTGTTGCTCGATTGCGGGTGCGGTTGAAACGCGAGTTGTCACAGGTTTGCCTACTGCAGGGACAGTTTGCCGAGGCGTTGAAGCTTTTAGAGGAGTGCCGAGCGGAGGCCCCGGATCAGCGGGTTGCCGCAGAGCTTCAGTTGGAAAAAGCGGGGGCACTGCTGCGGGCTGAGCGCTTCAGTGAGGCGGAACAGGCGTATCAGATCTATTTAAATGTGGCCAGTGATCCGGCAGGGGTCGCGCAGGCCTATTTGGGTCGTGCGCTGGCGTTGCTGGGCGGCAGACGTTATGCTGAGGCGGGGCTGTTATTTGATAAAGCGGTGGAAACGCTTCCAAATGTAGATGAAAAAGCGAATGCCCTGATTAAAGCAGGGGATGCTTATTATCAGGCCCAGAAGCTTGAAGAAGCGGAACAGCGCTATCGCAGTTTTATTCAGCGCTATCCAGACCACGATCATCTGTCCAATGCACTGTATAATCTGGGGTTGGTTTTGGAAAAAATCGGTCGAAGTGAGGACGCTATCGAGGTGTTTTCATTGGTAGAATCGGAGCATGCCGAGAGTTCATTTGCGGGGAAGGCGGCGCTTCGTATTGTGGATTTGATGCGGGCGAGTAAGCAGTGGGAAGAGGCGCTGATTAAGTATGACGAGATTGCGCAGACCTACACGAATGCGGCAACTGTGGCGCTCTGTCTGCACCAGCGCGGTGTTGTTCTCTTTAATTATCTCCTGCGCTATGATGAGGCGCAGGGGGCGTTTGAGGCCGTTTTGAAAAATTATCCAGAGAGTGCGTATGCTGCTCAGGCGGCGTATATGCGAGGCGTCTGTCTTTATGCACAGGGACACATGGATGAGGCGGTTGAGATATACAAAAAGTGTATCGAGGATTTTTCTGATTCTGAGTGGACTCCCGAGGTTTTATTCCTGTTAGCGGAGCACTATTATAATCAGGGCAATTATGCCGAAGCGGAAACTTGTTTTCTGCGCATATTCAGTGGTTTTAAAACACACCGACTTGCCCCGGATGCACTCTGTTGGGCGGGGCGTGCGGCGGCTGCAGAGTCGAACTATGTGAAGGCGATTGAGCATTACAGAAGCGTGGAAGAAAACTATCCGGACGCCAAAATTCTTTCACAGGTTCGTTTTGCGGAAGGCGATGCGTTGAGTCAGCTGGGCCGCTTTTCCGAGGCCATTACGGTGTTCAATAGAATTCTGGAGAGTGGGTTGGATGATGAACTGCTGAATGCGGCATGGGGGCGCAAGGGCGATTGCCTTTTTTCTCTAGCCTATGAAAAGGCGGATGGCTATGAATCGGCGCTGAAGGCGTATCAGGCCATTTTGGATCGGCCTTCGGCGAGTGCGGAGATTAAGATGATGGCGGAATATAATGTGGGCCGCTGTCGGGAAAGTCTTAATACGCCCGATAAGGCATTTGCTAGTTATATGAATGTGGTGTACCCTTTTCTTAAAGAATCGTCGGAGCGCTCCCCGTCTGCCGTGATGTGGTTTACGTCTTCGGCCATGAAAGCAGCGGCGATCAAGGAGCGGCAACACGAGTGGGTAGAGGCCGTGAAGGTATATCAGCTGGTAGTGGATGCGCAGGTGTCGCGTACATCGCGTGCGCATGCCGTCAAGCAGATTGAACGGATTCAAAACGAAAATTGGCTGCTCTTTCAGCAGTCGAAATGGGCGGACTAAGCGGCTGTTGCGCAATGAAATTACGATGTAATTGGAGGAGTTTATGTGGAGTTTGATGGTTAAAGGCAATGCGTTGATGCTGCCGATTCTGGTGTGTAGTGTCGGTGCCGTGTTGTTGTTTCTGGAGCGCCTGTTTCATCTACACCGCGCACGCATTCAGCAGGACGATTTTCTGAACGGAATCTATACGGTGGTCAACCGCGGTAATATGGCTGAGGCGGTGTCCATCTGCGACCAAACTCCCGGGCCGGTCGCGCATATGGTGCGCATAGCGCTGCTGCATGCCGACGAAGCGCCGGAGGAGCTTAAGGAGACGATTGCCAAGGCCGGACTTAATGAAATTCCTCGTCTGGAACGGAATATGGGCGGCTTGCTGACCATTGCCCAAATTACTCCGCTTCTTGGGCTGCTGGGCACGGTGGTCGGGTTGATCAGTGTCTTTGTATCGTTGGAGTCTAATGGACCCTTGGTGGAGATCCGTGACCTTTCCGGCGGGATGTGGCAGGCGCTGGCGACGACGGCATTCGGTCTATGCGTTTCAATTCCTGCATTTGCCGGATATAATTTTTTGGTGAGTCGGGTGGAACGGATTACGTTGGACATGGAATATGTTGCCGAGGAGATTTATCGTTTTATCGTACATGGTCGGACTAACGGCGGAGCGGGGAAAAATGGACACGTTTGATCCTCATACCAAAAGCAAAGCGCTAAGACGCTTTAAGCCGACACGAAGACGCGCCGGGATGTTATGTGTTGTAACGAG
>CAYOBH010000170.1:0-5289 GCA_964402125.1 uncultured Verrucomicrobiota bacterium
GGTTCGCTGAGCGGCAACTGCGTGAGCATATAGCGGAACTCGGCGCTCTTTCCCAGCGAGCCTTCGCCGCCGTTTTTATGCAGGGCGAGCACGCGGTTGAGTTCCGCCTCGCGGGTGCTCACCATCAGCAGATCATCCTGAAACGCCCAGAAGCATTCGCCGGCGTCCGTTTGGGTGCGACTCCGTCCGCTCGAAAGCACATCCACGCCGACGGTCGCCAGCAGCGGTTTGATCAGCGCGGACTTGGAGAGGCGGGCGACGACGGTCAGGTCCGTGCCGTCGAGCAGAAACAGGTCGGGTACGAGCACCGCGCACTCCTTCACTCCGCCCGATTTGAGGAAGAGGCGCAGCCACTCTTCGCTCAGGCCCATCCGCGCCAGATAGCGCTGCTCCAGCTTATCTTTAATGCGGTTGCCCGTGAGCGTTCCGCCCAGCTCCGAAATAAAGTCCGCACCGTTATCGAGAATCGGCAGCAGCGCCTCGGGCTGGGCCAGATAGACGAAAAGGTGATCGGCTGGTGCAAGCTCCGCAAGCGCCAACTGACCGCCGGGTTTGCCGTTCAGCATCTCCTCATACGGATGCGCTTTAACCTGCACGCCTTCAATCGATGACACCGAGATTGTCCGCGCAGCGGAGGCCCTTTCGACGGGAGTGATCAACTGCATCTGGAGCGTTTCGCGCAGCGCGGCATAGCCGCCCATAACGCCGAGTGCCGACGTCGTCTCGTTGCGCTGCGACGCCCGCCAGTCGTTCCGGTTTTCCACTCCTTCCAGCGCCACCCACGTCTGCAGTACGGAGGAGCGGGAAGAATCGCGATACGCCATCCAGGCCCTAATTTCCATCTTGCGCATCTCTTCGGCCAGCGACTTGTCGTTCGGGGCGGTGCCGGAAATGTCCCAAGTAATATTCATCTGCTGATCGGAATAGACATTTTCCAGTTGGATCGACAACGTGTCCGCAAGCTTGTCCGATTTTTGCACGGAGGCATATATCGAATAGGTACACGTGTCGGGAAGGCCATCAATAAAAGGAGCCTTTTCATAAACCGGGCGAATTTTGACTCCGTAGCGCTGGATTATTTCCTGATCCATTTCAACGCGCTCGGTCGATCCATCGGTGTAGCAGACCCAATGCTTTCCGTCGTTTACGTACGGGCAGAGTTCAAAAGCGAGCAGCGCACGTTTTTCGGGCGGAACAAACCTTCCGTTTTCAGAAAAGGCATACTTCACGTTGGGAATCAGAAAAAAGTAGGGCCCCTTGACGTCGCGTGCCCACGCAACATCTTCCCACGGCGATGTATTGAAGCGCTCGGCCGTATAATCATCCAGTTCATCGATGCTGGCTGGGCCGGTCATATTATTGGTTTCGGCATACGTGCGGCATTCCCATGTGATGGAACTCAGAGCATTTCGCCCCTCGTTCAGCCGCTCCTCGAATGCGACCTCCGCCATGCGCCGGCCCATCAGCTGATCATGCACCTCAGGGGGCGGAATCAGAAAAAGCGACGAGCTGCCGCCGTCCACCTGCCACACGCCTTGGGCCGGGAGCTCCACCTTGCCGCGATACATGCGCTTGGTGGATCCTTCGGCTTGATAGGAGTGGGAGTCGGTCACTGCCGGCTCGGCATAGAGAAGGCCTGCTAAGGAGCAGACCCCTACGATTACATGAATACGTTTCATCGTTTCACCTCGTAATTTAAGTTTTAAACAGCCCGCTCCGGCAATTCGGCATCCTATGCTTCTGCACCGGTGAAGCAACCAAAACAGCAAAAAAATCTGGTGGAGTTCGGTGCCTCATTCAGTGCACGGGGGCAATGCTTCAGGGAATGAAGTCTGAACGATGGAGCGCCTATCCGAAATTACAGAAAGGGTGTTGCTTTATCGCAACTTCTCCGCTTTACGTCTTTTTTGCTCTTCATCAACGGAAAAGAGATACACCACTATATTAATTCCTTACACCTCAACTTCTATCCATTTTTCGTTTCAAAAACGGCCATGCTTAATACTCTGCGGACAAGGATGTTATTGACCACAAAGACGCTAAGAAAAAAAGCTAAATTCTTCTCTTCGCGTCTTCGCGTCTTTGCGGTCATTTTCTGCTGAGGAGCCGCGTTAGTATCAACAAAATCAGCGTTCATTGGCCGAATCCCGATCGAAGCGATATCCTTCGGTCTTCAGCTGCACGCTGGAAAAAGATTTTTCGATTTGATTTTCTTGCACAGGCTGTAGAACTTCAAGAAAATCGATATCACTCAGAAAGCGCAGTACATCCTGCACTTTGCTGTCATCTTTTATATTCAGCGTCAGTGTGGTCATAATTCACCTCGTGTCGTATTCCTATCCGAGCTATGCCCAAAAAGCAAGCGAAGGAGAGTGTTGTTTAACCCGCACATCATTTTGACTTTGTCGGCGAGGTTCATATAATGGGTGCGTTTAGATGTTATGAATGCACCTGATACCATCACGGAACTGATTTTTTGGCTGACCGGCGGCCTCGCGCTCTTTATTTACGGGATGCGCATTATGGGCGAAGGCCTCTCCTCTGCGGTCGGCAGCAGTATGCGCAGCCTGCTCGGTCGCGCCACGCGCAACCGGCTGGTCGGTCTCGGCCTCGGTACTACGATCGGAGCCCTGATCCAGAGCAGCGCCTCCGTGGTGCTCTACATCGGGTTCATAAACGCCGGGCTCATGACGCTCCTGCAGTCGGTCGGCCCGATTCTCGGCGCTAACATCGGCACGACCCTCTCCATGCAGCTGATCTCGTTCAAGCTCAGCGCATACGCGCTTCCCGCTATCTTTGTCGGGCTGATGCTCCACCTGATCCCGCGCAATCCGAAGATCAAACATCTGGGGCTGGCGCTGCTCGGCTTCGGCCTGCTCTTTCTCGGCATGACGCTGATGGGCGACGCGATTCGCCCGTATCGTGACACCTTCGGTCCGTGGCTGGCACGCATTAACGGAAAAACCGTCCCCGGCCTTGTGCTCGGCACGCTCGCCGCCGCGCTCGTGACCGGCGTTGTACAGAGCAGCGGAGCCGTTATCGGCATGGGATTTGCGATGATTAACGCCGGGGCTGTCACCGAATTTGAAGGGATGTATCCAATCATCCTCGGCGCCAACATCGGCACCTGCGTGACCGGCCTGCTCGGAAGTATCGGCACTACGGTGGACGCCCGCCGCGCCGCCATAGTTCACCTGCTCTTTAATCTGATCGGCTCAACGCTGGGGATGCTCGCTGCGCCGCTGTTCTTCCGGTACATCCACCTCACGTCCGATGATCTCATTCGCCAGGCGGCTAATGCCGACACGATCAAAATGACGTTCTGTGCCTTGGTTGTGCTCCCGTTCTCGCCGCTGCTGGCGAAGCTCGCCACAAAATTAGTGCCGTCTCGTCATAAGCAGCCGGAGCCCACTTTCCTCGATGATCAACTACTCGATCGCCCTGAGCGCGCAATCTATGCCGCGCTCAACGAACTCCAGCGAACCACTCGAATCTGCGCGCAGAGCCTGCGGCTGGCCGCCGAAGAGTTTATTCAACACAAGGGTCAGCGCGAGCGCATGATCAAGGTGAATGAGCAGAGCGTAAACGCCATCAAAGTCTCAATGCGCGACTATAACGCCAAACTGGCGCACCACCATCTTTCCAAGCGTCAGGCCGTTCTCATAGAGCATATTGACCGCTGCATGTCCGACATTGAGCGGATTGCCGACTATGTCGCCAATCTCAGCGCCATCGCCCGGCGTCAGCGCGCGCTCTCCGCCGCCCGCTTTGTTCCGGAGGCCGAGGAAGACTGGCTCGCCGTTCATCGTACAACCGAGCACCTGCTGCAGAAAACGATCGAGTCGCTTGACTCCGAAGCCGGACGCTTTCAGGAGGCCGCCGCAGAAACATTGACGCTCTGCGCCCAGTTTGAAGTGCAGGCCGCGATTATTCATGAAGCGCACCTCCAGCGACTGGAAGGGGAAGTTGTTACGCCTATTGCAGGGATCATTTTTAACGATTATCTCTCCAACTTTCGGTGGATTGCGCGGCACGTTAAAAACATCGCTCAAATTGAGCAGCAACCGCAGTTTTTCATTAAACGCGAAAAGCTGAACCTCGAAATGACCACCGAGGCCCCCGGCTACGCCGTCCCCGACGCCACCCAGCCCGCCGACTATCTCCATCGGCTGACCGACAACATGTGACGGCTTCGTCGCATGAAGAAGAGACCGGCAAGACGGGAGCTTGAGTGGAATATGTCGGCAATGTTTTGACTCTCGGTTGTTTATACGTTTCTATGGTTGCAAAAGGGCGCTCGACGGATCGATCGACCGCTGGGGCGCGGGAAAGCAAAAGAGGAGCTTATATGGGAGCTGAAAAACTAGATCATGAATCGGGTGTATAGACCCCATATTCGAAATAAATATGAGCATCAAAGAAATAGGTTGTTGCGGTGCATATTGCGGGACGTGCAAGGTTCTAAAAGAGGAGCTCTGCTTGGGCTGCAAGTTGGGATATGATGACGGAAAAAGAGATATTTCGAAGGCAAAATGTAAAATTAAGGTCTGTTGTGTACAAAAGGATTTGGATTCCTGCGCAGATTGCTCCCAATACTCTTCCTGCGACGTCGTACAGGGCTTTTACAGCAAGAACGGCTATAAATACAAAAAATATAGAGAGGCTACAGAGTTCATCAGGGCCAATGGCTACGATGGCTTTGTTCAGATCGCAGATGGCTGGTCAATGCAGTACGGAAAATACAAAACGAAGCAATGACTCAATGCGCGGGATGACCCCGCGCCGGATGCAAAAAATGAAAGTAACTAAACTAATCATAGGGCTATGTGCGATATCTGCCTTGTCGTGTCGGGGACCAAATCCGATGGGTAAGGCTTCGGTGACTGTTCGGGTTGTGGATCAGGATGGCATGCCTGTTTCCGGTGCCGAGGTAAGAGGTGGATTCGAGTATACAGATTATGACGGTGACTCGTACAAGGTGCTTACGGATACGAACGGAGTCATTAACGCTTCTGGTCGATTGATGAGCATATTCAATTGTATCGTCAAGAAGGATGGATATTACGAATCTGTGGAGGTGCTTCGATGGAAAGAGGCCTATCCGAATGCGGAACTCAAGTATGGAAAATGGCATCCATGGAATCCGACCATCGAGGTGGTTCTGAAAGAAAAGAAGAATCCGATCCCGCTATATTGTAGGCAAGTCATAGGTACAAACATACCAGTTCTCGGGAAGAAAATTGGTTATGATTTGTTTGAAGGTGATTGGGTAAGCCCTTATGGAACAGG
>CAYOBH010000171.1:0-5277 GCA_964402125.1 uncultured Verrucomicrobiota bacterium
GTCTTTTTCGGTCAGGGTCACTTCAAACGATTCGCCTTGTCCGTTGGGATAAAACCGTACGACCATGAGTTCGCCGAATACTGTGTCATCTTTCGCACTTGTATTTTCAAAATTGCTGATACTCAGTCCCGCCGGAAGAACTCGGCGGACTTCAGTCTTTACCACCGTAGTTATGTCTTCGTTCCCGTCGTCGAGGTATCCTAATCGATCGAGGATGTCCAGATCAACTTGTCCGTCGGACTCTTGGTTATTACTTTTTCCAACCGGTCCGACGATCAGTTCCATCGTGTCCGGATTGATCACCAGGCGCATTTCCTGTTGGGATGAAATGGCCTTAAACCGTGCATATCGTGCTGCCTGACTAATCGAGCGTCCAGCCGTTTTTAGTTTAGCTCCTCGTGTGGCACCTGCAAAGAAAGGCGTACTGATTCCGGCAATAATTGCCATGATAACCACCACCAAGATCACTTCAACCAGCGTGAAGCCGGCAGAACGATTTGCCGGCTTCTGATGGTTAGAGATAGTGAGCGTACTTCTTTTTTGAGACTTTTTCATTCAAACGAATGGTTTTGGGTGGTGGTTACTTCAAACCTTTAGTCCCAGTTGTTTACATCCTCTTCGTGTCCGCTCGCAGAGAGATCAAACCTGTGAGTGTTATGAGTTCCAGGAACGACGAAAACGTAATCATTACCCCAAGGATCTTTTGGAATTTTCTTCTTTGAGAGATAGGGTCCCCCCTTCGCTTCATCCAGAAGTTCGTCAAGGCTTGAAGGGTATTCGCTGTTTTCCAAATAATAGCTATCGATCGCTGAGTCGAGCGTTGAAACATTGGCTTTCCCTTGGCTGACTTTTGCTTTATCCGATTTGCCCGAAATATTGGGAATGGCGATACCAGCCAAAATGCCGATAATAACGACGACCAGAATAACTTCAATCAGGGTAAAACCCGAGCGCCTTGATAGGTTCTTTTTGTTTTTAGTGTTTTCCATGGAATTCTCTCCTTCGGTTTTGTTCAAATCTTACAAGTTTAACGAGTCGGTCAGGGACAGGACCGGCAACAACAGGCAAATTGCAATTCCGCCCACAAAGACTGCCACGAAAAGAATGAGGAGCGGCTCAATTACGGTGGTACAGGTTTTAACCACCCGATCCAGTTCCGAGTCATAGCGCCGGGTGATGTGCGAGAGGGCACCGGCCATATCACCCGTTTCTTCACCTACGGCCAGCATATCAATCAAAAGAGATGGAAAAACTTTTCCTTGGGAAAGCGGCTTTGAGATCGTGGCTCCATCGGTTACACGTTCGCGTGCTTTCCCAACTTCTTTTGAAATAATCACGTTTTGAATGGTTTGCTCAACAATGCGCATAGCAGGAAGAATGGAGACCCCGTTTTTCAGCAGGGTTCCGAAGGTTCTTGCAAAATGTGCATAGGCATTCATCGAGATGATCGATCGGATCAGCGGAACACGGAGCTGGAGGCGATGCCACGCCGTTTTTCCTGCGGGTGTCTTTATCCATCGGTTAATTGCCATAGTGATGGCTATAATCACCCCAAGAAGGACTAATCCGTATTTAGTCAGAAATTTACTGATCCCCATCAAGGCCAATGTTGGTCCGGGAAGCGTTGCTCCCAGATCGGTAAAGGTCGTTTCGAACTTTGGGACAATGAAAATCATCAGTCCGATAACGGCAATGGTGCCGATCGATAATACGATGAGCGGATAAATCAGGGCTGCGAGCACTTTTCCACGGGCTTCCTGAACACGTTCATAGTGTGTGCAGATATTTTCCAGTGCATCGGGGAGGTGGCCGCTCGCTTCACCGGCACGCACAAGGTTGATGTACAACGGAGAAAAGGTTTCCGGGAAAAGTTCCAGTGCATCCGAAAGGGAAGTTCCCTGAACGATTTCATCGCGCAGTGTTTTCGTAATAGCGTTTACTGCGGATTCTTCCTTGCGGGAGGCCAGCGTGTGCAATGCTCGACCGATCGTCATCCCCGATGCCACCAAGTCCGAAAGCTCTCTTGAGAAAAGAAGAAGGTCCTGTAGTTTCATCTTGGCTTTGCGATGGAAGCCCAGTTCAAACTTGATCTTCTTTTTTTCGGAAGAATCCTGTTTAACGGTTTTGGTGGTTTCTGCGATAGAGACGGGAATGTGTCCGAGTGCTTCAATCCGCCGCGCTGCCGCCGCGCGATCGCTCGCCTCGATCACGTTCTCGACCTTCTCGCCCTGTTTGGTCCGTCCTATGTATTTAAAATGTGCCATAAACATGCGTTAAACGCTTTGGGCGCTTAATTATTTCCAAACATCCACAGAATAATGATTCGCCGGAGAAATGGAAGAGCGGAAGCAGAGTTTGTTTGAATGATGATGTTTTTGATGGTCGTTAATGCATTCATTTTGCAGCGCGTATTTTGTGTGTTTTTCCGGAGCAGTTTTATGGTGTAGCGTGTGGGTGAGTTTATGAAAAATCGCAGCGGTATCAAGCACGGGGATGAAACTGTCGGTGAATATTTCGGAGGCGTTCCGGATCTACGTGGGTGTAAATCTGCGTCGTGGCAATATCGGCGTGGCCGAGCATTTCCTGAATCACGCGTAAAGGAGCCCCATTTTGAAGGAGATGGCTCGCAAACGAGTGACGCAGCGTGTGCGGCGTTACATTTTTCATGATGCCCGCTTCCTTGGTATATTTTTTTATGAGCTGCCACAAACGTTGACGGCAGAGCGAGGTTTCGTTCCGCGAAACAAAAACGTGTTGTTCATTCGGGTTTTCACAGAGCAGTGGACGGACCTCTTCGAGGTAACGGATGAGCATATCGGCTGAATGGCGGGCAATCGGAATAACGCGTTCTTTGCGGCCTTTGCCGACGACGCGGATGTAGCCGTCGTCAATATGCAGATTGTTCAGTTTTAAATGAGCAAGTTCGGAGACGCGCAAGCCGGAGGCATAAAAGATTTCCAGGATGGCACGGTCGCGGATGCCCAGCGATTTGCGCAGATCGGGGGCCTCCAACAGTAGTTCCACTTCCTTTTCCGACAGAGTGTTCGGCAGAATCTTCCACAGACGTGGAGAATCCATCGTGTCGGTCACATTGCGATCGAGCAGGCCTTCCTGCTGAAGAAATCGGAAAAACACTTTGATCGATACGAGATGGCGTGAGATGGAATTGGTCGACATTTCGCGGTTTTTCATCTCCATCAAGTGATCCAAAATCTGTTTGCGGCTGACTTGACTGAGTGAGGTAACACCCTTTTTTTCGAGCCAACTCAAAAACTGGAAGAGATCGTCTGCATACGCTTTTCGCGTATTGATACTAAGGCCTCGCTCCAGCGAAATATGATCCAGAAAGCTTTCCAATAGAGTGTTCATATCGGGGAACTCAAGTTGTTCAAATGAGACGGTAGGGGAGTTGTGATTCAATGGCGATTCCGAAAAGGGATAATTGCGGTTAAATAATAAAGAGTTGTAACGGCTGATTGGTCAAAGGACAAAAAGGAGCGATTCATGGCTTTCCTCGCTGCGGGGTTTGATTTACCGTGGGCCGCTATGGATTGGATATCATCATTGGAAAAACGGTTTGGGTCTTGGGCAATTCCTCATCTGGGGTTGTATATTATTTTGCTTCAGGGTATCGGATTTTTTTTGTTGGCGGGAGAATCTGCCTCCGTCAGCGATCTCGTCCTGTATGGGGATGGCGTCATTCATGCGAAGGAGTGGTGGCGGCTGTTTTCATTTATGATGATGCCTGCTGATATGAATCCTTTTTTTCTCCTGCTGGCGATCTATATTTTTTATATGATGAGCTCCGCGCTGGAGCAGCGTTGGGGAAGTTTCCGTTTCAATCTGTTTATTCTACTCGGCTATCTCTTTACCGTTACGGCGGCGTTTATTAAGCCGGACGTCGTGATTGTTAACACCTATTTTCTAGGGGCGGTTTTCCTGGCGTTTGCCACGCTTTTTCCGGATGTCGAATTTAACTTATTCTTCATTCTTCCAGTCAAAGTGAAGTGGCTGGGATGGATTACTGCGGCAGGTTTTGCAATGAGCCTGTTTGGAGGGGCGGCGGGCCATCGTTTGTGTGCTCTTGCAGCTTTTCTTGTTTATGCCCTGTTTTTCGGGCGGGACTATCTGCGCGGACAGGTGGCGACCAAGCGACGAAAAGCGTTTGTTGCGGAGAACGCTAAGGTTGAATCCACTGCCCGTCACATTTGTACGGTCTGCGGAGTAACCGACCAGAGCGATCCGACCCTAGATTTTCGCTACTGTTCAATATGCGGAAATTGTTTTTGTGAGGAGCATATTCAGCAGCATCAACACGAAAAATAAGGGCGCAGCATGAAGAATCAAGCCGTACTGTTCACCAAGCCGGTTCACCATTTGGGGATTTCTCTGACGGACGAAGAGCTGGGACGTCGAGCGCTTGAGTTCTTTTCTGCAAGAGGGTTTTCGGTGGTGCATAAACGTACGGTCTTCGGAGGCGAACTGGCTGAGCGCGAAATTATCCGTCGGCATTACCTGATGTACAGCAAGGCCTCATACGGAAATATCGAGATTTCAGAAGTCGGCCGAAACGCCTTTTCCGAATATTATGGGAAAGCTTGGGATGACGAAGTGGCGCACGGACGAATCATGGGCAATCCGCAACTGCTGGAAAGGAAAGGAATCGATGCGCATCAACTCTTTGCGCTTTGGAACGCCGCTGAGGTAAAAAAGATTGAGACGGGGTTATTGACGGCTTGGCTCGAGCCGCTCGACTGCTGGTGCATCAACGCGTTTTATCCTGCGATGGAGGCCAACTTTAATCATCCGGCCACACGCATGGATTATTATGTGCTCGAATTTGATCCGGCTACAGTTTCCTGGCGGCAGTTCCGCCGAGAAATCCTCGGGTCCACCAATGCGGCTAAAGCCGCGCCGGAAAGTTTTCGGGGCCAGCTCTACAGCGAATATCCCGTCGAATTTCCGGGACGGGACAATTTTGTGCACGACAGCGCCGGGCCGCTGGAGGGCTTGATTGAGCGCACCGTTCATGAGCCGGATTTCCAACTGGCCGATAATCCGGTCGGTCGCTGGCTCGAAGAGCGCGGAATTACGCTGGAGTGTTTCTGTGCGTGGAAAATGAATTACTCAAACACGGATCTCGGGAAAATATTCGACGCCACTGAGGAAAAAGATACCGCCGCAGCTCTTCCGCTACTTGATGCCGTCGACTGGTGATATTTTGTAAGCGTCCGAGCGGGGACCCACTGGTCAGATTCAAAAAGTGAGGTAGCCTTG
>CAYOBH010000172.1:0-5256 GCA_964402125.1 uncultured Verrucomicrobiota bacterium
TTTGTCCGTTGGCTGGAGATTAGGCACTCGATCACGTTCATCCGGGAACAGCTCCATGCCCTGCCCGCCGGTTCCATCCAAGGGGCGACAACCCCCCACCTCCGTCCGGAACAGCTTGCCGTTTCGCTGATTGAAGGCTGGCGCGGCGAGCTTTGCCATGTGGCCATCACCGATGGGCAGGGCAGGTTCCGGCGCTACAAGGTGACCGATCCCTCCTTCCACAACTGGGCCGGGCTGGCCCATGCCCTGCGAAATCAGGAGATTTCTGACTTCCCGCTCTGCAACAAGAGCTTTAACCTCTCCTACTGCGGCCACGATCTATAAAAGGAACGGAACCATGATTGACATCATTAAAGCCCGAATTCACCAGAAGTATCGCACCATCCGTTTTCCCGACGGACCGCCCCCGCCCGTGCCGGATCGCCTGCGCGGACGCCTCCAGATCGATACCGCCCTCTGTCCGGAGGGATGCCGCGCCTGCGCCGACGCCTGCCCCGTGGAGGCCATTTCATTTGCGGAGGACAAGCGCCCGGTGGTCGATCTGGGCCGCTGCCTCTTTTGCAATGACTGCAAGAGCGCCTGCCCGCAGCAGGCCATCACCCATTCCATGGACTACCGCCTCGCGGTCCGCCGGCGCCAAGACCTTGTGCTGCAATCCGACGACGCGCTCGTACTGGCGGAAGAACTTGGCGCGGAAATGAAGAAGCTGCTCGGCCGCTCGCTCAAGCTGCGCGAGGTCAGCGCCGGAGGATGCAACGCCTGCGAAGCCGACGTGAACGTACTCGGTACGGTCGGCTGGGACCTGAGCCGTTTCGGCATCCAGTTCGTCGCTTCGCCCCGCCACGCCGATGGGCTGCTCATCACCGGACCCGTGACGCAAAACATGAGGTCGGCCCTGCTCGACACCTACGAAGCAGTACCGGCCCCGAAAATCGTCATCGCCGTCGGGGCCTGCGCTATCGCCGGCGGCCCGTTCATCGGCCATCCGGAAACCAACAACGGCGCGGATTCCGTCCTGCCGGTCGATCTCTATATTCCCGGTTGCCCGCCCCATCCGCTTACCATCCTCGACGGACTACTACGCCTGCTGGGCCGCGTCGACGACCATAAAACTGCAATGAGAAAGGAAACGAAGAAATGAGCAATCGTAAAACGATCAATCAGCTGATTCAGCTGCAGGAACTAATCGTTGCGCGCATGCAGACCAAGGCGGCGCAATCAAAGACCCCGTTGGATTCGCTGGATAAAAGCATCGCCATGCTGGGCGCAGACTTGGAGCCGCAGGTTAAATCACACATTAACCGCCTGCTGCAGAAACATCCGGAAGCCGTTGTTCCGATTGTGGACGAACACTGCACCGGCTGCGGAATCAAGTTGCCGAAGAGTCAGGTCAACGAAGTGCTCCGCGCTGATGAACTGCACCGCTGCCGAAGCTGTACCCGCTTCCTCTACTTTCCCTCCGAAATTATCGCCCGCGAACGCGCCAGCCGCGTT
Source organism: uncultured Verrucomicrobiota bacterium (assembly GCA_964402125.1). Taxonomy (GTDB): domain Bacteria; phylum Verrucomicrobiota; class Kiritimatiellia; order Kiritimatiellales; family Pontiellaceae; genus Pontiella. The sequence goes on from CAYOBH010000172.1 coordinate 1,495, forward strand.
TATGGCGAAGCACAGAAAGTCGGGATCTCCCGTTTTTCAGCTCCATCGCTGATGATTACCCCGTTGACCGGCAACACGCCCGAAGAAGTGCTCGGCGAAATGTGCAATCGCTTGAAAGAGGCCAGCTTTGTATCCAACTCGGAACAACTGCTCAATCTGGCACTGCAGCGTGAAGCCATTGTGAGCACGGCGGTCGATGGCGGGCTCGCCTTCCCGCACGTCCGCGGAGTCGAAGGCGGCGGCCTGACGATGGCCTTGGGTATCCATAAAAAAGGGATCCACTTTGGCGGCCCGGGCCGCACGCTCACGCGCATCTTCTTCTTTATGGTCATCCCGACCGCCACCAGCGCATTCTACCTCAAGCTCCTCGCCGGGCTCTCGCAGACCTTCCGCGATACCGATGCGCGTGATGCCCTGCTGGCCGCCGCCGACGATCCGGACGCACTTTGGAAGGCGCTCATCAAGTCCACTCGCAAAACCATTAAATAAAATCCGTGTCCGCGCGTGCTTCGTGGTCAAATCTCTTCCGTGCACCCTCGCAATTATTTGACGGTCGCATAGATGGTGTATGTCCTGACAGCATCAAGTTCTTTGGGTGTTGCAGGATAGATGATAATCGGGATGGTGACGCCTTTTAAATCAGCGTTGGGCGTGATGATGAGATCATACTCAAATCCCTCACGGAGCGTCTTCACCTCAACGGTGATGCCGTCCTTGGCAGGCACCGCTTTCTCAATCGGAAACGGGGTCTTATGGGTATTCGTTAGTCGAATCGATTTGGCAGCACGTGCTTCCTCCTCATCCCAAATCACCCGCTGCGATGAAATGGTGTATGCAGTCGGAATCGTTGTGCTGACATAAAGCTTCGTCGGATTGATCGACGCTTCATCGGTTTTGACGGTGAGTGATTTTAATTGAGCGCCTTCTCTGCCCTGAAGATCAAATGTCATCTCAACCCTCCCCGATTCGCCGGACGCATAGATTTCTTTATCCAATTTCCCGGTGATGCAGCTGCAGCTCGGTTTCAAGCTCACAATCGTCACGGCATTCGTGCCTGTATTTTTAAATGCATAAGAAATGATCTCTGAGGCCTGAAGAGGATGAACTTCAATCTTCTTCGACGTCGCCTCCCACTCCAATCCCGCAAATGCAGAGCTACTCAGGAGAAACACCGCCACCACGCATCTAAAAAATCTGCTCATCATCAAAACCCGTTTATCTTGTATTAATCTTTAGCACCGAAAAGACGCAAAAAGCACAAAAATAGATCTCTAATTATCCCTCGCAGAGGAACAGAGCACGCAGAGTAATAATCATCCTGTCCTAATTATTTTGTCTGAAATCCGTGTCCATCCACGCAAATCAGCGGTTAATTCAACACCCGCTACGCTCAAGGCACGAAGAGCACAAAAGCTTCCACTATTAGTGTTCATTAGTGTAAATCAGTGGTTCCTTCTCCCATCCACCCTCAGCTATATTTTAACCACCCGCTACGCTAGAGAACATCGAGTTCACAGAGAATTATCAGGCAAAATGATTTAGTGGCAAAATAATACCCATTCGCTGCTTTTCATTCATTCGTTGCCAATAGAGATCCCGCGCTTCGTGCTCCTCGTGGTTTAGTGTTAAAAAACCACCCGCTACGCTGAAGACACAAAGAACAAAAAGAAATTCCGTGTCAACCGTGTTCATCCGCCTGCCTGCCGAAGCCTCGGCGCAAGGCAGGTGGTTTCTACTCCCATGCACCCTCGGCATTATTCTGTCCAAAATTATTCTGTCGAATATCTATGCACCCAAGCTTCGCGTCTTTGCGTCGTCGCGGTCAAAACCCCGTGCACCTTCAGTTTTATTTTCACCACCCGCTGCGCTCGAGAACACCGAGATTTTTTGACCGCAAAGAAATTAAGTCGCAAAGGATGTCTATCTTAAATTTTCTATCCATTCGCGTAAATCAGCGGTTTCTACTCCCATGCACCTTCGTTTCTTTGCGTCGTCGCGGTCAAAACCCCGTGCACCCTCGGCATTATTCTGTACAAAATCATTTTGCCTAAAATCCATGCACCTAGGCTTCGTGCCCTTCCCAACCTCGTGGTAATAAAAACTATTTCCCTAACCGGGCCTCAATCTTTTTCACCGCCGCACGGGAGGCGGTGCGCAGCCGCATGTCCGATGAGTCGGTATATTTACCCAGTAGTTCCAGATCGGCTGCACTCCCCAGTATGCCGATCGTTGCCATGGCCGACATACGGAACGATACCATATGCTTCGACTCCACAATCTCCCGCGCAAGCGGCAGCATATCCCGATTCCCCAGTTCCGCCGCCACCTGAATCGCTGTCAGGCGTGAGGTTTCCGGCTGCTGATCATTCAAAGCGACTTCCGCCGCTTTATCCGCTGCCGTCTGTTTCGAAATCCCTTCCTGGCCGACGTTCCGCCGGAGCGCCAACACCACCGTACCGGCCTTTTTAGCCTCCGGCTTAATTGCCTCATCCCAAACCGCACGAATCTGCGCCCGCTTTTGATCCGCAGCGGTTGACGCATAAAGCGCACCGAGATGCTGCACACAATAGTCGCGCCACGTAAAGTCGCCCGCTTTATCCTGAAACATGGTGATCAGCAGATCCACCAAAACCGACGGCGGCTCCACCTGCTGCTCCAGCGCAATCACCACCTTATCGGCCACGCTGTTAAATTGATCCCGTGTCAGCCCCACCGATTCAGGAGCCGCCGCAATAAACTCCAGCAACGTCGACACCTCCGCCTCCGAAAGATTACTCCCCAGACGCTGCACAAACCGACAGCGCGCCTGATAACCGCTCTCCTCCGAAAACAAGGGTTCCAAACTCGATGGATAAGCGATGTTGGATTTCACAACGGAGGCCTCGGCTTCAGAAAAACCCTCCATCTGAGCTTCCTCCGCAAAAGCCGTTCCCAGCCAAACCACCCCAGCGGCCAAAACCATCCATCGACTATGTGATTTTATCTTCATAAAAAACCTGCACCTTCGAAAACACACTCCTCGAGACTCACTTCGCCGTCCCCAATGTTGAATATTCAGACCTAACGCATTTCGACGTTTTTACTAGATTACGGAACAGACCCCTTCGATTTTATATATATGTTATGTAAAAATATGCAATTGATTTGTCTTCTTCATAAATTGCTTCTATATAGTAATCATAATCTTTTTGAAATGAGTATGTTTTTATATCGCCACTAATAATAACAGGAATCCATGTTTTTTTGTCTTTTGATGCGACAGGAATACGCACTGTATGTGATTTTTTAGTTTCTACGTTGTTTTGATCATCAAGCCCTAGACTATTTTCGCATATATCCACAAACTCAACCATTGTTATGTTGCATGAAAAACCAATTCTTTGATCAAAAAAACCATAAAATACGACATTCTTAAATCCTTCTACACTATTATTTGTAAATAATTTTTCAGATTCATCTATTGCATGTGTCGGATTCCAGTATGGATTACAATCGTTATCGCGTTTATTACAACTACACATCAGAACTGTTGCTGTAAACATGATACATATATATATATTAATCTTCATTGTCATCGCCCCTTAAAGACATGTCCATGATTTTTCCATTACTTTTACTAGAATCATTGGAGGTATTTTTCCAGTCTATTGTAATCTCAAAATCATTTCCTGTTAATCCTTCAGTAACCGGAAGAATGTGGCCCTCCATATAAGAATAGGGTCAGGTCTGCACATTGAACTTTTCATCCAATTCATCCATCCT
>CAYOBH010000173.1:0-5213 GCA_964402125.1 uncultured Verrucomicrobiota bacterium
TCATTTTGTCGTCAGGGCCCTTTCCCGGCCGATCGCGATTCCAGAACCGACAATCGCCCCCTTTACACGCAACGGCTTCACCGTTGTCGAATGGGGCGTATCGGGTTGGAAACCCTAAGGCCGCAAATTGCATTCGGCGAAGCGGATAGCACGTCCGCGATACGTACGGCATACATTCATCGCCATCCCGACTACCAAACGCCGCCATTGCTTCAAAATGAACCCTGCAAAAACCATGGCATGATCACCCGGCTCGTTGGGAATCTCATCCCCGCTACATCTCATGCCTGAGGTACAAAGAAAACCCGGCCTCCACGTGAAAGCCGGGTTTATTGATCTGCTGAACGGATCAGCAATCGTGCGCCCCGTAAAAGCGGAGCGCACGGGGTAACTTACATCATGCCGCCCATGCCGCCCATGTCAGGCATTGCAGGAGCGCTCTTTTCCGGAATATCGGCAATCATGCACTCCGTCGTCAGCAGCAGTCCGGCAATTGATGCCGCGTTCTGCAGCGCGTAACGGGTTACCTTGGCCGGGTCAATGATACCCGCTTCGATCATGTCGACATATTCGCCGGTTGCCACGTTGTAACCGAAGGACTGCTTGCCCTTCTTCACTTCCTGCACAACAATAGCGCCTTCTTCGCCGGCGTTTTCCACCAGCTGGCGCAACGGAGCTTCAATCGCCTTGCGGACAATGTTTACGCCGATGGCTTCATCGCCTTCAGCTTCCACTTTATCCAGAGCCTTCTGAACGCGGAGCAGAGCAATACCGCCGCCGGGGACAATACCTTCTTCAACCGCAGCGCGTGTTGCATGCAGTGCATCATCAACGCGGTCTTTCTTTTCTTTCATTTCGGTCTCGGTTGCCGCGCCCACATTAATCACTGCCACGCCGCCGGCGAGCTTCGCCAGACGTTCCTGCAGCTTTTCGCGATCGTAGTCAGAGGAGGTATCTTCAATCTGACGACGGATCTGATCGATACGGGCCTTGATATCGGCAGGTTTGCCGGCGCCTTCAACGATGGTGGTGTCGTCTTTGCTAATCGAAATACGCTTCGCGGTACCAAGGTCGGCGAGCGTCACGCTTTCGAGCTTAATACCGAGATCTTCGGTAATGAACTTGCCGGCAGTCAGAACGGCAAGGTCTCCCATGATCGCTTTGCGGCGATCGCCGAAGCCCGGTGCCTTAACCGCACAGACGTTCAGTGTGCCGCGCAGTTTGTTTACAACCAGAGTCGCCAGCGCTTCGCCTTCGATATCTTCTGCAATGATCATCAACGGCTTGCCGGTCTTGGCCACGTTCTGGAGCAGCGGGAGCATGTCCTGGAGGTTGGAAACCTTCTTTTCGTACAGCAGGATGTACGGATCTTCCAGAACGGCTTCCATCGTGTTCGCATCGGTAATGAAATACGGAGAGAGGTAGCCCTTGTCGAACTGCATCCCTTCAACCACGTCGAGCGTAGTTTCGATCGACTTCGCTTCTTCAACCGTGATCGTTCCGTCCTTGCCCACCTTGTCCATGGCTTCGGCAATAATATTCCCGATCGTGGAATCGCCGTTAGCGGAGATGGTACCGACCTGCGCAATTTCTTCGCTGGTCTTCACCTTTTTGCTGAGCTTAGCCAGCTGATCAACCATTACCTCAACCGCCTTATCGATGCCGCGCTTCAGGCTCATCGGGTTGGCACCCGCCGTAACATTCTTCAGCCCTTCGCGATAAATCGCTTCGGCCAGAACGGTCGCCGTAGTCGTTCCATCACCGGCAACGTCCGAGGTCTTGGAAGCGACTTCCTTCACCATCTGAGCGCCCATATTTTCAAACGCATCTTCGAGTTCGATTTCCTTCGCCACAGAAACGCCATCCTTCGTGACGGTCGGTGAACCAAACTTTTTGTCGATAATTACGTTGCGGCCTTTTGGACCGAGCGTAACTTTCACTGCGTTGCTCAACTTTTCAACACCGCGCAGCATTGCATCGCGGGCTTCTACATCAAATTTAATCTGTTTAGCCATAACTTAAAATCTCCTTTCAGTCGAAAAATCCGAATTTATAATCCCTAAGCACGAAACGGTTTAATTTTCTCATTTGGAGTTTGTTTCGGATTTCGGGGTTCGGATTTCGAAATTGAACTACCCAATCACTGCCAGAATATCGTCCTCACGCATGATCTGATATTCCTTACCGTCCATCTTTACTTCGGTGCCGCCGTATTTCGGCATCAGCACTACATCGCCGACCTTCACATTGAACGGAACCTTTTTCCCGTTATCGTCAATCTTTCCGGTTCCTACGGCAATCACTTTGCCTTCCTGCGGTCTTTCCTTCGCCGAATCAGGGATGATGATTCCACCTTTAACGGCTTCTTCTTCCTTAATCGGTTCAACCAATACGCGTTCGCCCAATGGTTTAATCTTCATCTGTACTTTTCTCCTTGTTGGTTATTCTAATTTACAATTTAAGATCTCCGATTTTCGATTTATGGGTCACCGACGGCTTTTCCTTTTAAGAGCCCATCGGCGACTGATTCCACCCATCAAAAATCAGCAATCGACAGTCTTAAATAATTATTTCTCGTCATCGTCCATCATTTCGAAGTCCGCTTCTTCGACATCCGAAGCGGGCTTCTCTCCCGCTGAAGACGCTCCGGCATCTGCTCCCGCCTGCTCCGCACCCGGCTGACCCTGTGCATTGGCATACATTTCGGTTGCAGCGGCCTGCATCTTTTCGTTCAGCGCATCCAGTGCACTCTTCATGCCGTCATAATCTTCCGACTCAATCGCCTTTTTGACCGGCTCTATCGCAGCCTCCACTTCGGCCTTCTTCTCTTCAGAAATCTTATCCCCGTTTTCCTTCAGGAATTTCTCGGTCTGGAAGACGGTCGAATCCGCCTGATTTTTCAGATCCACCTTCTGCTTCAGCTTTTCGTCTTCCGCAGCATGAATTTCGGCGTCCTTCACCATTTGTTTGATCTCTTCATCGGACAATCCGCTGGAGTTGGTGATGGTGATATGCTGCATCTTTCCGGTGCCCAGATCCTTCGCGCTGACCTTTACAATACCGTTGGCATCAATATCGAACGTTACTTCAATCTGAGGCGTACCGCGCGGGGCCGGCGGAATTCCGTCGAGATTAAAGCTGCCGATCACCTTATTATCACGCGCCATTTTACGTTCGCCCTGCAGCACCTTAATTTCCACGGCAGGCTGGTTGTCGGAGGCGGTTGAGAAAATTTCGCTCTTTTTCGCCGGAATCGTCGTATTACGCTCAATCAACGGCGTGGAAATTCCACCCATCGTTTCAATACCGAGCGTCAGCGGAGTCACGTCAAGTAGGAGCACATCCTTCACTTCGCCCTTCAGAACCCCGCCCTGAATCGATGCACCGACCGCAACCACTTCGTCTGGGTTCACGCCCTTATGCGGTTCCTTGCCAAAGATTTCTCTTACGGAACTCTGTACCTTCGGCATACGGGTTGATCCGCCCACTAAAATCACTTCGTCCACTTCAGATGCACTGAGGCCCGAGTCCGACAAGCAGACACGCATCGGCTGAATGGTCTTGGTGATCAGATCATCGCACAGCTCTTCAAGTTTTGCGCGGCTGAGCGTAACATTCAAGTGCTTCGGTCCAGTCGCATCGGCTGTGATGAACGGCAGGTTGATTTCGGTCGACTGCGAGCTCGAGAGTTCGCACTTCGCCTTTTCCGCCGCTTCTTTCAGGCGCTGTAAAACCATCGGATCGGCGGAAAGGTCGATGCCCTGATCCGCCTTAAAGCCGGCGACCAACCAATTAATAATCTTCTGGTCAAAGTCGTCCCCGCCGAGGTGGCCGTCACCGTTGGTGGCCGTCACTTCAAATACGCCGTCGCCGATATCCAGAATGGACACGTCGAACGTACCGCCACCAAGGTCATAAATCGCAATTTTCTCTTCCGTCTTTTTATCCAGACCATACGCCAGCGACGCCGCCGTCGGCTCGTTGATGATACGCAGCACTTCCAGACCGGCAATCTTACCTGCGTCCTTTGTTGCCTGACGCTGCGAGTCGTTAAAATAGGCCGGAACCGTAATCACGGCCTGCGACACCGTTTCGCCCAGATAGGCTTCGGCGTCTGTTTTCAGCTTCTGGAGAATCATCGCGGAAATTTCCGGCGGAGAATAGACCTTGTCTCCGATTTTAATGTGCGCATCGCCATTTTTCGCCTTCACGACGTCATAGGGCACCAAGTCAATTTCGTGGGCAACCTCACTATACTTACGGCCCATAAAACGCTTCACGGAAAAGATGGTCTGCTTCGGGTTGGTCACGGCTTGGCGTTTTGCCGCAGTGCCCACCAAGCGCTCACCGTTTTTCGTGAAAGCCACAATCGAAGGCGTGGTACGTCCGCCCTCTGCATTTGGGATAACCGTCGGCTCGCCGCCTTCCATAACAGCCATACACGAGTTGGTCGTACCGAGGTCGATACCCAACACTTTAGATCCTGCTTTACTCATAGTATCTCTCCTGTTTCAAATGGGTTTTTAACGGGACTCCCTATAACAAAAAGTGTGCCAGCTGGAGGGATGCGTGACTCGTGATGCGTAATGCGCTGACGGTGTTCAACTTAACCACAGAGCACTTAAAAACTGAAACTTTGATCGCGCCATTGAAAGTCCCACTTTCGGAACAAACCGTGTCCCACCTGCGCCATCGTGTCACACTCTGAGCCTGTCCCGTGCGTGTACGATTCAAAAGCGCCGTCGAGTGCCTGCGGCACCCTGCGGGCCGGCGCACTCCAAAATATTCCCGTTTTGCTTCCAAAACGCAGGGAACAGGAAATCGAATGTAGAAACAGCCGCGCTAATCAGTACGCTCAGCTGCTTCGCCTTTCATAATCGAAAGCGAAGCAGCCGTTGATATCCCTTACGGCATCCGCACTTCGACCCTGTAAAACCCTGCCGATTCGTCGTTGTGTTCCGTATCGGTATAACTGTCTTGCGGATATGTAATACCATTCTGCAAGACTTGGTAGTCGTTGGTCAGCGTTCTCCCCCACAGCACGGAATAGGTGCGATCCTCGACGGAAGTCCATTCAATCACAAAGCCGGCTGAAGCTTGGTTTGCTGAAACCGAAGCCGCAAACACCGAGGTGGGATCGCCCGGGTCCGTTCCAGCAATCCATTCCGAAATGTTGTCGAGCAGGTCGTTGTCAAAGTCATCAGTCGGAGCCG
>CAYOBH010000174.1:0-5161 GCA_964402125.1 uncultured Verrucomicrobiota bacterium
GTCCCAGTCCATGGAAAAGCGAGGCATCCCTTCCAGCCGAACGGCCTGCCCGCCAAAAACGAGATAGCGGATCGCGTTTTCGTTGAAGCATTCGATCAATTCGTCCATCGCACCCCTCCTCGCCGGGCGATTTCCGCCAGCAACTCCTTTTTCCAGACATTCATTTCCGCGCCGGAAGTAAAGCGTTTGCATTCAAAGCTCGGTATCCCTTCCGCCCGGGGCATCGGGAGCACCCGTCCCTCCCCGGCCCAGAGTTCTAGCTTCGCCCTATAGTCGTCGGTTCTTTTCATCGTCTCCTCTCGGCCTTCTGCCGCCCCTGTTGATTTGGAATGAAAATACCGCAGCAATGCTTTCATTCAATTATTTTCGCTAACTTATCCTGATTTGTAAAAAACCATGTCGAGAACCCGTTTGTGCACAAAAAAAGCCCCCCGAGTTCCCCCAGGAGGCTTTTGCAATCGCGCAGTTTTCAACGATTAACGTTTGGAGAACTGGAAGCGCTTGCGCGCACCCGGCTGACCCGGCTTTTTACGTTCTTTCATGCGCGAATCGCGGCTCAGATAGCCCGCCTTTTTGAGGACGGCCTTCAACTCTTCGTCGGACGACGCCAAAGCACGGGCCACGGCATGCACCAGAGCACCGCACTGTCCAGATTTTCCGCCGCCCGCAACGGTGGCGATGATGTCGTACTTACCAACTACACCCGCAGTCTCAAACGGCTTTTTAAGCAGTTCCTGTTGGAGCGTGGTGTTGAAATATTTATCCGACTCAAGCCCGTTAACCATAATGTTACCGGAACCTTCGGAAACGCGTACGCGCGCAACAGAGGTCTTCCGACGTCCGGTAGCTGCAAATGTCAAAGTGTTTTTTGCCATGATCATTATTCCTGTTTAGAAGTTAAGTTCCAAGGGCTTCGCCTGTTGCGCATCGTGCGGATGCGACGGACCAGCATAGACCTTCAGGCGCTTCAGCGTCTGCCGGGACTGACGGTTGGTCGGGAGCATTCCCTTGACCGCCTGTTCGATGATGCGCTCGGGATTTTTCTCGCGGATATCTTTGGCCTTCGTTTCCTTCAGGCCGCTGTTGAATCCGGAATAATCCTGATAAATTTTCTTCTCTTCCTTATTTCCGGTCAGCGTGATCTTCTCCGCATTAACCACAATAACGAATGCGCCAGTATCAACATGCGGGGTATACGTTGGTTTATCGCGTCCACGCAGCACATCCGCAATAACGACCGCAAGGCGGCCAGCGGGTTTATCCGTCGCATCGACGACAAACCACTCACGTGTAATATCAGCCTCTTTAGGCATAAAAGTTTTCATTAAAACGTCCTCATACTCGGTTTGGTAGAAACACAAGGCCGGGGAAGTTATATGAGCTGACCGGACGTGTCAACCCCTCGACGCAAGAAGTTTATTGTTTTTTACCAGCGCACCTCGTGCTACAAAACGGCCCATGAAATTTAAATTGCGCAGGGAACATACGGGCAAACGGCTTACAGGACAAGGAAGACTGCTGGTTTTCGCCCTTTCGCTGGGCCTCTTTTCCATCCTCTTTTTTAACTTATATCCTTTTCTCGCCCCCGATCACGCCCCCAAAACCGGCATCATGGTGATCGAAGGATGGATTAATGACGAAGCGCTCGTTGATGCCGCGCACCTTTATAAAGCCGGAAATTATTCCCTGATCGCCTGTACCGGAATTCCGATCGAAATCGGTTCTTACCTTCAGGCGTTTGGGTCGTATTCCGAAATGACCGCCGCCCGACTGCACGAACTTGGCATCTCGGAAAATGAAATCCTCGTCTGTACAGCAGATGATTTCACCAAAGACCGGACCTACCAATCTGCTGTCGCCCTGCGCGATAAACTTACAAAAGAGGGAATCACTGAAAAGAAGCTCCATCTGGTCACTACCGGACCCCACGGACGACGCAGCCGCATGCTTTTCAAAAAAGCACTGGGGAAAGAGTATGAAATCGGCATCACCTGTCTGCCGGAGCCCACTTATGAACCTTCCAAATGGTTCGCCTGCAGTGAAGGGGTTCGTTCCGTCGTCGGAGAATCCATCGCCTATGTTTATGCAAAACTTTTTTTCCACCCCTGATTCATGAAAGCCACCGATTCCAGCACCCCTTTCTGGCTCGGAATTCTGGCCCTCGCACAGCAGGCCGTCCGCGATCCACTAACGGGCCTTTACAACCGGCGCTATTTTGATCAAACCCTCACAGACCACATCGAAATTGCAACGCGTTACCACCGATCCCTCAGCGTAGTCCTCATCGATCTGGATAACTTTAAGCAGATTAATGATAGCCTCGGCCACGATGCCGGCGACATCGCGCTCTGCCGATTTTCCGCTCTGCTCCGCGCCAACGCGCGCAAAGCCGATATTGTATGCCGCTATGGCGGCGACGAGTTTGCGCTGCTGCTTCCCGAAACCAATAAAGAAAATGCATTGCGGATAGTTAAACGGCTGAAAAAAATAGTTCCGGCGGATCTGCCGTCGTTTACTGCCGGCGTTGCGGAACTTCCCAGTCAGGACCTCATTACCGACGCCGATACCGCGTTGCTTCAGCAAAAGCTACTACAGCTGAAACCCGAAAACTAAAGCGTCTGTCTCTTGTGCTCTCGCGCCTTGCCTCAAAAAAAGAGTATCCCGGCAATCGCAGAACCGATCACCAAAAACGCGGGATGCACCTTCCAGCGGGCGATGATAATGCAGCACACCACCGCAATTCCGACGGACACCCAGTTAACGAACGCCACGCAGCCAATCTGCCATGCCGCCGCAGCGATCAGGCCCAGCACGGCCGGACGCAATCCTTTAAAAAGCGCCTGCACCGCCGGCCGTTCGTAAAAGTGAAAGAAAAAGAGCGCAAAGAGCATCATCAGCAGCATGCCCGGAAGCGCCACCGCCAGCGTGGCCGCCAACGCCCCGCCGACGCCCGCCTGCTGATAGCCCACAAATGTAGCCAGATTCATCGCGATCGGACCGGGCGTACTCTGCGCAACCGCGATCATATCGGCAAAGTGCTCGGTTTCAAGCCAGCCCTTCCGAACCACTTCGTGCTGTAAAAACGAGAGGACCGCATAGCCGCCGCCAAACGCAAACAACCCTATAGAAAAAAAGGAGGTAAAGAGCTGAAGCAGCGCCATCATCATTCCTTCTCCCTTTTCCGAAACAACACCAGCCCCAGAATGCCCCCCGCAGTAATGACCAGCACCGGATGAATCTGCAGAGCAACAATGCTCACAAATGCCCCCACGCCGAGCGCAAGCCGCATGACCGAGTTGACCGACTTCCCCGCCATCCTATAGAGCGCCATCACTATCAGGGCCACCACAGCAGCACGGATTCCGCTGAAGGCTTTCTGCACCAGCGGAGAATCAAAATACGGAGCCAAAAACGCGGCAACCAGAAGAATCACCACGACCGAGGGAGTGGCCATTCCGATCGCAGCAGCCAGCGCACCCGGCACTCCGCGCTTACGATAGCCGATCAGCGTTGCGGTGTTCATTGCAATGACTCCGGGAACCGACTGTCCAAGCGCATAATAGTCGACCATCTCTTCGTCGGAAATCCAGCCTTTGTCATCCACCACCTCGCGCTTCATCAGCGGAAACATGACAAAACCGCCGCCGATGGTGAATGCACTGACGCGCATAAAAACAAAGAAAAGCTCCAACAGCGTCGGTCGTTCCCGGTTCTCAGCCATTGGAGCCTTTCGTTTTTGCCGCAGCAGACTAATTAGAAGTTTACGCAGGAGGCATGGATGGCCTCGATCTTCTTAGCGATTGCATCGACCAACCCTTGATCCACCTTCTGACTGATTTTCATCAGCGCCAGGGAATATTCCCCGGAAGGATCATGCGGGTTCCGCATATCGTCGATATTGATCCCCGCTTCGGCCAGGGCGTTGCCGATCTGACCGATCACGCCGGGACGGTCCTTGTAGATGAAGAGCACCGCCGTTCCGACCGGCTCAAAGTAGAGCTTGTCGAAATCGTTGATACGCGAAATCATCATGTTCCCCTCGGCGACGGTGCCGCGCACGCTGATGCGTCGGAACGTCGCGGCATCGACGGACGTGGTCACGTCCACCGTGATCGAATTGCCGTATCCCTTGCGCGCATCGGTCTGGCGGTTGAAGTATTCAACTCCCATCTCCTTCAAATAGCCCAGCGCCGCGTCGTAACCCAGCGACCGATCAAAATCGTCGCTCAAGGCCGCCACGATCTGAACCAGCAGCCAATCATCAAACTTGGCGAGATCGCCGTAGAAACTGGTCTCGATCAACTTCATCTGCTTGTTTCCGCCCGCGATGCAGCGGCAGAGATGGGAGAGCGCAAAGGCGAGTTCGCTGTAGGCCCGGTCGAGGCCTTCCGGCACGTCGCGATTGACCACGAAGGAGGCGATCCCCTTGTCGTCGTAACCAATCAGCTGAGTCGCCGAGCGGAGCGCCGCGTTAAAGTTGGCCTCGACGGTGCTCGCCCCCAGGTGCGGCAGCATGATGTCCGCAATGTCGGCGATGGGCTTGGGCCCGGCTTCGTCCTTGGGATAGACATCGTTGAGGTAGCGCAGCTTCTTGTCGGCCTTCAGCGCACGCAAATCGTTTTCGTTGATGATACCGGCGCGGGCGCAGTTGATCAGCGTCGCCCCGTTCTTCATGCGGGCCAGCAGCGACTTGTTGATGATGCCGCGGGTTTCATCGTTTTCCGGCATGTGCAGTGAAACATAGTCGCACTTCTCGAAGATTTCCGTCAGCTCGGCCGACTCCGCCTTGAGGTCGCGAGCGCGCTCCTCGGAAAGGAAGGGGTCGTACGCCAGAATCTTCACATCAAAACCAGAAAGCCGCTTGGCAACCAGCTGCCCAATGGCGCCGAACCCGACAATCCCGACGGTCTTTCCCGTGATTTCCTTGCCCATGAACGCCTTCTTTTCCCATCCGCCGGCACGCGTGTCCGCATCGGCGGGGATCACATGGCGCGCATCGGCCAGCATCAGTGCAATCACCTCTTCGGCGACGGCGTTGGCGTTGGCGCCCGGCGTATTCATCACGTCCACGTTCCGCGCACGCGCATGCTTGGTGTCGATCGTGTTGTATCCCGCCCCGGCGCGAATGATCACCTTGAGCGACGGCAGGGCGTCGATGATG
>CAYOBH010000175.1:0-5159 GCA_964402125.1 uncultured Verrucomicrobiota bacterium
CTCCGGATGGTGGTAGATCGCCCGGTGCGACCCTTCGGCAATGAACAGGGACGGCGCCAGCTGGATCGGCTCAACCAGACTCGAATAGACCGACTCGGTGGAATCGACCATTTTTTCCAGCGAGAAGCGGGCGATCGCATCGGCCCGCAGATCCGTCCCGACCGGATGGTCCCGCACAATCAGCTCCGCGAGGGCGTTCGCGTCGCCGGGCTCGAAAAAGCTGCCGTTCACCCCTTCGGCGATGATGTCCAGCGGCCCGCCGTGCCGGGTGGCGATCACCGGTATGTTCATGGCCAGCGCCTCGACCAGCGTCAGGCCGAAGCTTTCCGGCTTTTTGGAACAGGAGACGACGACGGAGCTGGCGGCATACAGCTCGGGCATGTGCGGGCAGTTCTGGATGAAATCGATATGGCCGGCCAGTCCAAGTTCGCCGACAAGCTGCTGGAGTTGGCAGAAGAGCGATTGCTTGTCCTCGCGCACGTGGCCGACCACCAGCGCCTTGATGTCCGTCCGGAGCTTCGCGGCGATCGCGATGGCGCGGATGAACGTTTCGTAGTCCTTCAGTTCCGTAATGCGGCCGACCGACGTTATGACCCGTTTTCCATCCAGCCCGTGGTCGCGTTTCAGTTGGTCAAGCTCGCGCCGATCAATCCGCGCCGGATCAAATGCGGACGGATCGATGCCGCAATGGATGACGGAGAGTATGTCGGATTGCACGGGATAATGCGTCTCGATGAACGCCTTGACCGGATGGCTGACGCAGATGACGCGGTCACCCTTCGTCATAATCGCGCTGTATTTACCGGCGCTGTTGAAACCATGGACCGTGGTTACCAAGGGAATATCCAGATGCTTTCTAGCGAAGAACGCAAGCCATGCGGGAACCCGGCTGTGGGCGTGAATAATGTCTGCATCCAGTTTTAAGAGTTCGGTTTTAAGTTTTAAGCATCGAGGAATAAAGGTGAGCGGATTCTTAGAGCAGACGTCGAGGGCGATGTGCCGTCCGCCGTCGGATTCAATCTGCGGGACGAGGGTTCCCCCGGCGGAAATGACCGTGGACCGATGGCCGCGCCGCACGAGTTCACGGTTCAGGGCAAGGACGATGGTCTCGACTCCTCCTTGGTTTAGTTCCGGCAATAGTTGAACAACATGCATGGCGGCAATTTAGCAAGTTGAAGGTTCCTTTCGAACCAATTCTTGGGAAATTCTCAGAAAGAGTAGGCCGTTTAATGCTGCTCAGTTCGATCTGAAGGCCAGTGGGCAAGTGGTAAAGATTTCGGTTGCGAACGCATCCGGGTTTATGGAGGATGTCGCGCATGAAAAAACGCCATGAAGAGGGGAGTGTCGATTCCCTGACGATATATAAGCGGTTGCTTCCCTTTGTGAAGCCTTACCGGGGTCGACTGTTTGCCGGGATTTTCTGCAGCATGCTGTTCGGGGGGGCGACCTTCGGGGTGCTGGTCGTGCTCTATTGGGCGCTCGGCCTGATCTCCGGCGAGGATCTTGCAAGCGGACACATCCCCATCGAATTGACCCAAGTCGAGGGCGAGGCCGGCGGGATCGGGACGAAGCGGCTGTTGATGGCGGTGTCGTTTGTTCCTTTGGCGGCGCTGTTCCGGGGGCTGCTGTTCTTTGCGGGCAAATATTTGGTGGAATGGGTGGGAAGCCGCACGGTCAACGATCTGCGCAACAAACTGTTCGGCCATATCCACTCCCTGCCGATGCAGTTTTTTGGAAGCTCCCGCGTAGGCGACCTGATTTCGCGTGTAACCAGCGATACCGGCCTCCTCAACCAACTGGTTTCTAACGTGATCGGCGACCTGATCCGCGAGCCGTTCACTCTGATCGGCTGCGTTGCTGCGATGTTTTATCTCGACTGGAAGCTGACCGTTGTGGCGCTGGTCGTTTTTCCCGTGTGCATATTGCCGATCATGCAGATTGGACGCCGTATCCGCAAGGCTTCCAAGCGTGGCCAGCAGAGCATTGGCGACATGCTTTCCGTGGTGCAGGAATCGGTGGGTGGTGCTCTGGTGGTCAAGGCTTTTCAGACCGAGGCGGAGGAGACGGAACGCTTTCGGAATTTTAATGCCCGCTACTTCAAGATGACGATGAAGCAGACTCGCTCCAAGAACATGAACGAACCGATTATGGAGTTCCTGTCCGCCATCGGGATGGCGGGCGTGGTTGTGTATGCCTATGTTGAAAACCTCTCCTTGGCCCTGCTGGTCTCGTTCGCCGTGGCCATGGTTTCAATGTACAAGCCGGTGAAAAAGCTCAGCGAAATCCACATGCGGATTCAAACGGCCGCCCCGGGCGCGGAACGCGTATTTGAAATCTTAGACATCGAAAACACGATTGCCGACCGGCCGGGCGCAACGCCTTTCGCGGGGCCGGTGGCCGCCATCGATTTCCGTTCCGTCTGTTTTGCCTACGATGAAAAACAGGTTCTCGACGGCGTCGACTTGCAGGTGCGTTCCGGCCAGTGCATCGCTTTTGTTGGAAGCTCCGGCGCGGGCAAGACCACGCTGGTTAATCTGCTGCCCCGGTTCTTCGATGTCACCGGCGGGCGCATCGAAATCAATGGCCGCGATATCCGCGACTTCACGGTGCACTCCTTGCGCGCGCAGATTGGCGTGGTGACCCAGCAGACCGTGCTCTTCAACCGCAGCGTGGCCGAAAACATTGCTTACGGCTCGAAAGACGCGACAAGGGAGCAGATCGAGCAGGCCGCTCGCCGCGCCAACGCCCACACGTTCATTATGGAGTTGGAGCATGGCTACGACACGGTGATCGGCGAGCGCGGATCGCGGCTGTCCGGCGGCATGGCCCAGCGCGTCGCCATCGCCCGCGCCCTGCTCAAGAATCCGCCGATCCTAATCCTCGACGAGGCCACCAGCGCCCTCGATACGGAATCGGAACGGCTGGTGCAGGAGGCGCTCGACGAGCTGATGAAAAACCGCACCGTTTTTGTGATCGCGCATCGCCTTTCCACCGTGGCCAAGGCCGACTGCATCTATGTCTTGGACCAGGGGCGGATTGTTGAGAAGGGTTCCCATCAAGAGCTGTTGCTTCAGGGCGGGAAATATAAATACCTCTACGATATCCAGTTCGCCGGCTAGTACTCGGTAAATATTAAAACTTTGCAATTACAGAACCGCAGATAAACGCGAATAAAAAAACGGAAATTGAAACGGTTCAAGTATCAGAGTCCATCCGCGTTCATCAGTGGTTCAGAACCTGCCTAGGAGTTTGGACTATTCCTCCGTTTCGCTGGAAACGTTGACATCGAACGGGGTTTCCAAAATCGCCTTCTTGGCATCGTTGTATTCCTCTTCCGAAATGGCGTTTTGTGCTCTGGCTTCCTGCAGATCTAGGAGTTCCTGTCCAAGCGTCGTGCTTCGGGTGTATTCAATGTTTCCCCGGTTAAGCATGGCGCAGCCGGAAAGACCAGCGATCAAGCTCAATGCCAATGCAAATTTTATTCCTACTTTTTTTGTATCCATACATTCCCTTTCATTAAAAACCCATGGAACCAACCATGGTTTTGAGTGTGAGGATATAAACGAAGAAGTGTTACGGTTGTGTTACCATTTTATCCATTTTGAGCCAAATCCACTGCTGGGGCCCGCATTTCTACTGCCGGGTCGGAACAATTTCCAACGTGATCTCGTTGGATTCGAGGGTTCCGGTCCAGACGTGGTCGGGATTCAGGGCGATGTCGATCGCCTCGGGCGTCACCGAACAGGAAAACATCCGCGACATGCTCAAGGGTGGCGCCATTGGCGTTATCTCCAATCTGTTAAATATGAGTCGATTACGTTATTACGGGGCTTATACCAAATTAACGTGAATAGAATTGTAACCACGAAATACACCAAATACACGAACGTGGGTAATGCAGTAATTCTCTTTTCGTGTGGTTTGTGTATTTCGTGGTCCAAACAGTATTAATTAAGTTAATTCCGTATTAGTCCTCTGAAGGACTGTCAGTTGCGGCAGGCCAGAAAAGCGGTGGAGCTTTACTTGAACATTGAAGGATGAACAAAATCGCTCGGCGGGGAAGGTAGAGCATGCGTCCCGCTTGCGGGAAAACGAGCGGGACGCCCATTCTACTCTGGGTCGCGGGTTGCCCGTTTGAGATTGCAACGAATGGATGAAAAGCAGCGAATAAAGAATCATTATGCGGACGTTCCGGTGAGTTCCGCGACGAGGGCGGCGAGAAGGTTGGCGCTGGTGGCGCGGGCGGCGGTTTGCTGCGCTTCGAGCTGATCCACCAAGGCCATCAGTTGCTCCACCTTCGCCACGATCCGCTTCTGTTCGGCGAGGGGCAGGATGGGTCCGGCGGTTTCTTCATCATCCGGTTCCGCTTCGTCCTGCTCCTTGGCGAGTCGCGTGGCGGGAATCCTCTGGAGAGTGGGTCGGCTCGGAGCTGGGGGAAGTGCCTGCAGCGCGGCGCGGAGCGGCTCTGCAGAAATGTTCTGCTCGATTGAGTGGGTCGGTGCCGAAGCAGCGGTTGCCAGTGACGATAAAGGCTGAGGTGAAGAACAGCCTGCCGTTAAATCTTGGGATATACTGTCCACTCATACTTTTTCCTTGTTCGCTTAAGTTGAAAGTCAGATTACGAGCGGAACGCAAGGTGGCCTAGACTTTAGGTCAGCTATTCTCTTACAGTCAGTTTCAGTTTGTCTGATACAATCTCTATTACAGGCTGGTCGCCTGCGCCTGCTAGTGCCTGAATTCTCAGATGACAACGCAGAGCGTACTCTCCCGGAACGGTTTTCAACGGGTAGCAGGACGCACCTGCATCGCGCTGCAAAACGAAAGCGATACCTTCATGCTTTCCAGAAGTGCCAAACCCTTCCCAACTCCCTCTTGTCACTTGTGCGCCAAAGACGCGAACGACTGCACTCCCTTCATGAGGCACGATGAGGGGCGACGTTTTTGCAGGAGCGTAGATCATGTCCATGAAGGGAAGTTCCGTGATTGGTGCTTCCTTCGAATCTGCAACAGAAATCGACGCAGTTACCGTGTTGCGATCAATTGCTACGTCAGTCGTACTGGAGTTAGTGAGCTTCACTGTTATCAATACACTGCCGCCGACGGCAACGATATTGGTGGAAAGTCCGACCTCCACTTTCAAATGCCCGTCCCCGACCGAC
>CAYOBH010000176.1:0-5144 GCA_964402125.1 uncultured Verrucomicrobiota bacterium
TGGCGGCATATCCTTACTGTGGACACGGTACGGTGATGGGGCGAAGAAAAATTGAATGGCAGGACACGCAATATGTGCTCCGAGTCTTTGGAAACAAATCGTCGACGGCCAAAAATGAATACAGTCGGTTTGTGCGGAGCGGCATCGCACAGGGGAATCGTTCCGACCTGACCGGTGGCGGATTGTTGCGAAGTCATGGCGGTTGGAGCGGTGTCAAGTCATTACGTGAAACAGGTGACTATCAAAAAGGCGACGAGCGTATATTAGGCGATGGAACTTTTGTAAGAGACGTTTTGGATAAAGCTGAAGAAAGCTTTAAGGAGAAATATCGGTTGAAAGCCAGGGGGTATGATCTGGAACAATTGATCAAACGAGTTGCCGAAATCACAAACGTTACGCCGAACGAGATGCTAGACTCTTTAAGGGACGCCCAAAGGACCATGGCAAGAAGCATTCTGTGCTATTGGGCAACGGAAAAGCTGGGAATGCCGCAGAATCAGTTAGCGCAGATGCTGAATCGGACACAATCAGCGATAACCTATGCTGTCCGCAGGGGGAAGCTGATTGTCGAAGACCATTCTTACCTGCTTGAATGAAATTAGATTGATATATTGAAGTACGTCCCGTATGTTCCCCACAAACCATTACTGTTATTGGAACTGGTGCTTCAAAAGATGCCGCAATTCAAGATGCGCTCCGTAATGCCGTAGAAAGGGCTACGGGTGTCTTTGTATATTCAGTGACAGATGTAAAGGATTTTCAGGTCGAAAAAGATAAAATAGTTGCAATGAGCAAGGGGCACGTTAAGGATTATCGTATTCTCAAGGAAAACAAGACGGAAGACACATTTTTTTTAACCGTTATAGTTACCGTAGATGTCGAAGGCATTAAAGCAATTCTTCGAAATAATATTAAAGCGGTAACTTATGATGAAGCTATTAAAGATTATAATCTGGTTACTCAGAAACAATTAAAACTGCAGAAGTTTAACGAAATGTTAGGCACTATAATGTCAAGACCGTTGGAAGAACGTTATTCTTTAGATTATGCTGGATACAAAATTGACGATGTCGGTCTAAAAAGTGCTACTATAATTTTATATGCACATATCAGTTTAAACCCTTTTTATTGGGACACACTGGCAAAAATAATTCAGCAAGGTAGTGACTGCAGTGATGCGGAGCAAACGCTGGGTGGAATCTTAATTAAGGAAGGAAATCCAAATATAATAAGACTTTATTTGTATGCAAACACTATCAGTTTCTGGGACCACTCCGGTGCAACAGGACTCTGCATACATCGCGACATGAAAGGACATTTTGATAACTTTGTCGAAGCATTTAAAGTCAAAGCAGGGGTTAAAACGGCACAAGACATCTCTAATATATCTTTGATTTCTAATCCAGAATACCTACTCCTTGATTATTATATGGCAAGAAGTGAATCACTTCAATGGCACAATAAAGGACTTCGAGAAGGGAAGTATCCGCCATTTTGCAAAGAACCACCTTGTAGTGAAAATTTTATTGGCGGTAATGGTGTGATATTTGAAGCCATGAAATTCACTACTTCTAATTTTGATATTATTAAATATTTGCCAAATATCAAACTGTCATTTCAATCTAATTGACTTAATGAAGCGGTTTATAGCAAAAGAGAACCAAATGTAGAATTTGGGGGACACAACACTTAATTAGAGAGACACAGGGACGTGAGGCACACAGGGGAAACGCAAGGGGTCGAAAGTGCAAGACACAGGGACGCTGTAAACTTATAACCTTCAGAGTTAAAACATCGCATTTTCAGTTACATAAACATTCATCACGAAAAAACAAACCGATTTTTAGCTATAGTTTTATGGGAATGGGAATGCGTGGTGCGTCAGTAAATAGCCTTCTGTCGTTGGGGGTATAAGTTCAGTCGCGTCCTTTGGACGCGACTGACGTAGCATCCGTCCGTCTTCCATCCGGTAGTTCTTATCCAAACCTTCGAATCTGCTGCTCGACGTATTACGTATCGCGTGATAGTTGTTCAGTCATGATTAAATCGTTCGCGCAAAGAGACTGATGCCCTGTTTCATGACATATCCGTTCGGCATTATCAAGCCATAGAATGTCAGGCCAGGCGCAAGCTTTTATATCTGCACAGTGCGAGAAACCTGACTGATTTATTAAAGCCGCCGGGCAACAAACTGGAATCGCTCAAGGGCGACAGAAAAGGACAACTCAGCATCCGCGTTAACGATCAGTGGCGTATATGTTTTGAATGGCGGGATGGGCACGCTTTCAATGTGAAAATTGTCGATTACCATTAACACAAGGAGGCTTCAATGCAGAGAAAAACGAATTTACTCGATATCATCCCGCCTGGTGAAATCCTGGCGGAAGAGTTTATGAAACCGCTGGGCTTAAGCATCAATCAACTGGCAAGGGATATTGATGTGCCACCCGGACGAATCAGTGAGATTGTCAATGTCAAACGTTCCATCACAGCCGACACGGCGCTACGCCTTGGTAAACATTTCAGCGTTGCCCCTGAAACCTGGATGAATCTGCAAACGGAATATGATTTACGCGTCGCAAAACGCACAACCTGGACGGTGATCGAATCGCATATCAAAACACGGGCCGCGTAAACACTTTTCCATCCATCAGTCTTCCATTCAGCCAATGAACCGGAAATCAATTTTGTCATATAAATGCGCCCAAAGCGCCAGACGCAGGCGCATCCCTCGGCGGCCATCTTCGCCCGCACCGGGTTTGCGTAAAGGTCATTTAATTATTGCCGATGCAATTTATTCCTCAGTGGATTGCACCCTAATCGATAAGCCTGTTGTGGACGGCGTAAAGTGTGAGTTCGGCGTTTTTTTTCATGCCCATCTTGGACAGAACGCGGGTGCGATACGTGCTGATGGTTTTGACGCTCAAGCACAACTCATCGGCGATATTGGAAACGGATTTGCCGGAGGCCAGCATCAGCATGATCTGGTGTTCGCGGTTGGAGAGCCTTTCATGGGGCGCCCGGGTCGCGTCGATTTCGATTTCGTCGGCCAGTTTTTCCGCAAGGGACGCGGTGACGTATTTGCCGCCGGAGGCCACCTTGCGAATGGCGCCGATGAGTTCCTGCGGTGCGCTGGCTTTGGTGAGGTAGCCTGCGGCACCGGCGCGAAGCGCGCGAACGGCATATTGCTCTTCGGGATGCATGCTTAAAATCAGAATGGCCAGTTTCGGTCGAATCGCCTTGATGTCCTCGAGAATTTCCAGTCCGCTGCGACCTGGCATGGAAATGTCCAGAAGGGCTACGTCGTATTCGTATTTCTGAATTTTGTCGAGGGTTTCTGCGCCGTTTTGCGCTTCGTCCTTGACCATCATGTCTTTGACTTCCGCCAGAATCTGGATGACGCCCTGCCGTACCACGGCATGGTCATCGGCCACCAGGATGCGTATCATAATCTAAGTTCTCCTTTGCGTAAGCGGGATCATCACCCTCACGATGGTTCCCGACGGTCTGGCATTGCGGACATGCACCGTGCCGCCCCACAGATGCGCCCGCTCGCGCATGCCGATCATGCCGAAGGACCCGGGATCATCCACCTGCCACTGCGTGATGCCGATGCCGTTATCCGCGACCTCCAGGCACAGTTCTTTTGCGTTGTCTGACAGACTGACGTGGCAAAGCGTGGCTTTGGAATGCCTGGCGACATTGGTCAGGGTCTCCTGGAAAATGCGGAAGATCGTGGTGGCCAGTTCGCGATCCAGGGGCGCATTCAATGTGCGAATCCGCACCTGGCAGCCAATGCCGGAGCGTTTCTGGAAGTCCGCCGCCTGCCATTCAATGGCCGACGCCAGCCCCAGATCATCGAGCAGACTCGGGCGCAGTTCCGTTGAAATATAATGCACACTTTCCAGCGCGGTATCCATCAGATGCGACATGCCTGAAATTTTTTCATACGCGGCTTTGGCTTTGGCCGGCAGGTGATGGGCCAGCCAGGACAAATCCATTTGCAGCGCGGTCAGCGTCTGCCCCAGCTCGTCATGGATTTTGCGGGCGACGCGTGTTCTTTCCTCCTCGCGGACGGACTGGAGATGGATGGAGAGGTTTCTCAATTCTTCGCGCGAACGCCGCAGTTCCTCCTCGGCCTTTTTTTCCGCCGTGATGTCTTCATAGGTGACGACGATGCGTTTTTCGCGGAGTTTCTCGCCGATGCGCGAGGCTTTCATCCGGCAAAGGATTTCCTCTCCGCCTTTGCGCAGGCAGGGAAATTCGGTTTCATAGGTGCGCTGGCGTTCGAGTGTGGAATAAAACAGTGCGCCGATTTTGTCCGCTTCCTCTTCATTACGGTAGATCATGCGGATGCTTTTGCCGATGAGTTCTTCCCGCCGCCAGCCGAAAATCAGCCGAACCGAGTGGTTGGCAAAATTGATGCGCCGCTCATGCAGGCCGACGACGGCCTGGGGGATTGCGTCGAGGATGGAGGATTCGAGCGCTTCGAGCTCCTCGAGCCTGCGCCCCGCTTCCTTGCGGTCGGTGATATCCATCGAATTGCCGAGGATGGCCCGCTTCCCTCTGTAGGTAATCGACATGACGGTTTCCATGATCCACTTGATGCGCCCGTCTTTTGTGAGGATGCGAAATTCATAGGGGGAGAAGCGCTGTTCCTTGAGCATCATGACGGCGTTTTTGGCTGTCTTGCGGCGGTCTTCCGGGACGATGATCGACGTGGGGCTCATCTGCAGCAGTTCGTCTTCGGGATAGCCGCCGTATTCCCGGAAGTGGGAATTGATAAACTGGAACCGGCCGTCCTGCATGATGTAGAAGCCCACCTGAGAGCTGTGCGCCAGAATTTTGTACAGGTCCTCTTCGGAGGTGTCCCGTGAAGAAGGACTCGGAGGGTTTTGCTGTTCACTGAGCAACTGATGAATGCGATCAATAAGCTCTTTTTTAGTTTGGTTTTTTAAATTCACGGGTTGCTCCACGTTATGCCGCCTGCTTTCTCAAATCACGATATTTAATCACAGTTGAGAGGAAAAAAACACCCTTTTGACGGATGCGCTCATCTGACAACGGCATTCAGGATTTTAACATTGCAATCCACTATCGTCCGGCTTAACTGAATAAAAAATAGCCTAAAGAGCCATAGCTTG
>CAYOBH010000177.1:0-5143 GCA_964402125.1 uncultured Verrucomicrobiota bacterium
CTGTGCAGCGCAATACTGGCAAGCACGGCCTGAGTGTTGGAAAACCAAACTCCAGGACGGAGCATCCTGCTCCGTTGTGCACGCTGAGCCAAGACAACGGAGCAGGATGCTCCGTCTACGGGGTAATCCATCCTGCGCTTAAAAACTGAAATGGAGTTTGCCGCATCGCCGGAGCGCGGCTATTTTACTTTTTCGCGTTTGCAGAGCGCGTAGATTTTTCGGAAATTTGGAAAGAGAGGGAATGGATGTCGGCAAAGATTATTGATGGAAAACAGGTTGCGGTGGATATTCGCGCGGAGCTGAAGAGCGAAGTCGCTCAGCTTGCGGAGAAGGGGATTGTTCCGGGGCTGGGGGTTATTCTGGTCGGGGAGGACCCGGCGTCAAAATCGTATGTTTCCGCCAAGGAGCGGGCTTGTGGCGAGATCGGTATTTTTTCGGATGACCATCGCTTGCCTGTTGAAACGACGCAGGAGGAACTGCTCGCGTTGGTGGAGCGGATGAATAAGGACCCCAAGATTAACGGGATTCTGGTGCAGCTTCCGCTGCCGAAGCATATCGATGAGTCGGCGGTTTTGCTGGCGATCGATCCAGATAAGGATGTGGACGGATTTCACCCGATGAATGTGGGCAAGATGGTGGTGGGTGAGAAGGCCTTTCTTCCCTGTACGCCGCACGGCGTGATCCAACTCCTGAAGCGGAGCGGCGTGGATACCTGCGGCAAGCATGTAGTGGTGGTGGGGCGCAGTAATATTGTCGGCAAGCCTGTGGCCAATATGCTGATTCAAAAGCAGGAGGGAGCCAACGCCACGGTAACGCTGTGCCACACCCGCACGAAGGATCTGGGATATCATACGCGTCAAGCGGATATCATTATTGCCGCCTCGGGGTGCCCGAATACGGTGACGGCGGAGATGGTTAAAGAAGGCGCTGTGGTGATCGATGTGGGCGTGAACCGCGTGGAGGATGCCAGTCGCGAGCGCGGGTATCGGTTGGTGGGCGATGTGGATTTTGATGCGGTGAAGGAAAAAGCCTCGCTGATCACACCGGTTCCGGGCGGCGTTGGACCGATGACGATTACGATGTTGCTGTATAATACCGTGGAGTCGGCTAAACGCGCTAATGGTATTGACTAATGAACTCGAGGGTAGATACTCTCTAAGTGAACCAAAAAAAGGAGCATAAAATGATTTCGAAACGGATGGAAGAAGCGCTGAATGAACAGATTAATAAAGAAGCATATTCAGCATATATGTATTTGGCCATGTCGGCCTACTGCAACTCGCTGGGGTTTCTTGGATTTTCGCATTGGATGCGCATGCAGTATCAAGAGGAAGTTCTGCATATGACGAAGATGTATGATTATATTCTTACCCAAGGAGGCGAGGTTTTCTTGAAAACCATTGAGGAGCCGCCCAAGGAATACGGAACGCCGCTGGAAATCTTCCAGAAGACGCTTGAGCACGAACAGTTCGTTACAAAGTCTATTCATCAGCTTATGGGGCTGGCGATGGAAGAACATGATTATGCCACGCAGACTTTCCTGCAATGGTATGTGAGCGAGCAGGTTGAGGAAGAGGCCAGTGTTCAAGATGTGCTGAATCCGCTGCGTATGGTGGGCGAGGACAAAGGCGGACTGATGATGATTGATCAAAAACTGGGTGGACGGATGGCCCCGTCTATGCCGGTACCTGCAAACTAAGGGGGGAGTTTGTTATGAAACGGTCGATGTTTATTTCGGTGATGGTGATTTTACTCGGGGTGTGCGGGCTAGTTTCCGCAGCTGAGGAGTCGCAGCCGCGGACGCTGATGCTCATTCCGGCGGAAGAGGATGTGATTAAAATGGCTTTTGATGTGGGGAATACTTATCCCACGATTCTTTTGTGCTATAAAGCCATGCCCAATAATTCGTATGCACTTAAGGCGTGGAACGGCGAAAAGTGGCTGACGATATCTGGAGCGTCGTATAAAGAAGGCGCTTTTTTGAAGGCTAAACCTTCTTCTGCTCTCGTGATTTCGCCGAAAGGTGCAAAAACTCCGGCGGCGCTTATTCCGCCAGAGTCTTGGTGCTCGACCGTTTATGCCATCACTACCACGGAGATGCGTCCGCTGCTTCATTTGGTCGGTCGCCACTATGATTTTTCGGCCAAAAGCTGGAAGCAGTTTGCAAAAACCTATGGATTTGATGTGAGAAGCATTAACCCGGGAAACATCAATCACCGCTCTCCACAGGAAAATTCAGCAGAGGCCATACAGGGCGCGAAGGATTTTCAGTATCTGACTACGATCCGTGAACCTGATCCCATACCGCCGTTAGAGGATATTAATGAATTGGATCGGAGTGGAGAGATCAATCTCGATCCGATCCAGGAGTCTGAATTTATGGATGAAAATGCTCCCGAAGAAGAAACTAATGAAGGGATCATTCTGAAGCTTCCTGAGCCTCCGCCAGCGGTTATTCGTGGGGAGTGAAGCATTGAGGACGTTCAGTCCTAGAAGGAGAACGGAATGAAGATAAAAAATCGTCACTGGGTTTCCATTGTTTTTTCAGGGTGTGTTTTTGCGGGGGTACTTGTTTTTTCGGGCTGCGTTCGTACGGTGATTGAGCCAATGTATATTCCTGTCGTATCGGCATCTAGGGGTAGAGATGGCATTGTAACGGTCAGTTGGCCCAGTCGTGTTGGATATCGTTACCGACTTTTCGCAGCGAATTCGCATGGAGAGAAGGACCCTGTAGAAAAATATGGAGAGATTTTTACGGGAACGGGTGAGAATATTGAAATTTCATTTGTCATAAATCCGAATGAACCTCTTCCTGTATACAGTGTTATGCCGGAAAAAATGGATTAATACGTTTGTGTTCGTTGGAGAAAAGAAGTCGGCAGTGCCAAGCGCTGTGGCTCATGGATATAATCCTGAAGTGGGCGGAATAAAAAAACCGGACAGCAGGGCCGTCCGGTTTAAATTGGAGCGAGCGAAGGGATTCGAACCCTCGACATTCACCTTGGCAAGGTGAAGCTCTACCACTGAGCTACGCTCGCGCTTTCTCTCAAAAACGTGGCGGCATTATTGAGATCTGGGTTTTGTTTGCAAGCCCAATTGGGCATAAAATGAGGGATTTTCTGATGCAGGGATGGAAGTCGATCTCCCGCACAGAATTGCGGTTATTGTTGCTCCAGAGATGGGGTATTAGGGTTGTCGCCGACTGGATCAGTGCAGTAACACCGTAAGAAAATCTGAACTGTTGAAAAACGTAGAGGAAAGCCCATAAATCGAGTTTGTAGAATGGGATGAATATTTCGCGAATCAGGTTTTTCGATTCCAATGATCGTGTTATATTGCGGCCTGTTTTTTTAAGAACGGAACGAACGAGGATATTCGAAGTATGGACAACGGTAATGAGAGGTTAATATGGAGCGATCGGTGGCGATTGGGTGCGCTCTCTAGGAATGAGGTGCTGAACATCTGTTTTGCCTCGATTCTCATTGGTTTTCTGATGGTTCTTTTTCATCTATTGGGCAATCGGGTAGAAAATGTGGAGAGTGCGTCGGCGTTTAAATGGATGGTTGCTCGTTGGGCAGACCGAGAGTCGTTTGGGGAGGACTATTCGCACGGCTATCTGATCCCGTTTGTTAGTTTGTGGGTGATCTGGTACAAGCGCAAGGAGTTCAGGAACGTGCCGAGGAGGGTATGCCGTTGGGGTTTGGTGGTCATTGTCTCTGCGTTACTGCTCCACTGGCTTGGCGTCAAGGTGCAGCAGACGCGTATTTCGCTGGTCAGTCTGATTATGCTGATCTGGGGCATTCCGCTCTATTTTTGGGGTTGGGGCGTTGCGCGCCTGCTGATATTTCCATGTGCATATCTGATTTTCTGTGTGCCGCTCAATTTTCTGAACTCGATTTCCGGTCAGTTGCAGCGCATTGCGGTTGCGATGGGGCATTCCGGGGTTGAGGCATTGGGGATTGAGTGCACCCGGCAGGGCAGTATGCTGGTTTCTCCATATTTCAGTTTCAATGTGGAAAAGGCGTGTTCTGGTCTGCGCTCCCTGTTGGCGATGACGGCCTTGACCGCGATTTATGCCTATTATACCCAGACCAACATTATTAAACAGTGGCTGCTGTTCTGGCTCTCCGTTCCGATTGCTGTGCTCGGAAATATTGCCCGTATCATATCGATTGCTTTGGTTGCGGTGACGACGGGGCAGGAGTACGCCGGCGGTCTTCACCATGACTGGGCGGGGTATCTCTTCTTTGCGGTGGCGATCGCTTCTATGGTGGGGTGTGGTAAGTTGCTTTCACTGGATTATCGGAGGATGTTTTCTAAATGGAAAAGAGCCTAGTTAAACCTTTTTTGATTGTTGTTGGGTTGATGTCGGTTACGGCGCTGGCGCTGGCCTTTACTTGCGATGTCCATTTAAACCCCACTCCGGGCGTAAAGATGGAGCTTCCAGAAGAGCTGGATGGTTGGGTGGGAAATGAACTGCGGTTTTGTCATAATCCTGAGCTGTGCGCCAAAAATTATCAGGACGCTTCATTTTATGTGCGCGATCTCGCGGATTCAAATCGGTGCCCGGATTGCGGGTATGAATTGTTTAATATGACCCGATCGGAATATGAAGCACTGCCCAAGGATACGGAGTTTATCAAATCAGCCTACACCAACGATGTGGGACGGAGGGTTTTTGTTTCGATTGTGCTGAGTGGAATGGAGCGCGACAGTATTCATCGTCCACAGCGCTGTCTTGTTGCACAGGGGAATGCGCTCGATCAGGAATATACGCTGGATGTTCCGTTGGAGGGACGCGATTCGCTACAGATCCGGGTGATTAAAGCGTCGAGGCCGAGCGAGAATATTTATTATGCATATTGGTTTGTGGGGCAGGAACGGGAAACGCCTTCTCATTTGGAACGCATGTTCTGGTTGGCGTGGGGTCGTGTTGTAGAGAGTAAGGCGAGTCGATGGGCCTATATTTCGGTTTCTGGTGATTGTGAGCAGGAGGGTAAGGCGTACGAGGCTGAGATTAAGGACATTGTTCAGAAACTCTATCCGACACTGTTGACTGAAACGATGCGCAAAAAAGTGTACAGCGAGTAATCTTCCTGCCTTGGCAGTTGCGCAAGCCCGCAGTTTCTTTATACTGCGGGCT
>CAYOBH010000178.1:0-5075 GCA_964402125.1 uncultured Verrucomicrobiota bacterium
TAAAGGGGCGAAAAAAGGCGTTTTCAAATGACCATTTGAGAAACTCGGGTTAAGTAGGAATCCATTCCTGCGGCTAGGCACTTATCCTCTTCTCCCTTGAATGCGTGCGCGGTCAGGGCGACAATTTTTGTGTGTCTATCTGGGGACTCTTTTTGTCGGATTCTCCGGGTTGCTTCATATCCATCCATCAGCGGCATTTGGCAGTCCATGAAAATGAGATCATACGTCTTTTGCTCTGCGGCGGAAACGGCATCTTTTCCATTCACGACCATATCGGCGCTGTACCCTTCTCTAGTTAGCAGCTTTTCTAAAATTTTTCGATTCACCAGCGAATCCTCAGCAATCAGAATTTCGGGGCATTCTTTCGGGGAGAGCGGGGCATGGCCAGTTTTCCGTTGGATCGGAGTTGGATCAAGCACTTCGCTGGTTCCGTTCCAAGGGTTCAGAATAATAGAGAAACACATTTGTGTTCCTTTATTCGGTTGGCTTTCCACGGAAATGTCGCCGTCCATCCGGCGAATCAATTCACGGGTAATCGGCAGGCCGAGGCCGGTTCCGCCATATTGGCGGGTTGTCGAGCTTTCGGCTTGAACGAAGGGATCAAACACTTTTTTCTGAACCGATTCGCTCATGCCGATCCCGGTATCGCTCACCACAAACTTGAGCTTCGATCGCCCGTCCTCCATCTGTTGAAGGAGAGAAACATCAAGGGTGATTTTCCCTTCATGAGTAAACTTTAATGCGTTGGAGATCAGGTTGTTGAGTATCTGGTTGATTTTTAGCGGATCACCGACTAACACTTCCTGAATTTCCGAAGCAATATTGGAGAGGAGTTGAATTCCACGGTCTTTTGCTGCCGGTAGAAAGAGGTTGACCGCTTTTTCAATTAACGGTCGAACCCGGAAGGCCTTTGCTTCCAGTACCAATTCTCCAGACTCAATTTTTGAAATGTCGAGAATCTCATTAATAACCCCCAGTAAAAGATCTGCGGAAGATTTTGCTAATTCGACATATTCCTTCTGTTCTGCGTCCAGATCCGTGTATTCCATCAGCGACAACATGCCCTTGATTCCGCCGATGGGCGTGCGAATTTCATGTGACATATTCGCAAGAAACCGGCTCTTAATCGCGTTGGCATCATCGGCCCGGCGTTGGGCAACCACCAAGCGATGCTGATAGATAAACAGGAGGAAAACAGCACCCAAGAGGAGGGTGAATAAGATTCCCGAAAAGAACAACCGCATTTTCATTTCATCTTTGGTGGCGTTAATCATCATATCTTCCACAACAGAGACAAACGCGGCCACTTGTTGGCCGGAATCTCCAATAATCGGATGAATCTGGACCAGATAATTTTTTCCGGCGTGGGCCACCGTTATGTTCCGTGCATCTTGGAAATCCGTCTGACCACCAATTTTCGAGCATATTGCTTTTCTCAGGGAGTCACTGGCTATGCCAAGCACCTGATGTTCACGATCGTTGACAACGCGGTGAACGCCGACATCGAACGAATATCCATCGATCAGACCAGAGGGTAGATAATTATTTTGCTCGGTTTCAAAAACCTTTTGCGCAACGACATCATCGCGGATAATAAAATAGATTGTTGTTTTCGGATAGAGTTCGTACAGGGTTTTAAGAATGATTTCTGCGGAGACCGACAGCTCGACCGTGCCGAGATGTTCCTGAGCCCGGCTGAGTGGATATACATAACGGAATCCGTTAAAGATTCTTCCTTCCTCAAATCCCGCCACGCTTTGGCGAAGTTCATTGGCCTTCTCAACAGAATGTCGAATGCCTACCAGCGAGTCGCCATATTTTTCCGGTCGATGCATTCGAAGGAAGCTTACGCTGTTCGGAAAATGGAAATGGAGCTGACGGAAGCTGTATTGGACCATGGTTTCATAGCGTGTTTTCAGCAATGTATAGAGATTCTGCCGGAGCGCATCCCGTTCGGCTTCCGATGCATTTTTTGCTGCGGCGAAAATCGACGTTACGGACTCCTGATTGATGATTTCATCGAAGATATAATTCGAGAATCGATGATAATCATGCAGGGTGGCATTGATCTGGCCCTGCATATTTCCCATTTGTCCCGCCAGATAGAGGTCAATTTCTCGGTGGGTCTGCCGGATCACAAGGTTGGAGTAAAACAGAAAGAGTAAAACAATCGTTAATCCAATAAACGAATAAACCATGTTCGTTTTAAGTCTCATGCAACGCTCCTTCTATATGTTTTCGCGCGACTTCTTCTACTCGCGCTGTGATAGAACGACCTATCCCGAAGGCCAATCTAAAAATTGCAGCAAGTCGTCTAAGGTTCCGGCATCTTCGCTTTTGGATGAGGATTCCAGATCAACCGCTGTTGCCCGTATGGTGGTTCGTTCGAACCACACCGCTGTCGCGACGAGAGCATCGTCGGCAATTTCCGCATCATGAATTGCACCGCCTGCGGAGCACCCGAGTACATAGGCTTCAGGGTAGCACTGTTTGATCTGCTCAACGGCATCGGAGTTTGCCAATATCGAAAAATCACCGAACAGAAACACCAATTGGGCACGGGATGACAAGTCGGCATCCTCCAGCATCTTCCATCCTTTAATCCCTTCCCAGATTTGCTGTTCAACCTGCATGGCGAATCCTTTCTATTGCCTCCTCGATGAAGCAGAAACAAAAGCAATCTGCGTGCCATTATTTTGGCAGTCATGGGAAGAAGCTTTATTCATAATGGCGGACTGTTTTATCATCAACATTCTTTTTGCTCACGTATTTGCAGGCGCTGAGGTTGATGTGGTGGCGAGTCGCTCTTGACGCCCTATATCGTCCTGTCTACTCAAAAACCCACTGTTCTTATCGAAGCGTGTGGCTTCCTCCGACGGATGTTGTCTTTGTACGGAGAAATAATGTTGCTGTGCGAGGGAGTGTACAGAGTATCTTTGTGGCGTAGCAGGCTGACGAGGGGATCGTCATTGCGGATTCGGGCAAGAAATCGGAAGAAAACCATGGCGAAACCATCCTCAGATCCATACAATGTCACCGATAAGTTGGATCGGATCGAGAGGGCTCAGTCCAGCATCAAGGTGGCAGCACGCGGGGGCCATTATATCCGTATACTTTTTAACCTGCTGCGACAGAGAGAGGTTTGTGCGAGAATCAGGGATAAAATCCTGATTATTTGCCGGAGAAATAGAATGATAGCACTTGTCGTCCTCATACTGCTTCCGATCTGCTACATCGCAAAATCAAAAGGATACAATGTCACAGCGGCCTGCGTTGTCTCGGGTCTGGTCGCTTGGTTGGGGCCAATTATTGTCCACTTCTTTCGGAGCTCTGAGCCGATGCTTCCGGTAGTTGACATCACCGTACCACTCCTTGTTCTTGTGGTCGTCTGGTTCTTGCCAGCACGCAAGGATGCTCCTGGAAAGGCTTACCTAAAGATCTCATTCAAGTGTTCCGAATGCAATCAAACCATAACGTTCGGCCGTGAACTCGAAGGTTGCCCAGAACTTTGCCCAAAGTGCGGCGAAATCGTGACCGTTCCCTCGGATCAGTTCTCGCCCAAGGTGTTTACCAAGAGCAAACCACGACCCCAAGTGCTCGCGGGCGAAGTGTGTTTTGAGAACTTCGCTCGACAGGAAGATGCAATTCTACTACAGGCAATGTTTGAATCCGATGGCATTGCTTCTCGTGTTGTCAGCAACGATGGGGGAGGAGTCATGGGGCAACTCTCCGCTTGGCACGACTTCAAGGTGATAATCAACGTGAAGGATTGGGACAAGGCCGTAAAGATTCAAGATGGCGGAAAAAGCACGGCAACGCTACCTCGTGATCCTCGCGGATCACTCGGAGGTTGATTGCACACGTTGTGTCCTACATCATTATTGAATGAAAGGTGTAGAGGGTGAATTTGTTCTGCACTCAGGCCCTTGACCATTGCGCGGTCGATGGTGTGCCAGCGGACAGGTTTCTGGCATTGTTGAGAGCACGAATTGGAGCTTTAGTGATCGTTTCGGGATTAGAGCTTAGAGATTTCGAATGAATGGCGAGGGTTTGATGTACGATATTATCATTATTGGAGCAGGGCCGGGCGGCTATGAAATGGCTGAGCGCGCGGGGCATAAAGGGTTGAAGGTGCTGCTGATTGAGAAGCAGTATCTGGGCGGCGTCTGCCTGAACTGGGGCTGCATCCCGACCAAAACGTTGCTGAATGCGGCGAAGCATTATGTCCAGGCGCAGGAAGCGGAGGACTTCGGCGTTACGACCGGTGAAATCGGGTTTGATTTTTCAAAGATCATGGCGCGTAAGACGGATGTCATTCAAACACTGCGCGCGGGTATTGCGGCCATGATGAAGAAAAACCAGGTCGAGGTGCTGTTTGGTTCGGCCAAGCTGATTGGACCGCGCAAGGTGGAGGTTGATGGGGTAACGTATGAAGGCGAAAACGTCGTGATTGCGGTCGGCGGTTCGCCGATTGTTCCGCCGATTCCCGGCGTCGATCAGCCGCATGTAATGACGAGCAAGGAAATCCTGAGTATTGAGGAGATGCCCGAGTCGCTGGCGGTCATCGGCGGCGGCGTAATCGGTATTGAATTTGCCAGTTTCTTCAGCAGCCTCGGGGTGAAGGTTGACGTGATTGAGATGCTCGACGAGATTATTCCGTTTATGGACGACGAGCAGGCTGCGCAGTTCCGTCGGGTGCTCAAGCGCACGGTAACGTTTAATCTCGGGTGCCGCGTGACGGAGATCGATGGGCATATTGTTAAGTTC
Organism: uncultured Verrucomicrobiota bacterium; assembly: GCA_964402125.1. Lineage (GTDB taxonomy): Bacteria > Verrucomicrobiota > Kiritimatiellia > Kiritimatiellales > Pontiellaceae > Pontiella. The sequence goes on from CAYOBH010000178.1 coordinate 4,768, forward strand.
ACCACGAAGTCCGGCGAGGAAAAGTCGATTTTTGCGGATGTGGTGTTGATGGCGGTCGGTCGTAAACCCAATCTGGAGGAAATGGGTTTTAAAGAGGCCGGGCTGGAATTTGACCGCCGAGGCATTCGCACCGACGATCAGCAGCGCACGAATCTGCCGAATGTGTATGCCATCGGCGATGTGACCGGAAAGTCGCAACTTGCGCACTCTGCCACGCGCATGGGCGAAGTGGCGCTGAATACGATTCTCGGTCGGGAAGACCGATTCCGCACCAATGCGATTCCGTGGGCGGTTTATTCACTGCCGGA
>CAYOBH010000179.1:0-5064 GCA_964402125.1 uncultured Verrucomicrobiota bacterium
CGAAGACTCAACCATTCCAGCCCTACAACTCTTAACTAAGTGCCATTCGGGTCAGCCCGTGCATTGTATCATTTTAAGTTTTGGGTACGAGCCGAGGGTTTGGGCGTTGAATCTTAGATTTTAAGCGCGCTGCGTTCGGAGAGCAAGGCGTGTAGCTCTTTAAATGGAATCACATAAAACCGACTGGCCTTGCCTGAACTCTACTCCGGGTGCCGAAGGGTGCCAGCCCGTGATTTGCAGCATAAATATTTTCACCTTCGGAGAGATCTAAGCGGCACTCTCCTTCATCTGCCCCAGCAACATCGACTCGATACTGAGATGATAATCCAAATCCGGCCACTCGATGCCGGTATTGGCGCAGATAAACTCGTACTGGTTGATCTGCTCGACCCGGGCATGCTGCAGCTCAGGATACCACTCCAGGGGAGTGGAAATGATCCGCCCGTCGGAAAGTTCAACATGTAGGTGCCGACTGTCAAAACTTACGGATTTACCGATTAAAGAATTCATCCCATTTCCTTTCGAATTCCGCATTATACTCTTTCGGCATGTCTACTCTTCGTTTGCGTCGCACGTTTCTTTTCTGTCGAATTTTCACTCTGGAATCAAGACAATACCCGGTCTCACTTCGATTATTTAGTAGTCCCAGATCGGGGTCAGCCCGTGCATCGTATCATTTTAAGTTTTAGGAAGCAGGCGGAGCCTGCGGATTTAGGAACGAGCCGGGGGCTCGGGTGTTAGGTTTTAGGATTTCACGCCCGCGATCATTTTCTTAAGCACAGGGATCATTTCCGGCAGGTTGATTTTGCAGACATTAAAAACGGCTTCGGCATCCATATCAAAGTAGTGGTGGCTGATTATATCACGCATTCCTTTAGCACTTTTCCAGTCGATCTGCGGATAGGCTTCCAGCAGTTCATTCCCGGCAACCTTATCCAGGTTTTTCAGGCTTTCGCCGATCGCGATCAGCTGCATACAGATGGCATCGAGTTTTTCCAGCCCTTGTTCTGAGTCGAGAAAGAACGATACCGAGTCCACCGGTTCGAACCGAGTCAGGATCCGCTCCACAGCAGCAAGAATCTGCGACAGGATTTCGATAACAAGCCGGGGGTCAGACATAGCATCCCTCGAGCTGAATGCGTTTCTTCAGAAAAGGATTCATACGCTCACGGTAGCTCACGATTTCCACGGGATGCTGCAACCGTTCCTCAAGTTCAATGCGAATACGCGACAATGTGAACAGATTGGGCTCCTTCAGTGATACCATGACGTCAATATCGCTTTGCTCCGTGGCTTCTCCTCTGGCCGTTGAACCAAACAGCCCTAGAGCCAGAATACCATATTGCTGTCCGCATTCCTGCCGGAACTGTCCTAGTTTTTTAAGTGCAGTATCTTTCTCCATGACCACTCTTTTATCAGGATAACGTGCTTGTGTCGAGCGCTCGTGACGTCCGCGTTGATACGTGTTAGGTTTTAGGAACGAGCCGGGGGCTCGGGTTTTAAGCAATCGTCGGAGGCGCTAACGGCCTTTCCAGCAATTAGGATTCCTTCGTAAATGCATGACTGCCAATATGCGGATATGGTCAGACTTGACCCGATAAATCACCGCATAGGGGAACCTATTAGTCAAACAACGGTGCGTTTGTTCATCCATGCGCTCCCAAGCAAGCGGATTCTCGGAAATCAGCCGCAAAGCATCTTCAATTTCAGAAAAGAACCGAAAACCTAAACCGACCTGTTGCCGCTCATAAAAATCTATCGCGGCCTCAATCTCCGGTTCAGCTGCTTCGTGAAAGCGAAACGTCATTACTTAGAAAATCTTCCTCTTAAGCGCTCCAAGACTTCCTCCCCGGATATCAGCGCAGCCGTGCCGGACTCAATCTGCTGATCCCGCCGTTGCACCTCTTCACACCAGGCTGCATCAGTAGCCGCATCCGGCTGGATGTTGCCCTCATGCAGCAACCGATCCATCAGACTCAACCGTTCCTCAGCGGGCAGGTCCAGAACCTCGTGATAAATCTTTTCAGCTAATGCGGTCATTTTTTCTCCTGACTTGTTTCGCTTTATACCTCGTCCTTCAGTCTGCAGTCGATAAATATTTACTGCGAGGGCGCGAGGCCCGCAATCTTACTGATTGCGAACTGTCTCCAATGGGAGGCGGGGTGGTTTGTTCTCTCGTTACTCTTTTCTACTACACGGATAAACTGTGCTCAGCAAATCTTGCATTTTACAATGAATAGCAACATCGACTTCGGCAGTTATTACGTCACCGGTAATCAGTGGTCCTGTTTCTTAACCACGCGGAACACGCTCGGTGTCAGTTTTATGAATCAGCAGTGACAAGGAGAACAAAACCCACCAAAACTCGCAAAAAGGACTTCTCTATTCCGAGGTCCCGGATCAGGCCGTGAACCATTCGGGTTCGCGGCGCTCCTGACAGGTTTGACTCAAATGGGCTGCAATTTCCCGAATCAAAACCACCTACCAGACCACATCGACGCCGAAAACTTTGAAAAAATGCGCATCCGTCACCACTGGAAGTACATGCGTTATGGCGGTGGCAATAATCAGCGAATCAAATGGATCTTTGACTTGCTGAGACACCCCCGAGGAGAACTGAATTTCCTCATGTGTGACCGGGAGCACATTGATTTTCCATATTTTACACTGTTCATGAGCCCAGATTCTCGGGTGATCGGGAATCTCAAGTTTTCCTAACGCACTTTTGACGACCATTTCGAGAATCGTTGCGTCACTGATGTACAGGGTCAGCGGATCCCCTCCGCTGAATACCCGGCGTGCTTCAGGCGGAAACCTCTCCGGCTCGCAGCACAGCCAGACAAACGCACAGGTATCGAGCAAAACGTTCACGACAACCCCCACCTCGAAAGTTCCTGATCATCGAGGGGCGCAAAGGCATCCTTCGTCATTTTTATCGGCACCGAGGTGCGCGTCCCAAACTCGGGGCGCTCAATTATCGGCCCAAGCACAACAACCTGCACCCGAGCCGACTTCGGTAGTTGAGCAACCTCCGGTCCGCTCAGTCTTCCGTTTTCCAGATCGGCTTCAATCGTGACACTCATGTGAATTTCCGATTTACAGACAAAGACGAGAAGATGGATTCAAGGGAAAAAAGCAGATCGGGAATGTGGGGGTTCCCCTATAACAGCAAGCTACCGCCCTCGGTCGATCAGCCAAATGACTGAAACCTTCCCCCCAATTTATACCCTAGCCCGGCAATCAAACCCGTTTCCCCAAAACCATGCGAAAAACCGAAACAAACTGTAAGGCGTTCCACTATAGGGACATTCCTATCACGATCCAAGTCTATTCTTCGGAAATTCTCTTCAGTCCTGCTTCATTAGTCCCCTCCTCGCCAGCTCCGAATAAAAAAGGAACCTTGGCATCTAAATTGCTTTATTTATCGGCAATCTCAATGATTACCCAAATGTTGACATGAACAAAAAACCCTCAAAAAAAGATGTTGATATGAGTCGATTCCGAACCCCAAGCAAGGCGCGAATGAATGATGGCCAGACCAGTGGTTATTATGGCGACTACAATGCGATTCTCCAAACACTACAGGAAATGCCTGACATTGAAGTTTTGGGAGCCGAGGCAAACCACGACCTTATTCTCAGAGAGATCACTCTACACCTCCGAAAGAATAGCGCCATCAGCATCCAGCTCTATATTGATAAAAATGACCCCATCCGAAAGACTCGCGGAAAAAGACTCTCAGATGAACTCCGAGAGCGGATTAACAAAGAAATTTCCACCCGACCTATACCATTAAGCATATCGGAATGCATCAAGTCGCTTTTTAATGCACGGATCCACAATGTTTCCAACCTTACCGTTTGCCCCTTCGGCTACCGATGATGAACTCCCTGATCAGTAAGATCAGGGAAAATTCGAATTTGCGTTTTTGTGGATTGTTTCGGGTTTCGAAATTAGGGCTTAGGATTTTCGCAATCGGCAAGGCAGGCAGAGGACGGAAGACAGAGGACGGGAGGCAGAGGTCAGACAAGGCAGGCAGGATGCCTGCGGTACGACAAGTCCGGCAAGGATGCCGGCGATACGGCAAGGCAGGCAGGATGCCTGCGATACGGGGCAAGGCAGGCAGGATGCCTGCGGTACGGTAAGGGACCAAATCATTAGATTAAGGATTTAATGTCGTTTTTCGACGCACGGGGCTTGAACATCCGGTCCGATTTCTGCATTAATCGTCGGCACTATGAGCACTACAGATACACTGGTCATTATTCCGACCTACAACGAAATAGAAAACATTGAGAAGATGACCACAGCGGTGCTTGACTCGTCACCGCATGTCGACATCCTTTTTGTGGACGACAATTCTCCCGACGGCACGGGCAAGCTGGCCGACGGGCTTTCTGAAAAATTTGACCGCGTACATGTGATGCACCGCACCGCCAAAGAAGGGCTGGGACGTGCCTATATTGCAGGGTTTAAATGGGCGCTCGAACGTGACTATGCCTACGTCATGGAAATGGACTGCGACTTTTCCCATGACCCCAAAGAAATCCCCAACTTCCGAAATAAGATTATTGAGGGGCATGATTTGGTTCTGGGTTCGCGTTACGTCAACGGCGTGCGGGTGCTCAACTGGCCGATGTCGCGACTGATGCTCAGCCGCAGTGCGGGGGTGTATGTTAAAATGATAACCGGAATGCCGGTCACCGATCCTACGGGCGGCTATAAGTGTTTTCGTCGGGAGTTGCTGGAGTCATACGACTTTGACGCGGTGAAGGCCAACGGCTACGGCTTCCAGATTGAAATGACCCATAAGGCGTGGATGAAGGGCTTCCGCATCGGCGAAGTGCCGATTGTTTTTGAAGACCGACAGGAAGGCACTTCAAAAATGAGCGGCAACATTGTCTACGAAGCGCTCTGGGTCGTCTGGGCGCTCGCGGTCCGCAACGCTTTTCGCCGCAAACCGAGGGCATAAGCTCCTTACACCTCAACTTCTATCCATTTTTCGTTTCAAAAACGACCATGCTTAATACTCTGCGGACAAGGATGTTATTGACCGCAAAGACG
>CAYOBH010000180.1:0-5045 GCA_964402125.1 uncultured Verrucomicrobiota bacterium
AGCGCCGCCGTTGTGTTTCAATGAGTTACAGCTGGTAATAAGAAACTTGGGCTAAATCTGAATATCGTAGTGATCCCAGCGCTCGTCCACGCGCTGTTCGATGTCGGGATCGAATTCGACCGGCAGCCGATAGCCTTCCTTCCACGTGGCGTCGATAAAGAGCGGGAAGTGCATCACGAGCTTGTTTCCCGCCAATTCACGCCGGGCCGGATGAATGTCCAGGTAGGGATCGAAGCGCGTAAACCAGCCCCACAGCGCCATCCGGTCGTCCCGAATATCGACATCCTCCGAAACCACGACCTGCAAAACATACTGCTTCGTCACCGGATGTTCGGAGAGCCCCTTCTGTATTTCGTCGCGATTAAAGCCCTTCGGCACCTGCACCATCAAAACGCCTTCGCCAAAAGCACGAAGCGCACGAATTGACGAATGCACCTCGCCCGGATTCGGCGGAGGCGGCGGAGCGGGACGCAGCGGCGAATTTTTTCCTTGATTCGCCAGCAACAGCAGGCGGCTGCCAAAGTTGATCGCCGGCCCCGTGAAATCGAGCGTATCCTGCGCCGTGGGCGCCATCAGATGTACGCCGTCCATTGGATCGAGATGCTCACGCAGTGCACGGCTCACGGCATAGAAATCGCGCACGTTTACATCGTCGTCGCACACCATCAGCACCTTGGTCAGCGAAAGCTGCCCCTCGCCCAGTACGCCGAACGCATGTTTCAGCGCCTCGCGGCCATAGCGTTGACGGACCGACATCGCGACCAGCGGATGGAAGCCGGTTTCGGCATACGACCAGAGATCAACCACGGCATGCTTCATCATTTTCAGGAAAGGAATGCACATTTCCTGCAACGCGTTGCCGATATAAAAATCCTCCTGCGGCGGCTTGCCGACCACCGTCGCCGGATAAATGGCGTCCTTGCGCGCCAAAACGCGATCGAGGCGAAACACCGGGAAATCGGCGGAGTGGGAATAATGCCCGAGATGGTCGCCAAAGGGGCCTTCTCTGCGCAGATCGCCCGCCGTCACGCTGCCCTCCAGCAAAAACTCCACCTGCGACGAAACCCGATGGCCCGTCGTTTTGCGATGCAGCACCTCCAGCGGCTTGCCAAGAACCAGGGCGGCGAAGAGCCGCTCATCGACGCCTTCCGGCAACGGCGCAATCGCTGCAAGGGTCAGCGCCGGCGGACCGCCCAGCGCGACGCTGATCGGCAGCGACTTCCCGAGCGCAACCGCCTGCTTAAAATGGAAACCGCCTCCCTTTTCAATCTGCCAATGCATGCCGGTCGAAGCATCGTCGTAGCGCTGCAGGCGGTACATTCCCAGATTTCCAACGCCGGTTACCGGATCGGCCGTATGCACCAGCGGCAGGGTAAAAAAGTGCCCGCCGTCGCGCGGCCAGCATTTGAGCACCGGAAGCTGCATCAGGTTGGGCGGTTCATACACTGTTTCAAGAATCGGCCCGGTACGCACGGTCTTCATCCGCATGGCGACTACTTTGCGGATGGTGTTGCGGCGCGACCAAAGCTTGTCGGGCGTAGGCGGCATCAGCTCGTCCTTCAGACTCGCAATCTCCTCACCGATCTCCCGCGGATCGCGCCCAAAGACCATGCGCACCCGCTCCGGCGTTCCAAACAGATTGCTCACCAACCGATACGGCGAACCCTTCACCTGTTCAAACAGCAACGCCGGACCGCCCGCTGCAAGCACCCTGTGCTGAATGATCGTGATCTCCTGATCCGCATCGACCTCCGCCTTGACGCGCACCAGCTCGCCCTTCGCCTCCAGCGCCGCAATAAATTCTCTCAGATCTCTAAACATCAATTCACCCTGTCCATTCGCAACAGAGTACGTGCGGCAAGTGGAACTTGCAATGCAACACCCCTTCCAGATGCTTTTAACCCATCACGGTTGGTTGACGCTGTAGACCGGATTTCTCCGTTCTCCCGGAGCGGCGGCCTCCTTGGCAATCAGCTCGCTCCCTGCTGGATTGTTGCCATTCATGGGAAATGTGAACTTTTGGATTCCGTCGTGATCGTTGGGAAACGAAAGGTCCAAACCAAAACTCCAATAAAAAAAATTCGTTAACTTCCAAAAAGGCATCGCTCGCGCGTCCATACGTGGTAATATTTCACATCGAATAAACCCCAAGGATATTATTCCGTTTGGTGACTATGGATAGGATTGTCAAATTTGAGCAAGGGAAACAGAGTTCTGCAGAAGAACTGCTTCCGCTGCTCTACGAAGAGCTGCGCAAGCTGGCCTATTCGCGGATGGCGACGGAGCGGAACTCCCACACGTTGCAGCCGACCGCGTTGGTTCACGAGGTGTGGATTAAAATGGAGTCCAATGACAACATATGGCACAACAGCGCCCACTTCTTTGCGTCGGCCTCCAGGGTTATGAGAGATGTTTTGGCCGATCATGCCCGTAGGCGGTCCGCTATAAAACGCGGGGGTAACCGCAAACGAATCGACCTCGATGATCTCGATTTGTATGCGCCGATGCGGGATGACTTCATCCTTTTGGTGGAGGATGCACTTGAACAGCTGGAAGAGCTTAATCCCAAGTGGGCCGAACTTGTCGTCATGAAATTCTACGGCGGGATGACCAATCCGGAAATTGCAGAGGAGATGGGCATCAGCAAATCCACGGTGGAACGGTATTGGGCCGCAGCAAAGGCCTGGTTGATCCATCAAATGACCACTGATCGCGAATAGAGGGCAGGATCAAAATGGAAGATAAGCGTAAATCCGGCTGCACTGTTTCAGAACGAACCAACGAGATCTATTTTGCGGCAACCGAGATCGAAGATGTCAATGAACGCAATGCCTTCATTGAGACCTCCTGCGCTGACAATAATGAGATTCGTCGCGAAATTGACCGACTCTTCAAGCTGCAGGACCGGGCAACTGTAATTTTCGAGAAACATTGCCTGACACAAATGTCAGCATCAGAGATGCCGCAAGGAATCCCCCACCTGCCCGAATATTTTAAGTTGAAAAACTCGCTGCTGTCCAACGATGAAGGGCTCGGGAAGCAGGTTGGAAACTATAAACTGCTGAAAAAAATCGGCGAAGGCGGTGTGAGCAATGTTTATCTGGCTGAACAGATCCAGCCGGTACGCCGACAGGTCGCCCTCAAGATCATCAAACCGGGCATGGACACCAGGAGCATCATCGCCCGATTTGAAGCAGAACGACAGGCACTCGGCATGATGGAGCACCCCAACGTTGCGTGCGTGCTTGACGCCGGTGAGACAGAAACCGGCCGCCCGTTTTTTGTCATGGAGCTGGTACACGGAGAACGAATCACCACCTATTGCGACTCAAACAGGCTCTCCATACCCCAACGGCTTAAACTGTTCATACAGGTATGCAATGCCATCCAGCATGCGCATCAAAAAGGCATTATACACCGCGACATTAAACCCTCCAATGTGCTGGTGACTCAGCACGACGACGCTCCTTCTCCCATTGTCATTGACTTCGGAATTGCCAAGGCGACGACGCCGGATCTCCTTACGGAAAAGACCATTAACACCGCTGTAGGACCCATCATTGGAACGCCGGCCTACATGAGTCCTGAACAAACCAATCTGACGCAAACGAATGTTGATACGCGAAGCGATATCTACAGCCTTGGAACCCTGCTCTATGAATTACTCATCGGCAAACCGCCGTTCGATCATGAAAAACTGCTGAAGAATGATCTGGGTGAAATGTGTCGAATCCTCCGCGAGGAGGACCCGCCTTCGCTCTTAACCCGCTTTCAGGAAATGTCGGACGAAGAGCAAAAAGAGGTTACTCAAAATCGCAACATAGAACCGCGTCCATTCCTAACGATACTCCGTAACGACCTGAGTTGGATCCTTATGAAATCCATGGAAAAGGATCGGGAGCAACGCTACGAATCCGTCAGCGACTTGGCGGTAGAAATTCAACGATTCCTAAACCATGAGCCGATCATCGCGCGACCGCCCAGCCGATATTACCGTCTGCAAAAGCTCGTCCGGCGGAATAGGGCAACCTTTGCCTACCTGACAGCAATAGGCATCGCTCTTCTCGCGGGTCTGGGAACTTCCACCTGGCTCTTTTTCAAAGAGCGGGATGCCAGAAAAAGCGAAATGCGTCTACTCGTTGAAGCAGATGCCCGCGCAAAAATTGCTCAAGCCGCCCTGCTGCTCAGCCGAGGGGCCTTCGCCGAGGCCGATCAAATGATGAAACAAGTCGAGATCCCGGTAGTTGAGCCCTCGCTCGAAGCCACCAGCGTATTTCGTGCGCTTGCCCAGTGGAACGTCACACAGGGCCGCTGGGAAACGGCGGCAGAATGCTTTCTCAAACTTCAACAAGCCAATCAGTTGGACAAATCCAACACCACCACGGAAATAACGAGGGATTTACTCGGAGCAGGCCCCGCGCTCATCGTTGCAGAAAAACAGAACGAATACCGCGTGTTTGTGAAGGAAACACTTCGACGTTTCTTTGGAACCAGTGATCCATCCGCCGCAGAACAGGTTATCAAAAACAGCCTGATTCTTCCGGCGGACCATGATACGCTTGAACGCCTGGCTCCATTCGTCAAGGTTGTCCAGGATGCGATCAATGCGGATGAGCCCTATGCACATGTAAACAGCTATCTGCTCGGCTGGCGCACGTTCGCATTGGCCCTTTACGAATACCGTTCAGACGACTTCGACCGTGCCCGATATTGGGCCGAAAGAAGCCTTGATTATGCGGACCGCGATCCGCCGCGCGTTGCCCTGAGCCACCTGGTTTTGGCGATGGCACAAACCAAGCTCGGAGCCCGGGAACAAGCCCGCACTACCATTGTCGGCGGGGAAAAGCTGATCGAAAACAAACTGCCTGAAGGAACGGAGCACATTCCCGGAATCGGCAACGCAAATTCAGAAGGCTGGCACGACTGGGTAATCGCATATCTGCTGCTACAGGAAGCAAACCGCATCGTCAGTGCAGGCTCAGCTGGAGCTATTCCCGAATGACATGTCGCATCACGTTTTTGTAGGGCTGGAATGGGCAACGCCC
>CAYOBH010000181.1:0-4983 GCA_964402125.1 uncultured Verrucomicrobiota bacterium
CCGCAACTCTGATCCCCTTACCATACGCAAAATGTCTACTACAATGAGGACTCTCTAATCAATCTTGAATCTTGAGACCTGATTGCCGACTGCCGATTGCAGATTTCGGATGGAGCAAGGGCGGAGGCGTTGTATTCCTGAACGCAGAGTCCGCCGTCAAAGACGCAGAGGTTTGTTTCGGTCGGCGTGTAATCAAAAAGCGAACTCCTGAGAGAGTTCGCTTTAAGAAACATTGGTCGGGGCGACTGGATTCGAACCAGCGACCTCTACCACCCCAAGGTAGCGCTCTAGCCAGACTGAGCTACGCCCCGAATTTCCTTTTGTATCGGAAATTGAAGGCGCAGAAGGTAGCACGCCGGGGTAGGGGCGTCAACGCTCTCGGTAAGAAAAGATGCGGCGCTGAAAGTCGGATCAACAATTCGGCATGAAACCGCCGATTATACGTGTATCCATTTCGTCAGACAGGCGATTCCGATAAGGAGACCGAGGGCGATGCGGTAGTAGCCGAACAGCTTAAAGTCGTGGCGCTGGATATAGCGCATCAGAAAGGCGATGGAGGCGAGGGCGATCAGGAATGAAACGATGAATCCGACGCAAAGGGGGCCCCATTCGATGGTGTGAAAGTGAGGTGCAGCTTTGAGCAGGGCGTAGGCGGATGCAGCACCCATTGTGACAATCGCGAGAAAGAAGGAATATTCTGCTGCCGCTTTGCGCGAGGCCCCCATCAATAATGCGCCGAGGATCGTGGCCGCAGAACGCGAAGTTCCGGGAATCATGGCAATGCATTGAATAAAGCCGACGATGAGGGCAAAGCGGAAGGTGAAGTCGGCGACACTTTGATAGCGGATGGTGTGCTTTTTCTTTTCGATGAAGATAAGGAGCAGCCCGCCCATCACGAGTGCGCCGGCAACGACGTCGGCGCGCATGAGATATTTTTCAATGTGATCGCCGAGGAGCAGGCCGATAACGACGGCGGGAACGAGTCCGACGAATACTTTCTGCCAGAGCAGCCAGGTTTCCTTGCGGGCCTCGGGGGTCGGCGCGGCCCAAGGCGCGAGTCGACGGTAGAAGTAAACGACGACGGCCAGAATGGCGGCCAGCTGGATAATGATGTTGAAAAGGTTGGAAAATTCCTCCGATGGCAGCTTCAGCCAGCATTCCGCCAGAATCAGGTGACCGGTGCTGCTGATGGGGAGAAATTCGGTAAAGCCTTCGATGATGCCGAGGAGCGCGACTATAATCCAAATGGTCATGTAACTGTTTGTCCTTAAAATAGTGATTCTTTAGGATGCGCGTGTCGGATCCCGATGATCAAATACAAAACGCGCCGAAGAGTGCCAAAGTGGATCGGTAAAAACAAACCTCTATGCAGAAAGAATTTCCGCATGTGCGGCGAGAGCAGCTCAACGCTGCTTTTTTTTCGGGTTGCGGCGGGCATTCTTTTTGGGACCGTCAGATTCTGAGTGGAGTTTGCTGGACTGGCCGGGAGAGAGCCGCCAGGTGGTCTGCTCGCGGATTTTGCTGACGTGTTTCTTTTTGTCGGGCGTGTTCTTCGGCTTGGAGCTTCCGGAATAGTTTTTGATCTGTTCGCTGTGGAAGGGGTGATCTTCAACGACCTCCATCTCTTCGCCGAGGTGAAGCAGGATTTCGCGCAGATAGTTTTTCTCGGTGGGATCGCAGAAGCTGAGCGCGGTTCCGCAGGCGCCGGCGCGGGCGGTGCGACCAATGCGGTGAACGTAGGTTTCGGCATCGCCGGGCAGATCAAAGTTAATGATGTGAGATATGTTTTCGATGTCGATGCCGCGGGCGGCGAGGTCGGTGGCGATCAGTACGGGCGTTTCGCCGAGGCGGAAGCATTCGAGAATTTCCACACGTTTATCTTGGGCTTTTTCTCCGTGGAGGCCGTTCACCGGCAGTCCGGCTTTCTGCATGCTCTCTGTAAGGCGGTCGGCGCCGCGTCGGGTGCGGCAGAAGACGAGCACGCGGGTATAGTCGAGGTGCTTGAGGATCCATTCGAGCAGCGCAAATTTATTATTCTTCTCCACATAATAGAGCGTCTTGGTGATGTTTTCTGCGGCGGCCGACAGCGGGTCGCTGGAAACCTTCATCGGTTTGTGCAGAATACTGGTCGCAAGCTGAAGCGCCTCCTTCGGCATGGTGGCGGAAAAGAAGAGCGCCTGCCGAGTCGGGGGCAGCAGCGGAGCAATCTTTTGAATGTCGGGCGCAAACCCGAGGTCGAGCATGCGGTCGGCTTCGTCGACGACAAACACCTCAACCTGATCGAGCCGCAGCGCCTTGCGGTCGTAGAGGTCGAGCAGGCGTCCGGGGGTGGCCACGAGAATATCGACGCCTTCGCGCAGGGCGAGAATCTGGTTTTCATAGCTTGCTCCGCCGTGCACCAGCAGGAACGAGAGTTCGGTGTGAGCGGCGAAGGCTTTTATGTTTTTATAGAGCTGAATAGCAAGTTCGCGTGTGGGTGAGAGAATGAGTGCACGGCAGCGGATCTCGCGCGGTGCCGTCCATGATTCGATCAGTTTGTGGATCAGCGGCAGGGCAAAGGCCGCCGTTTTTCCGGTGCCGGTACGGGCGCAGCCGATGATGTCGCGCCCGGTTTGTATCGCCGGAATAGCCTGCATCTGGATCGGAGTCGGCTGTTTAAATCCGATTTCGCTGACGGCGCGCAGAATGGATTCTTCAAGATGGAGTTCAGAAAATTGCATGGAAGGAAACTATCCTTCGTCTGCGGCATAGGCAAAATGAATTGATGGAGAAATGTCGAAGGGGTCTTTATTGCTGCGCTGACTAACTAATGAGATTCACGAAGTGATGGGTAACGAATCCATCAACACGCCCAATATGTGCACCTATGGCGTCATACAGATAACGGATTGACTCCGTCGATGAATCTACGGAGGTGAGCATGTTGTCGTAGTTGTATTCGAATCTTTTGGTCTCGACTCCATTAGCAAGGATATTGGTCAGGCAGCCGTTGGCGTTGTAGCCATAGGCGGCATCCGTCCAGCCTCCCCCGGACTGGATTCGCTCCGAAACCAGCTGGTCCGCATCGTTGTGCGTTTTGATGCTTCTTTCGGTGGCGGGGACCGTCGGCTTCAGCCCGGCAATGATCAGCTCCGTCTCCTTGAAGCCAAGGGCATTTCGTTGAATGGTACGACTGATGAAATTGCCATGCATGATGCTACTCACACTTCCGCACTCCCCAGTCAACCACCACCCGTTGTTGAGAAGTCCGAGCATTATCAGCGGCATTAGCTCGTAAAAGATCCACCAAAAAATGAATCCTCGAAAAATAAGCAGGTATCACCAAACGAGGGATCGTTCCCGTATCAATTATTACAGAACCATTAGCTCGTACAACCGACTTAATAGAGGAGAGCGCTATCCTTTTATCAGCGGATCCAACCCCCGTATAATAAATCAAATGTGTATCAGCCACAATTATCCGGGCCCTAAACATTCGTAGAACCTCAAATACTCCCAGTGCCGCAAAAAAAAGTCCCAAAGACAGCAGAAAAACCCCTACATGATTTGCCAAAGCAAAGCCAATAAATCCCATAACCACAGATAGAAGACTGATAGCGATCATGGAGTAAGTGATCCGTTTTGACACTCTGAAAATCAGTTCACGATCTTCATGCTGTGAGCTCACAGCATTGTCACTTTTTCCACTCCAATTAATCAGTACAATCACCAAAGAAAAAACGATCAGTGGAATGAAAAGATATTGAATCAAATTTATCATTTCCGAGGACCATAATTGTATGGGTTGGCATATTCTTCACCAACCTCGGTGCCCAACAGGAATAATGCAGATGACAACGTCGTTATCTGAACAGCGTTCAAGCCCTGCTGACTCATCGATTGCATAATCTGCTGCTGAATGGCATTGATTGCTGGTTGACTTCCCGGAGTCATCGGCATCAACGTTTCACTCATGGAAACCATGTAATTTGATAACATCTGGTTTCCTTGCTGGGTTGCTGTGTTTACAGCGTGGTTAAGCATAATACCTCCGCCGGAAACTGCTCCAGAAACAGCGCCGATTGCTCCAGAGACAAGCTGCTGGTTCATATCTACATCTGATAGAGATTGATTAAAAGACATGCCGCTCTCCATTGACCTAACCACCTGCTCCGTTGTATTCCCCATCACGCTTCCTGATGCACCAACAAGAGCCATTGTGCCTATTGCCCCGCCAGCGCTTAAAGTACCCGCTCCAACAGCAGCGGCAACCACCCCCGCACCAGAACCAACAAAAGCTCCGGCAACAGCACCACCAGCAACTCCAGCAAGAATTGAATCTCCTCGAATATAAGCGGCTCCTCCGCCAATGATTCCCCCAATAAAGCCCCCAATTGCAGCTCCGATAATACCGAACTCACCTGTCGGATCTACGAAGAAAAGGGGATTTAGATTCGCCATGGCATACACATTTACCCCTCCATCGATACCCAAAGGATCGGGATGGATGAAGCGCTTCATTTTCGCGGAGTACGCCCGGTGCAGGGTGAGGTGGAGATCCGTGTCCGAATCATAATACACCCCATAACCACCGAGCCACTGGAAGGGAGTCGATGTGGAACCCGAATGATTTGCATAACCGTAAGGCATGTACGCAAACTGATCGGTGACGTTGCCCGAGGAATCAGTGAGTGCGAGGGTGGAACCAAGCTCGTCCGAATGATAATAGCGCACCGTCCCGTTGGCATCAATGTGGCAGAGCAACTGCGAACCGTTCCATACATAAAACCGAATGATGTTTCCTGATGCATCGGTCTCTGCAAGCGGGCGTTTAAGAGCATCGCTCTGGTCTGTCACGAAGTAGTTGGTGACCGAATTGTGGATGCGGCCAATACGTGCCCCGGAGGCATCGTAGAGATACGAAACGAAGCTGGAAGCATCGTCTACAGTAACAAGCCGGTTGTCGTAGTCGTATTGATAAACCACGGAAGACGCCGAAGACAC
>CAYOBH010000182.1:0-4917 GCA_964402125.1 uncultured Verrucomicrobiota bacterium
GCCATTCCGATTGCCGGGGTGTTCATGGTGCTCTTTACCATCGAAAACCTGATTGAAACGCTGGCCACGCCCGCCTCGAGGCTGTGCGAGCCGGAAGCGAAAGTGGAGGTGGACTAATGGGTGCCGTCGCCATTGTGCTGATAGTCGTTTTCGTGCTGCTGCTGGTCATGAATGTCCCGATCGCGGTGTCGATCGCGCTGGCCTCGTTCTTCGCCGTGATTGCCGCCGGCTATCCGACGACGATTATTGCCTCAAAGATGGCCAACGGGGTCAACAGCTTTGCGCTGCTGGCCATTCCCTTCTTCATCCTTTCCGGTCATTTGATGGGGCGGGGCGGCCTGGCGAGGCGGCTGATCGATTTTGCCGCAACGCTTGTGGGTCGCCTGCCAGGTGGCCTGGGCTATGTCAACATCCTCACCTGCATGCTGTTTGGCTCCATTTCGGGGTCGGCCGGTGCCGCCGTATCGTCGGTGGGCGGCTTCATGATTCCTGAAATGAACCGCAAGGGATACGGCCGTGAATTCAACGTGGCCGTCACGACGACCGCCGCCACGACGGGGCTTTTGATTCCGCCGAGCAATATCATGATCGTCTATTCCGTGGCTGCGGGCTCGGTATCGATCGCCGCGATGTTCATGGCCGGGGTTCTACCGGGTATTGTCACGGGACTGTTCATCATGCTCGTGGCAGGAATCATTTCCGCGATGTCCGGCTATCGGGGCGACGTTATAGAAATGCCGAAGTGGAAGCCGCTGGCCGCCACGGGCATCGTTGCGTTCCTGTTGGTTTCGATCATTCTTCTGAGTGTGGTTAAGATTCCGGATTCATCTCCTGTTTCTGGATCGAGATTGGGCATACTGGTTTTTGTCGCCGTGTCGGTGGCTTGCTGTGTTTGCTTTAGAACGTTCCGCCGCGCCTACATGACCCTTATGTTGATCCTGATCGTGATCGGCGGCATTCTCAAGGGCGTCTTTACGGCGACGGAGGCAGCGGCCATTGCGGTGGTCTATTCCTTTATCCTCTCCGTCATGGTTTACCGCGAGATCAAGCTTCGGGAGTTGCCCGAAATCCTGCTGCAGACCGGGATCACCACGGCGGTCGTCATGCTGCTGATCGGCGCCAGTTCCGGCATGAGCTGGATCATGACCATGGCCAATATTCCGCAGACGGTGAGCGCCGCTCTTCTGGGGCTTTCCGATAATCCGATCATCATTCTGCTCTCCATCAATATCCTGCTGCTGTTTGTGGGAACGTTTATGGATATGACGCCGGCGGTGCTGATCTTTACGCCGATTTTCCTGCCGGTGGTGCGCGAGCTGGGTATGCATGATATTCATTTCGGCATCATTATGATCGCCAATCTCTGTATCGGCTTGTGCACGCCGCCGGTTGGAACCTGCCTCTTCATCGGTTGCGGCGTCGGGAAAACGACGATCGCGAAGGTGACGAAGTCCATGCTCCCCTTCTTTGGGGCGATGATTGCAGCGCTGATGGTGATCACCTATGTTCCTTCCATCTCGCTCTGGCTCCCGGTGCAGTTAAAGCAGCTCAAGGTGGAAGAAGTGGAAAAAGCCACATTCATGCGTGAAGCGAAGGCCGAAGAATCCATAAAAGAAGCCGTAACTGCGAATGAAGAAAAGGATGCGAATGCGGAAGCTCAGTCAACGCCGTAGTGGGTGATTTTTACGGCGTTGATTTTTGGGTCTTTCCCCTAGGTGTTAAGCAGTTCCTGCACGTCGCTCCACGTGAGCGACTGGCCGAGGTCGCCGTCCTTTTCGAGGGCGGCGTCGATAACGCCTTTTTTCTTCTGTTGCATCTGGAGCACCTTTTCCTCAACGGTGTTTTGGGTGATGAGTTTAACGCTGTAAACGGTGTTTTTCTGGCCGATACGATGCGCGCGATCGGTGGCCTGATCTTCGACGGCAGGGTTCCACCAAGGGTCAAAGTGGATGACCATGTCGGCGCCGGTCAGGTTGAGGCCGCTGCCGCCGGCTTTGAGGCTGATGAGGAAGAGCGGAATGGAACGGTCGGTGTTAAAGGTGCGAACGCGGTCCTGTCGATCCTGAGTGGAGCCGTCAAGGTAGCAGTATTTCAGCGCGCGCGCTTCCAGCTCCTCACGAATGATGGCGAGCATGGAGGTAAACTGGCTGAAGACGAGGATGCGGTGGCCGGCGTCGATGGCTTCATCGACCAGTTCAAAGAACAGCTCGAGTTTGGCGGAGGGATATTCGCTCTTGAGGCCGGGCAGTTTAAGCAGGTCGAGATGGCAGCAGGTCTGGCGCAGTTGCAGCAGGATTTTGAGAATCTGCATGCGTGATTTATTGAAGCCCTGCGCGTCGACCAGGCTATTGATCTCCTTTTTGGCGCTTTCGAGCAGCTTTTTGTAGACCATGTGCTGGTCTTTGCTGAGCGGGCAGTGGGCCACTCGCACAATTTTATCGGGCAGATCCTTGGCCACCTCTTTTTTAAGGCGGCGCAGGAGAAAGGGGTGCAGTTTGCGGCGGAGCTTAATCAGGGCCAGTTCGGCGTCGGGGCCGCCGTTTTGGATTGGCAGCTCATAGTTTTCGCGGAACGCCTTGTGGTTACCGAGGTAGCCGGGCATCAGAAAGTCCATGATGGACCAGAGGTCGGTCACGCTGTTTTCGATCGGCGTACCAGTGAGGACGAGCTTGTGATAGGCCTGTAGCTTTTTGACGGTGACGGCATTCTGCGTGGTCCGGTTTTTAATGTGCTGCGCTTCGTCGAGCACAATTACAGCAAAACGGTGGTTGAGATATTCATCCAGATCGCGGCGGATCAGCGCATAGGAGGTGATTACCAAGTCGGATTCGGCAACCTTACTCCAAAGCTCGTGGCGGTCGCTGCCGTGCATTCTCAATACGCCCAGCTCGGGGACAAATTTTTCAGCTTCCTCCGCCCAGTTATCGACGAGGCTGGTGGGGCAGATAATGAGTGTGGGCTGGCCGTTGGCCTGCTCGTTTTGACGTTGAAGTTGAAGCCAAGTCAGCGTTTGCAGCGTTTTGCCCAGCCCCATCTCGTCGGCGAGGATGCCGCAGAAATTGCTGCTTTCGAGAAAGCGCATCCAGTATACGCCCTGCTTTTGATAGTCGCGCAGCGTGTTTTCAAGCCGGTCGCCGAGCGGGATCGGCTCCAGCTTGGTATCGCGGTTCTGCGCATCGGCTCTGGCCGTCCACTCCGGCGTACTTTCAACATCGATCCCGTCGAGCGCCATCAGTGATGACTGAACGTACGCGGCGTGAATGTTGTTCATAAGGAAGCTGCCGGGCGATTCGCCTCCGCCGACGGAGCAGTCGCTGAAAACGTTGCGTGCGGTTTCTATGGCTTCGGTATCGAGCAAAAAAATACGGCCCTTCTTCTGAATGAATGCCTCGCCCATATTGATGGCACGCTGGATGTCGGCGTCGTCAAGGCTCTGGCCGCCCTGTGTTTCATACTCATAACCGACTTCAAAAAATCCGCTGTTGGATGCTGGGTTGATGTGCACCACCGGCATCACCGACTCCGCCTGATCCATAAAGGCCGCCGCCATGCCTTCCATATCAATGCGCCAGCCGCGCCGCCGCAGCCGGGGCAGCCC
Source organism: uncultured Verrucomicrobiota bacterium (assembly GCA_964402125.1). GTDB lineage: Bacteria > Verrucomicrobiota > Kiritimatiellia > Kiritimatiellales > Pontiellaceae > Pontiella. The sequence goes on from CAYOBH010000182.1 coordinate 3,599, forward strand.
ACCGCCGAGAAAGTTCAGCACTTCGCGGTTGCCGCGAATCTGCCGGAGCATGTCGCCCCGAATGCCGCGAAATCCTTCCGCAGTGACGATCTCAATCGCCGCCTGTTCCGCCTCGGGATTGCGGATTTGGAATTCGAGCAGGTCGTCCTCGGACGGGATAGAAAAGCGGCTCTTTGCATCTTCCTTTCCGGCGACGAGGCGGATCGCGCCGTATTCGGCGTACAGCACAGCGGAGAGCTCCGTTTGCGTTCCGTCGATCACCAGCCGGAAGCGCGGTTTAGCGGGGCGGAGCGAGAGCATATCCTCTGAAATAGTGCGCTCCACCGAAATCATACTTTCCAGCATCGGCAGTTCAGTTTGAAGAAACGCCGGAATGGCCTCGTGCGCGATTCGCACCGGCGCATCATAAATGGCGCGCATCGGACCCGGAAGTACGGTTTCAAGCTTGGTGAATACACCGTCCTGCAGCACCCAGCCGTTGCTGCCGCTGATAATAAAATCAGATTGAACACCCGCTTCGCTCAAGACACTAAGAACACTAAGCTTTGAGTCCTCTGTGTCTTTGTGTTTGTTGTTTGGGTGAATGGTCAGCACCAGTTCGCCGGAGGCTTCGTCGAGCGTCATCTGCACATGTGTTGACGTTACGGCTTCGTCGACCATCAGATAATCTTCGCGACCGCCTTCATAAATTGGTTTTCCGCCGCACAGTTCAAGAATATTGATGAAATCCGCCAGAGAGGCGGTGAATTTGCCTTTAGCCGGGCCTTCGCAAATGTCTTCCAGTACATACAGCAGATTTTCGTCGGCGCTACTCAGCGCCAGCGGATGGTTTTTAGGCACTTCGTTCAGCGGAAGAATCTGTCCGCCAATCTCCACGGCGCAACGCAGCGGAACTTCGCACTGCGGGAGCGATTCGCGCCAGCTCTGCTTGAGTATAATTCGTAAAGTGGCTGGTGTACCGTTGGGATCGCGGGTGTGGTAGGCCGAGTCGTCGAACGCCGCGAGCCGCTCCGCCCGGCGCTTTTCCTCTTCCATTTTATCCACGCGGTGCGGGTCGGAATAGAGGCGGACCGCTTCGAGGCCGAGCGCCACCAAGTGTGCACAGATTTTGCCCTCTTCCCGATTTTCGCGGCAGGGGCAGTGGTTTTCAACCAGGCCGTCTTTAAGCACCTCAAACTTGCTGCGCATTCCGCGTAGACCGATCGACAGCTGACCGATCACGAACGGATGTTCGTAAGTTACTTTATCCACTTTGCCGCGTTCAAACAGCGTCATGCCGTCCTTGAAGGTTTGGCGGCCGGCCCAGTCTTCCAGCATTT
>CAYOBH010000183.1:0-4888 GCA_964402125.1 uncultured Verrucomicrobiota bacterium
CGCCCTTGGAACGCCGATGGACTAGGCCGAGGCGTATTCCTTGACCAGGGCCATGCCGACGATGTCGCGCTGGATCTGGTTGGTGCCTTCGTAGATCTGCAGGATCTTGGCGTCGCGCATCATCTTTTCAACCGGGTATTCCTTCATGAAGCCATATCCGCCGAAGACCTGGACGGCATCGGTCGTCACGGACATCGCCACGTCGCCGGCGTAGTATTTGCACATGGCGGAAATCTTGGAGACATCCTTGATGCCGGAGTCAATCGTGCGGCAGGCGGCATAGGTGATTGCGCGTGCGGTTTCCACCTTGGTCGCCATTTCGGACAGCATCCACAGCAGCCCTTGGTTTGCAATGATCGGCTTGTTAAACTGCTTGCGGACCTTGGCATACTTGACGGCTTCGTCGAGCGCGCCCTGCGCCAAGCCAACGCCTTGCGAAGCGATACCCGGGCGGGAAATATCGAAGGTTTTCATGGCGAGCAGGAAGCCCATGCCTTCGCGACCGATCAGGTTTTCGGCGGGCACTTCGCAATCCTCGAAAACGAGTTCGCGGGTGGCGGAAGCGCGGATACCGAGCTTGTCCTCTTTTTTGCCGAACGAGAAACCGGGCGTGCCCTTTTCTACGATGAAGCAGGAAACGCCGCGGCTGCCTTTGGCTTTATTGGTGACCGCAAAAACGGTATAAATGTCAGCTTCGCCGCCGTTGGTGATCCACTGTTTGGTGCCGTTCAGGATATATTTATCGCCCTTCTTCACGGCGGTGGTGGCAATGCCGCCTGCGTCGGAGCCGGCGTTGGGTTCGGTCAGGCCAAAGGCGGCCCATTTTTCGCCGGAAGCCAGCGGGGGAAGATATTTTTTCTTCTGCTCGTCCGAGCCGCCGATCAGAATCGGGTCGGCACCGAGCGCGTTGGCGGCATAGGAAACAGATACACCGATGCAGTATTTCGACATCGTTTCAATCGCCAAACAAAAACCGAGCTGTCCGGCTTCGAAACCACCGTATTCCTCGGGAATATAGAGGCCCATCAGGTCCATCTGCGCCAGCTCTTTCAGCAGGTCACTCGGGAAAATTCCTTTTTCATCCAGCTCCGCACGCACCGGAACGATTCGTTCCTTACCGAAGTCGTCGATCAGGTTGACGATCTCCCGCTGTTCTTCGGTAATCCCATAATCGATATTTGCACCCATCCTTCTTCTCCTTAGTTAGTTACTCCATTGCCGATTGCCGATTTTTGATTGTCGATTTACGGAATCCAGTCATAAGAAACTGTTCAGCTCCACAAATCGGCAATCGGCAATCTAAATTCATCAATCCCACTATTCGCCTAATGATTCCAAAAACCGTTCAGCCTCCAGCGCGGCTGCACAGCCGGTGCCCGCCGCCGTAATCGCCTGGCGATACACCGCATCCGCCACATCGCCGGCGGCATAAACGCCCTCCACTTTTGTCCTCACGCCATCGGCAATCAGATAGCCCGTTTCGGTCATCTCCAACTGTCCGACAAATGCATCGGTGTTGGGCTTATGGCCGATAGCGGAAAAAAAGCCGCTTGCCTCAATATCCGTTCGCTCGCCGGTTTTTACATTTTTAATACGTACACCCGTCACACCGGTTTCGTCGCCCAAAATTTCATCCACCACCGAATTCCACGCCATTTCAATCTTCGGGTGGTTGATGGCGCGCTCGGCCATGATCTTCGAGGCGCGCAGCTCATCGCGCCGATGCACCAGCGTGACCTTCGACGCAAAGCGCGTCAGAAAGATCGCCTCCTCGCAGGCGGTATCGCCACCGCCAACCACCACCACCGGCACATCCCGATAAAATGCACCATCGCAGATTGCACAGGCGGAAACCCCGCGCCCCATAAATTTTTGTTCCGACTCCAGCCCCAGATAACGAGCCGTAGCGCCGGTGGCCACAATCACCGTCTGCGCCTCAAGCGGATCACCCGCCATCATTTCCAATTTAAATGGACGCTGTGAAAAATCGACGCGGGCCACGGCGTCATACTGAAGAAACTTAGCTCCGAATCGTTCCGCCTGCGCCCGGAACCGTTCCATCAGGGTTGTGGCGTCGATCCCTTCCGGGAATCCGGGAAAGTTTTCAATCTCCGTGGTCGTCGTTAACTGGCCGCCCGGCTGCATGCCTTCAATCACCAGCGGCTCAAGGCCTGCGCGGGCGGTGTAAACAGCGGCGGTATAGCCCGCTGGTCCTGCTCCAATGATCACTACTTTTTCCATTCGCTTCCCTTACATGAATAATCCGTAGAGAACTACAGGATCAGCGCTCTAAATTCAAACCGCCATTCACCTCAATCTTAAATGGAAAAAGCGGCGCATCCGCCGCTTCTTCCTCTCCAACATTATGCCTTCGCAGCAGCAATCTGCTTCTGAAACTCCGGCACAATCGCGTGCAGATCGCCAATCAGCCCAAAATCCGCCACATCAAAGATCGGCGCGTTGGGGTCTTTGTTGATCGCCACAATCACGTCGGAACTCTGCATACCCGCCAAATGCTGAATGGCACCGGAAATGCCGCAGGCGATATACACCACCGGACAAACCGTTTTGCCGGTCTGCCCCACCTGATGATGATGCGAAATCCAGCCCGCATCGACCGTTGCGCGCGATGCGCCAACCGCCGCGCCCAGTTCGGCGGCAAGATCGTAGATGATCTTGAAGTTTTCCGGTTTGCCGACGCCGCGACCGCCCGAAACAATATATTGCGCCGCATTGAGATCGATGGTGTTGTCTGTATCGTGGACGACTTCCAAGCGGCGCATGCGCTCCGGAACGCCGGAAAGATCCACGTTGTACGAAACCTGTTCGCCAGATTCGCTGTCCGAAACCTTGGTCTTTTTAAAGACGTTGGAACGCACTGTTGCCATCTGCGGACGATTGTCCGGGCAGATAATGGTGGCCATAATATTGCCGCCGAACGCCGGACGCGTCTGCAGCAGATTGCCCGCTTCGACATCGAAATCGAGCTGCGTGCAGTCGGCGGTAAGGCCGGCGTTGACCATCACGGCGACGGTCGGTGCCAGACTGCGGCCGATGGTCGTTGCGCCGTAGAGCACAATTTCCGGCTTTTTCTCATTAATCAGCTGAGCCACCGCGCGGGAATAATAGTCGTTCTGATAATCCTTCAGCTTCGGATCATCGATGGTGTACACCTTTTTTGCCCCAAAGTTATACAGCTCCTGACAAAGCGATGCGCCGTCTGCAGAAGGCAGTACCGCACAAAGCGTGTATCCCGATTTTTCACAGAGGATCTGCCCCTCGCTGAGCAGTTCATACACCACGCCGGCAATTTTGCCTTCGCGCTGTTCCGCAAATACCCAAAGTTCTTTTGTCGTGCTCATAGTACGTTACGCTCCTTCAGCTTCTGGATGAGTTCCGTGATCATTTCGGCGGGTTCGCCGGAGAGGATTTTCTTGTTCAATTTAACCGGCGGCGCAAAAACCTTGCTCACCTTCGTCGGCGATCCCGCCAGACCAATCTTCTGTTCATCGGGCTGCAGCTCATTAAAACCCCAGCAGGGAATCACCGCCTTCTTCGATGCCATCTTTTTCTTAAGCGAAGGCATACGCAGTTGGTTGGCCTCCTTCACCACCGTCAGCGCACACGGTTTATCAATGTCCCAGACTTCATACCCATCTTCCGTAACCTTCGTCACCTTCAGCGTCTCGCCCGTCACCTCAACCGCCTTTGCATACGTCAGCGCCGGAATATTCAGAAAATGCGCCACGCCCGGTCCAACCTGAGCGGTATCGCCATCAATCGCCTGCTTCCCGAAAAGAACCAGATCCACATCGCCCAGCTTCTTGACCGCCAGACTGATCGTATAAGAAGTCGCCCACGTGTCGGCCCCGCCAAACTTGCGGTCCGAAATCAAAACCGCCTCATCAGCACCATGAGAAAGCGCCGTACGCAGCGCCTCTTCCGCCTGCGGCGGCCCCATTGAAATAACCGTCACTTTGCCGCCGTGCGCATCTTTAAGCTGAAGCGCCATCTCCAGCGCATTTTCATCGAACGGATTTATAATGCTCGGAACTCCTGCCCGGTTCAGTCGATTCGTCTCGCGGTCAATCGTGACCTTGTCCGAATCGGGCACCTGCTTAATACATACAACGATGTTCATCAACACCCCTTTCCCATTTGAAAATAGGCGGACGTGTCTAATAGACCTCCGCAAAAAGCTCAAGCCCAAAGCCATATTTAAAGTCCGCCGCCCCAAAAAAAACTACAAATCAACCCCGCCCAAAAAAACATGAAATTCCCCTTGCAACCCCGAACCAATCCTATATCTTCGCTCCCCTCTTAACGAGAAAATGACTGCGGGGTAGAGCAGCCCGGTAGCTCGTCAGGCTCATAACCTGAAGGTCCTCGGTTCAAATCCGAGCCCCGCTACCAATCTATAGGACCAACCAGCAATGGTTGGTCTTTTTTTGTGTTCGGGGATTGGGTTTGAACCTCGGTTCCCTGTGGCGAGCCGGCGAGCGGAAGCAGCTCATGCAATGCAAAAGACCCTTCGGGATTCGAACAGCTTGCGCGGATGGCGGCTCTCAGCAGCTTGGCGACGATCTACTTCAACGGCAGGTATCGGAACAGGTTGATTCCGATCTTGGCTAGGATGGCCTTAAACATGGGATGACCTCCTTACTTAAAGGAGAAAAATCAAATGGGCGGCTAAAAAAGGATAGTTTAGGCCCGGTTGACGAGGTTGACCCGGCTGAGAGATTTTATGACTACCTGCTACAAGGGGAAACGATGCGGCGAAGGATCTACATTCCGCGATTGGACATAGAGGTGTAGTGGCCAATTTTTGATTCCATTAACCCAAGTTTCTTATTACCAGCTGTAACTCATTGAAACACAACGGCGGCGC
>CAYOBH010000184.1:0-4865 GCA_964402125.1 uncultured Verrucomicrobiota bacterium
GAATACAATTCGAATCCGCCTGCGGCGGAAAGGGCCGTCTCGGAGCTGGTATATGAAATCGGCGTTGCGGCGGAAATTGATTACGATAGCGATAGCAGCTCCGCCGGCATCTTCCCCTTGGGAACTCGTCTAGAGAATTTCTTCCATTATGAGCCCATCCGGATATACAACGACCTGGCCAGCCTGATCCCGCCAATGGAGGCCGACCTGCGTGCGGGGTATCCGTGCGTGGCATCCATATCCAGCCATCTTATCGTGGTGGATGGTCTGTTGTCTGACAACGGGACGAAGTCCTACCACATCAACTATGGATGGGGCGGAATGAATAACGGCTGGTACAGCGCCAACTCGATTAACGGTAAGGCCATAAAGAATGGGATCACCTTCGTTCGTCCCGACCTGGTGGCGGTGACCGTCTCGAATTCGCTGATGGCGGTTGAGGGCCAACCCTTCGTGCTTAAATGGATCGCCCCCACGCGACGGACCAACGAAATCGCCCGGGTGGAAATCAAACGACAGGTCCAACATCTCGAGACTTGGCAGACAATGGCCGAGGAACTGACGGAATGGAACGTGGGCTGGGAAATAGACGATTCAGGACGTTCCGGGCGCTGCTGGTTTGCAGGACCAAACACCTATTCCTCTCAAGAACTTGGGGAAGTGTTTGTTCCAAACACCTCGACCGACCTTGTATTCTGGCAACTCGCCCGCGGCATCTCCTTCTTTTCTGTCGAAGTATCGACTGACAACGGCCTAAGCTACACCCCCGTCTATACTTCACCTCAAAATGTCTACGACAACACCTGGGCCCAAAAAACCGTCGCTCTTTCGGCCTACTCCGGGCAATCAATCCGGCTGCGCTTTGTCGTTCCCAAGGACGGGAACGATGATGCTGAAATCCGGGTGGATGACATCTCGCTTACATCCAGCGGCTGGTATACGTGGGAGTCGTTTGCCGAAGATACGCAGCTGGCGGTGTGTCCGGTACACGAGCTGGAAAACACCCCTCTGGCTAGCCAGACGGTCTTCCTTTCGCCCATCACTGCCCCCGTCGCGGGGACCCACACCTTGGGAACGTCGATCGTGGACACCGGTGGTCGGAGCAGCATTCTCTCCACGTTTACCCTGACGGTTGCCCCCGCCAACCCCATGGATGATAGTGATGGCGACGGCATGCCGCGTGGCTGGGAAGTGTTGTATGGACTAGATGTCGGAATCGACGACGGCGCTTTGGACCCGGATCAGGACGGCTACAGCAATTATGCCGAATATATCTGCGGGACCAACCCGGATAACACGGATAGTTACTGGCGGATAGAATTGAATTCTGACGGATTGGCACTCTTCTCTGCCGCAGACGACCGGCTCTATACGATCCTGTATTCAACAAACCTGTTGGACGCATCGTGGGTGCCGTTAGCCACCGGAATCATCGGAACCAATGGGCCGTTATCGATCCACGACTACGACCCCATGATGAACCAAACCCCCCGCTTTTACCGCGTTCAGGTAACCCTGCCGGAATAAACCAAACACCTTCAGCTTTTTTTTCACCACCCGCTGCGCCGGAGGACAGAGAGGTCGCAGGGTACTATTTTCAAAATTGAATTAGCGGTGTTAAGGAATTGCCTTTCGGACCCATATCATAGAAATTCCGCCGCAATTATTTGGAGTTTGTTCGATGAAGTATGTGGTATTAGTTGGCGACGGCATGGGCGATTATCCGGTCGATGCGCTTGGAGGAATGACCCCTTTGCAGGCGGCGAAGATTCCGACGATTCGGAGGATTGCAGGACTGGGTGAAACCCGTCTGGTGCAGACCGTTCCAGCTGGAATGCCGCCGGGGAGCGATGTCGCGAATCTGGCCCTGTTGGGCTATGACGCTGCGCAGAACTATACCGGGCGGGCGCCGATTGAAGCGGCCGGAGCCGGGATTGCGATGGAGGCGTCAGAAGTGGCGTTTCGTTGTAATCTGGTGACGGTGCAGAACGGCGTGATGGTGGATTATTCTGCCGGTCACATTACCACAGAAGAGGCGCGTGCGTTGGTGGTTTCGCTTCAGGAGCGGCTGGGCCGGGCGGGATTGACGTTTCATCCCGGCGTACAGTATCGCCACCTTTTGGTTTGGGAGGACGGTCCGAAAGAATGTCCTTGTGTACCGCCGCACGAAATATCGGACAAGCCCGTGGAGGAATATCTTCCGACGGGCGAACGGCAGGATGAGCTGCGCACCTTGATGGAACTTTCGAAAGAGGTGTTTGCAGATCATCCGGTGAATAAGAAGCGTATTGCGGAAGGAAAAAAGCCCGCAACGCAAATCTGGCTGTGGGGGCAGGGGAATGCCATGCAGCTGGAGTCGTATAAAACCCTTTACGGTCTGGACGGCTGCGTGATTTCCGCCGTTGATCTGTTGAAGGGGATTGCAAAACTGGCTGGTCTTGAGGCCCCCGATGTGGTGGGCGCAACCGGCTTCCTTGATACAAATTATCAGGGGAAAGTAGATGCGGCGCTGGAGATTCTTGAACGGAAGGACTTTGTCTACGTTCACATCGAAGCGCCGGATGAATGCGGGCATATGGGTGATGCACAGAAGAAGACGTTTGCGATCGAAGAGTTCGATGCCAAGGTCTGCGCACCGATTCTCCAATGGCTGGAGGAACGAGGCGAGCCCTATACGTTAATACTGTGCACGGATCACCGCACGCCGGTGTCCTTGAAGGGGCACACCGCAGAGCCCGTTCCCATGGCGGTCCTCAAGGGGCCGGTGGGAGACATAGAAGCGCAGGCCGCGTTCGACGAAAAAGTGAACGGAGGGTCCGTTCAATGCATGGCCTGCGGTTGGATAAAAGAAATACTTTCGCGGTAAGCCGCTGAATAGAGATGATCGAGTTCAGAATGATGAAAACCAAAAAGGCAGCTGCGGAGGGCTTATAGAAGGAAACTAGACATTGAGCCTACTGAAAAAGATCGCTTCCGTGTTCGGCAAAAAGGACGAGCCGAAACAGAAGGAAGCCCCAAAAGCAAAGAAGCAGTCGTCCTCTGAGAAGAAAAAGCAGGCGGTTAAGCCGCATCAGGAAGAGTGGCGGCCGGGCAGTAAATCCCAGCCGCGAAAGACAGAAAACCAACCCAAGCAGGGTGAAAGGAAGCGCCATCAGCGTAACCCGAACCAAGGGGATCGCCCCGAAGGGGGAGAGCAGCAGCGCCCGCAAGGGGAACGTAAACCTCGGCCCAACGGCGAGCGTAAGCCGCGCCCGCAGGGAAGGAGTGAGAACCGCCCGCAGGGAAATAGTGAGAATCGTCCCCAAGGAAATAAGGAGAATCGTCCGCAGGGTGAACGCAAGCCCCGGCCTCCAAAGCCTGCGCCTCAGCGTCCGCCGGTGGATGAAACGCCGTGGGACCCGTCTGAATTTAAAGTAGAGCCGCAGGAAGGGAAGATTCGTTTTCACGATATGGATCTGCACCCGCGCCTCATGCGCAGTATTCATGCGCTGGGCTGGCAGTATACCACACCGATTCAGGGAGAAATTCTGCCCGGCACGCTCAAAGGCAAAGATATGGCCGGGCGTGCGCAGACCGGAACCGGGAAAACGGCGGCGTTCCTGATCTCGATCATTAACCACTGCCTCAATAATCCCTTGCAGAAACAGGGCTCGGCCAATCCGCGTGCGCTCATTATTGCGCCGACGCGCGAGTTGGCTATGCAGATTAAAAAGGACGCCGACGGGCTGAATCGCTTTACCGGCTTGCGCACCGTCGTGCTCTACGGCGGTATGGATTACAATAAGCAGGAGCGCGAGCTGACCGAGGGGCCGGTGGATATCGTGGTTGCTACGCCCGGTCGTCTGCTTGACTTTGAAAACAAAAATGTCGTGCGCCTGCGGTACGTGGAAATCATGGTGATCGATGAGGCCGACCGCATGCTCGATATGGGTTTTATTCCTGACGTGCGGCGCATCATCTATAAAACGCCGCCGAAGGAACAACGCCAGACCGTGCTCTTCAGTGCAACCCTCAGCGACGAAGTGATGCGTCTGGCTGCGGCCTGGATGACGGATCCCGTACGCATTGATATTGAGCCCGAACAGGTGGCGGTCAATACGGTGGAACAAAAGGTTTTTATCGCGACCGACGATCAGAAGTTTCAGCTGCTCTACAATATCATTAAGCACGATAAGCCCGAGCGGATCCTCGTCTTTACGAACCGCCGTGACCAAGCGGAGCGGTTATCTGAGGAACTCGACCGGTTTGGTCATAAGTGTGAAATGCTCTCCGGGGCGGTTACGCAGAAAAGGCGGATGCGTATTCTCGAGGAGTTCCGCGAGGGCAAGGTCACCGTACTCGTGGCTACCGACGTGGCCGGTCGCGGCATTCACGTTGAAGGGATCAGCCATGTGGTGAATTTTAACATTCCCGAAAACCCGGACGACTATGTGCATCGAATCGGTCGTACCGGCCGCGCCGGTGCAACCGGACAGTCGATCACCTTTGCCTGCGAAATGGAGTCGTTCGAGCTGCCCAAGATTGAAGCGCTGCTGGGAGTGGAACTCAAATGCAGCATGCCTCCGGAAGAGCTGTTGGAGGAATTGCCCCCGGCTCCGCCGCGCAAACGTCGACCGCGCCCCGAAGGAGATGGCGGACGGCCTCGTCATCAGAACGGTCGCCGACCACAGCATGGCGACGGACATCATCGACGGGAGAACGGACCGCGCAGAAGCGGCGGCGACCGCCCGCCCCGTCCGCCTTCGGAAGGTCAATAAGTTCTGAAACGCCGCTGGAGATTTTATTTCGGCGGCGTTTCTGTGTCTGTATCTGGTTCTGTCAAAAATTCTATGAAAAGGAAGGATGAGTTTCGGGCGGGCCGATAG
>CAYOBH010000185.1:0-4862 GCA_964402125.1 uncultured Verrucomicrobiota bacterium
CTTTGCGGTCATTTTCTGCTGAGGAGCCGCGTTAGAATTCTATCCCTCCTGCTTTTCACAAATATCCTCTCTGTGTTGCAGCAGGTTATAACGCAGGAGGATTAAACTCTTCTACCCGATCCGACTTACCTGCGGGATTGTATGGGAAGCCGGGTGGCTTCGCTATGGTTTTCTTCTAGTTTCTTTTCAAAGCAAGGCGGCGGGTTCATAAACGGCAAGATTCGGGGCTTTACAAAGTTTGCTGTTTTCAATCCCGGTGATTTTTCCTATACAATCCGGGAATTCAAACTCAGGAAACAGTATGCCTATTTATGAATACCAATGCCGTGAGTGTTCGGCCGCATTCGAGCAACTGGTCTCCAGCACTGACAGCAAAGTGACGTGTGTGGAGTGCGGCTCGGAGCGAATCGAAAAACAATTTTCCACCTTCAGCGCAACCACCGCGCCACACCGTCCGGTCCCCTGCTCCGGCGGTTCTTGTCCCAACGCTGGCAGGGCTGGAACGGGCTGTTCCGGCGGCTGCCATCACACTTAGATTAAAGGTTTTTTTATGTTCGAGATTTCCAGTTATCTGCGTGAAAAACAGAGCATCATCGACCGTGCGCTCAAAGATTGTCTACCGCCAGTAACAACCCGTCCTGCGCTGCTGCACGAGGCGATGCACTATTGCGTTCTCAACGGGGGCAAACGTATTCGCCCTATCCTCTGCATGGCTGCGGCGGCACCGTTCTCCACCGCACCTGAAAAGGTTCTTCTGCCTGCGCTCGCGCTGGAACTGTTCCACTGTTCCACCCTAATTCACGATGATCTGCCCTGCATGGACGATGATGACCTGCGCCGCGGACAGCCGACCTGTCACATCAAATTTGGTGAGGCCAATGCTGTACTCACCGGCGATGCGCTGCTGGTTCACGCTTTCCAACTATTGGCTGAACACGGAAACCCAAAGCTGTCGCTGGAGCTCGCTCTCGCGGCCGGCTCTCGGGGGGTTATTGCTGGACAGATTGAAGACCTTGAAGCCGAAGGGAAAAAGCCGGATGCTGATTTGGTTGAGTTTATCCACCTCAACAAAACCGCCGTTCTGATTCGCGCAGCCGTGCGCATGGGAGCGATTACCGCTGGTGCCGAAGAAGACGACCTGGAAAACCTGACCGTTTTCGGCGAAAAGATCGGCCTTGCCTTCCAAATTGAGGATGACATTCTCGATGAAACCTCCACCAATGAAGTGCTGGGAAAACCAGCCGGAGCAGATCAAAAGCTGAGCAAAATGACCTATCCGGCTGTGTATGGAATGGACGCCGCAAAAGAAAAGGCGCAAACGCTGACCCGCGAGGCCTTGACCGCACTCGATCTGATGCGTAGGGATACCGTCGAGCTCCGAGCCATCGCCGAGTTTTTGGTGCGCCGCAAATTTTAACAAATTGACGACCCCTCGTTTGGAATGAGACTTGCCTTTAAAGCTCCGCTCATCTAGCTTCCCAAACTTACGATTTGTAATCTGGAGATTTAAAATGAATATGCGAACCCTGTTTTCAGTTGTCCTGCTGACCGTGTCTGTTGGTTGTTCGGAAGAAACCCCCACCAATACGCCCGCCGCGCCCTCGCCGGAAGAAAAACCTGTTCAGGCACCTACACCGGAAAACAATCCCACACCTTCCCCGTCTGCCACGATCAGCGTTCAGGAAATGCTGGTTTCCGGGCCGACACAGCTGAAGATGCACTCGCTGGCGATGATCTCTCAGAACAATGTCAAAGGAGAGATTGACGAATCTTATCTTCCTGGACTTACGGTCTGCGCCGAAGACCCGAATGACCCGCTACGCATCATTTCTGCTGAGATTTTGGGAAAACATTTCGTCAAAGGTAAAGAAAAACCCAATCCCGAAGCGGTCGCCCTACTGATTAAATTGGCTGCAGACAACTCCTCGCATGTGCGCTATAATGCGGCCTATCACGGCCTCTGTCAGATAAATACCAAATCCGATGAAATTCTCTCTCTGCTGATCGACCTGGCAAGTAAGGACAAGGAGCAGAACCTTTCTGAAAAAATTGCGGAATCGGTTAAGCCGGACGTTAAACGCGTAGTCAAAATACTCGACGAAAAGCTTAAGGAAGGAAACAACGTTGCAGCGTATGAAGTCTACCAAGAGCTGACCGGCGAAGAGCCGCCCTACAGCGAAAAATATTTAGACGTTCCGTCCAGCCTTCCGCGTCTGTTTGTTTTTAAATCCGCCGAAGCGGATCTCGCGAAATTCCAAGCGGACTTGGAGAAGGCATTAAAAGCGGCAGGAATCGACCAGCCCGGGCTCTCCCGGTCAGGATCGGAAAATAATCAGGTGATTCTCCTGAAAACCTATCTCACCAAGGATCGTCTGATTGTAGAGAAAGATTTCTCGAAACACCCCGAGCTGGCCTTTATGCAGTCCATGTGGCTGACTCCTCAGCTGGAGAATCAGCTCAAGTCTGTTGAGTAGCCTTATTCGGACAGATCTAAAAATTGGGCTGCTATAACGGTGTGATCCGACGGTTTTCCCAAGCGACTCGGCTTCGGGAAATATGTCCGCGTCGGAATTTTGCATAAATTGTTGCAATTTTTGCACCTAGCTCCCGTTTGCTTACCCATGGAAAACGTCAGGTTACTTTACCGCCTGAGTCTATAAAGATTTGGTTTCTCCTCAATAAGGTCGGTAGGCAAAAGCCTGCCGGCCTTTTCTTTTCAACTCGAAAGGATTGAACTGCCTTTGGGAATGCGGGATAAATAGCGCCGTTCCTCACCCTTCAGGAACCTAATGAAAACCAGATTTCGAGAGAAACAGAACCATGAGCGAAAATAATCAGACCACCAACTTTATCCATGACATTATTGATGCCGACCTTGCCTCCGGAAAACGCACCGAAGTGGTAACGCGTTTCCCGCCCGAACCCAACGGCTATCTCCACATCGGCCACGCCAAAGCCATCTATCTCGATTTTGGTACCGCGGAAAAATATAACGGCCGCTGCCACCTGCGCTTTGACGACACAAACCCAGAGGCCGAAGACGTAGAATATGTGCAGGCCATTCAGGAGGATATTAAATGGCTCGGCTATGACTGGGGCGAGCATCTCTACTGGGCCTCAAATTATTTCGACACGATGTACGAATATGCGATTCGCCTGATTCATAAGGGCAAGGCCTATGTTTGCGAACTGACGAAAGACGAGTTTAAAGAGTACCGCGGCATTCCGACCGAACCCGGCAAGGAGCCCCCCGGACGGAGCCGCACCATCGAAGAAAACTTAGATCTGTTTGAGCGCATGAAAAACGGCGAATTCGAAGACGGCGCGTATGTGCTGCGTGCACGCATCGACATGGCCTCCCCCAACCTGCACATGCGCGATCCCGCAATTTATCGAATTAAAAAGGCAACCCATCATAACACCGGCGACAAATGGTGTATCTACCCCATGTACGACTTTGCCCACTGTATCGAGGACTCGATCGAAGGCATTACCTATTCCATGTGCACACTGGAGTTTGAAGTACACCGACCGCTCTATGACTGGATTCTCGAAGAACTCGAAATCTTCCATTCGCGTCAGTATGAATTTTCCAAACTCAACCTCACCTATGTTGTACTCAGCAAGCGCCGGCTACTCCAACTCGTCAACGAGGGCCTTGTGGACGGCTGGAATGACCCGCGCATGCCGACCCTCTGCGGAATGAGGCGCCGCGGCTTTACCCCTGAAGCCATCAAAAAACTGTGCGCCACGGTAGGCTGCACAAAATATGAGAGTATTTCCGAGATCGAACTATTTGAAAGCATCGTCCGTGAGGATCTAAACGAAAACTCACTCCGCGCCATGGGCGTGATCGATCCCATCAAAGTCGTGATCGAAAACTATCCTGAAGATCTCACCGAAGAATTTGAAGTGCCCAACCACCCCCAAAAGGAGGAACTCGGAAACCGCAAGGTTCCGTTCAGCCGTGAGCTTTGGATAGAGCGAACGGACTACATGGACGATGCGCCTAACAAATTCCGCGGCTTCACACAGGGCCGAGAAGTCCGACTGCGCAGTGCCTACCTCGCCGTATGCAACGAAGTGATCAAAGATGCCGACGGCAATGTAATCGAACTGCGCTGCACCTATGATCCCGAAAGCAAGGGCGGAAGTGCGCCGGACGGTCGCAAGGTAAAAAGCACCATTCACTGGGTTTCCGCCCAACACGCCGTCGATGCTGAAGTACGCCTCTATGAACGGCTCTACACCGTGGAAAATCCGCTCGGCGACAAGGAAAAGGATTTCAAGGATTTCCTCAATCCCGACTCGCTGAAAACCATTACCGCCAAACTTGAACCCATGCTGGCCCATGTTGCGCCCGGCACCCGTTTTCAGTTTGAGCGCGTGGGCTACTTCTGCGCCGATCTGGATCACACGCCCGAACGTCCCCTCTTCAACCGCACGCTCACGTTGCGCGGAACAAAGAATGATGCCTAGAGCGTTTTAATAAAAGACCTAGTCGACTTGTTATGGCTGATAGGGGCAGAGGATCGGATGCCCCGCTCCTGTACCGCAGCCATCCTGGCGGCCCTGCCCCCGTATCGCAGCCATCTTGGCTGCCCTACTCTCCCGTACCGCAGCCATCCTGACTGCCCTGTCCCCCGTACTGCAGCCATCTTGGCGGCCCTGTTCCCGTATCGCAGCCATCTTGGCGGCCCGCTGTCGTACCGCTGCCATCTTGGCGGCCACGTCGCTGACTCCCCAAAAAAACAATTAATTTCATAGAAGCCGACGTCCCCATCGCTTAAATATCGTTCGTAGTTCAGCCTTCAGGCGGCTTTTTTACACGGCCACCAGCGCCCAAAAGTAGAATGAGCGTC
>CAYOBH010000186.1:0-2392 GCA_964402125.1 uncultured Verrucomicrobiota bacterium
AACGATCTGGGCAGCGTAATCAGCTGCTCGGTCACCAATACGAGCGTCATTGAAGGAGGAGTTAAACAGGTTTTGGCAGGCTGGACGCTCAATGGACCGGACATCACCACAGGAACAGGAAGTGTACTGAATATCACGGTATCCACCAATCTGGTGCTGACGTGGAACTGGGATACGAAATATTGGTTGGATACCGGAGCAGGAATCCATGGTCAGGTTGATGAACCCGATCAGTGGGTTGATGCCGGTTCTGTGGTTACGATCACGGCGACTCCGGATCAGTTCTATCACACCGACGACTGGAGCGGAGATCTCGGCGGAACCACGATCTCGACCAATGCGAATCAGATTGATGTCCCGATGTCGCAGCCTCGCTCTATCTTTGCGCTCTTTGCTGAAAATAGGGACATCAACGGCGTACCGCAGAGCTGGTTCTATGATAACGGTCTGAGCAACGCATGGGAGAGTGTTGGTCTTCAGGATGCCGACGGCGACGGCGTGCTGACTTGGCATGAATGGGTGGCCGGAACGTCGCCCGTCGATATTGCGGATGTGCTCGCGCTGGAGATTCAAACGAAGTCGGGGCTTGACGGAATGTTGTTGGCTTGGTCGAGTGCTGTGGGTTGTACATACCGCGTGTGGCGCTCTACGAATCTATTAGAGGGGTTTGTTGCAATTTCGGATGAGCTTTCGGCATCCCCGCCGGTCAATACGTTCATTGATTATTCGGCCCCGGAAAATAGTTCTGCTTTCTATCGGATTTCGATCGAAAGCAGAGAGGCGCTTGAAGTGCTGCAGACCTTTAAATCTGAAGGAAGGGTGGAGCTGACTTGGCCCAGTGTTTCGGGTTCTACATACCGAGTGTGGCGCTCTACGAATCTGGTAGAGGGATTTGTTGCAATTTCGGATGAGCTTTCGGCATCGCCGCCGGTCAATACGTTCATTGATTATTCGGCCTCGGAAAATAATCCTGCTTTCTACCGAATTTCGATAGAAAGCGCAGGGGATGCTGAGACGCCCATACTTGAAGTGCCGCAGAGTTTTAAATCCGAAAGAAGCGTGGAGCTGACTTGGCCCAGTGTTTCCGGTCGGGTTTATACGATCTGGCGAAGCACGGATTTGGGAGGGGAATTTGAGGCGATTTCCGATCCAATAGAGGCAACGCCTCCAACCAACAGCTATATTGACTCTTCGCTTCCAGACGGTGCAGCTGCTTATTACAGGATTTCTGTGGAAAAACCATGAGGCTTGGAGCGCGTATCGGGATGGTCCTGATCGTAGGGCTTTCCGCTATTGCTGGGGCCGATGGATTGGGTCTGGACGCGCTGACGCGTCCAGACCTGATTGAGAATGCGATCAGTCTCACTGAACTGCGCCGTGCGAAACGCTCTACGGTGCCGTTGAGCCGAATGAGTGTTGCTTCGGAGACGGAACTGCTGGTTAAATTCCGCACGGAGAAGCAGGCTCGCGCGCTAACGGTCAATGCCAGTGAATCCGCGCAGGCGCTTGCGCTGCTGCGGGCGCGGAGCGATGTCGAGTATGCCGAACCCAACCTCCGCGTTACGCGACAGTTTGTTCCCTCCGATCCGCGCGTCGGTAGCCAGTGGCATCATGATACACTGGGCAGCTATGATGCCTGGGAGTGGGGGCTGGGATCCACCGATGTAAAAGTCGCCATCGTTGATGCGCCCTTTAACCTCGCTCATCCTGATCTGGCGGAGCATTCAATCAATGGCTGGGATGTGGTGAATGAGGTGCCTGTCTTTTCGGGCGATGATGATCACTCCTCGATGGGCGCCGGTTTGGTTGGCGCGGGGGTGAACAATGGGATCGGTGTTGCCGGGATGGGTAACTTTACGTTGATTCCGGTAAATAATGCTTACGCCGATTTTTCGTCGGATGTCGCGCAGATGGATGCGGCTATCCGCTGGGCGGCATCCAACGGCGTGCGCGTGGTGAATTTGAGTTGGGACGGTGCCGAGAGTGCGGTATTGAACGATGCTGCAAAGTTTCTGCGTGAAACCACCGACGGTATTGTCGTTATGGCGGGTGTGAACGGATCCGGGCCGCTGGATTATACGAATCAGCCTTACATCGTAGCGGTCTCTATGACGGATCAGAGCGATCATCTGCGTTCTCATTCCGGGCCGCATATTGATTTTTCAGCGCCGGGATATGACGTTTATGCTACAAAAGCAACCAGTTATGGAACAGGCGATGGCACCAGCTATGCAGCACCACTCGTGTCAGGACTTTTTGCGGCGCTGTTTTCCATTAATCCGGATCTGAGCGCAGAAGATGCCATCGAAATCGTGAAAGCCACCGCAGAAGATCTGGGCGAACCGGGCTGGGATCCGGAATTCGGGTGGGGGCGCGTTGATTTTGGAAAAGC
>CAYOBH010000186.1:2492-4719 GCA_964402125.1 uncultured Verrucomicrobiota bacterium
GCGAACCGGGCTGGGATCCGGAATTCGGGTGGGGGCGCGTTGATTTTGGAAAAGCTGCCGGGCTGGCTGTTGCTTCTGCTGCTGAGGAAAGTCTGAAAATCGAAGCACTGGATGTTCAGAGCGGACAACTTCTTATTTCCGCAGAATTTTATCCCGGACTGAATTATCAGTTTATGCAGACGACCAACCTCAATGCAGCCGTTTGGACACCCGTTTCAGCGCTGATGCAGACCAATACTATGCGTGTCGGCTTTTGGTTGGTTCCGGACAAGGACCAATCATTTTACAAAGTGAGCGCCCAATTCGGCTTTTAAGACCTGTCTGAAGCAAATCTAACAACAGACTCAAATTAACAGCGCACGTTTGATTTGCTACGCCCACGTGATGCTCAAATCTTTGCGGAGCAGTTATTACAAAATATTCATGAGGCGGCACAGTGGGTTGTCATGTTGGTGGTGTTTCATGCTCATCAACAAAGGGAAACAAAACAACTACAAAGGAGCTTCCTGATGAAAATTAATTCTACAGCCGTCAACGGATTCGTAATAAAGAGCATGGCAGGATATGGGGCGATTGCATGGAATGTTGGATCGGCCCCCATCAAAATGGTTTCGCGGGCGAGTCGAAATAAAAAATCGCTCACTCGTTCGGAGCGCATAGTTCGCTCAGAAACGAGTACGGTTCTTGCATCAGTTGCCCGTCACTACGAGAGCAAAGAGGCGAGAGTGTGGTCGGCACTGGATTTGGCCTTAGTTGCTATATTTATCGTATTTCCGCTTTTATGATGGGGTTCTGACGTCTGTGGATTTAACAACGCTACAGGATTATTCCACGCGACCCCCGAGTGCTTCCATGTGCTGCCAAAACTCAGGGTATGACGTATTGACACAATCGACATTTTTAATCGTGATCGCAGCGTCACTGAAGCTATTCAGCACGGCCACTGACATCGCAATTCGATGGTCCCCGTGGCTGTCAATAGCGACATCCGGGGTCTTTAACTTTGCTGGCCCGCTCACAATCATGCCGTCTTCCTTCTCCTCTACATCAATATGGAAGAGACGCAGGATTTTTACCATTTCAGCAATACGGTCGGACTCCTTTACGCGCAGCTCAGCGGCATCGCGGATTTCTGTTTTACCCTTCGCCAGCGCGCCCGCGACTGAAATAATGGGAAGTTCATCGATCAGGTTCGGGATCTCGTCGCCCTCAATGATCGTCCCGTTAAGCTGAGCACCGCGTACGCGGATCGTTCCATACGGATCGCCGTTGGGCTCCGTGACTTCCACCTCGATTGAAGCGCCCATGCGACGCATCACATCCAAAAGCGCCGTGCGGCGTGCATTCAGCCCGACGCGTTCAATCACCAGTTCAGCCCCCGGCCGTGCCGCCGCCGCAACAATCCAGAATGCGGCCGATGAAAAATCACCCGGCACCACAAAGTCGCGCGCCTTAAAACGCGGACCTTCTTTTCCATAGCCCTCAATCGAAATTTCCAGTCCCTTGATGGAGATTGGAATGCCCAGTGCTTCGAACAGCTTTTCTGTATGATCGCGCGTTGGGCGCGGCTCAATGACGGTCGTCTTCCCTTCAGCATAAAGCCCGGCCAAAAGCACACACGATTTCACCTGTGCCGACGCCATCGGTAGAAGGTATCCGATGCCCTGTAGCCGTCCGCCGCAGATCATCATCGGCAATGTTCCGCGGTTGCCCGTCAGTCCAATTCGTGCGCCCATTAGCTCCAGCGGCTGACGAATCCGTCCCATCGGTCGAGAGGAGAGGGAATCGTCGCCGATCATGGTGGCCTGAATACCGGCACCGGCCACCAATCCGGCCAGCAGCCGCGTGCCTGTGCCCGAATTACCCATATTCAGCGGTTCATCAGGTTGCTGCAACTGTCCGGCCACGCCGGTAATATAGAGCGCATCGTCGCAAAATTTCGCTTTGGCCCCCATCTGTTCCATCGCGCTCAGGGTGCTTCGTGCATCTTCGCCGTTGAGATAACCCGTTACCTTCGATGTTCCTTCCGCCAACGAGGCCAACATGGCCACGCGCTGAGAAATACTTTTATCGCCCGGAACCTGAACGGCACCCCCCAGCTGAGCGGGGTGAACAATTCTTGATTGCCGATTACCGATTGCCGATTGTTCCTCTTTTGAAATTCCAATTTCAGGGTTCACGTTTCACCTCTTCAAAAATCGATTTAAATTGATTATCCGGTTGCGGT
>CAYOBH010000187.1:0-1181 GCA_964402125.1 uncultured Verrucomicrobiota bacterium
TGGCTTCGAAGTGACAACGAACGGCGTCGATAATCTCTATATCACCGATCCGCTGTTGGTGGATACCGACGGCGATACGCTCAGTGACCTGTTCGAGATTACCACGAACGCGACCGATAACCTGTACTTTACCGACCCGACCTCCGCGGACACCGATGCCGATACGTTGCCGGATGCGTGGGAAGTGGCGAACGGGCTCGATCCGCTCAGCGATGATAGGCTTGCTGATCCCGATGCCGACGGCCTCAACAACCTCGGCGAATTTGCCGCCGGCACCGACCCGCAGAATGCGGACTCCGATGCCGACACCATGCCCGACGGCTGGGAAGTCGACAACAGCCTCGATCCACTCAGCGATGATACCGCGTTGGATCCCGATACTGACGACCTCAATAATCTGGCCGAATACACCGCCGGGACCGATCCGCAGGATGATGATTCCGACGACGACGGCCTGACCGACGGCGCTGAGGTGAACACTTACAGCACCGACCCGCTCGATGCCGATTCCGACGATGACACGCTCTCCGACGGCGATGAGGTCAACACGCACGGCACCAACCCGCTCTCGACCGATACCGACAGCGATGGAATGCCCGACGCGTGGGAAGTCTCCTATGGACTCGATCCGAACGTTGACGATGCTGCTGGTGATGCGGATATCGATGGCCTCACGAATCTGCAGGAATATAATCTGGGCAGTAATCCGAACGAGACCGACACTGATGATGATGGCTTTGAGGATCAGGATGAGGCGGCATTTGGTACCGATCCGGTCAATCCGTCCGATCCGCTCTTCGTGGATGATGATCACGCAGCTGATCCGCAACCCTATGATCCTTTGACGAGTAATCCTTTAGAAGACGGCAGTATCAACGCTCCGTTTGACTCTATTCAGGAGGCCATTGATGCGGCGGTGGATGGCTCAACGGTGTTGGTGACCAATGGGTATTACATCGGTTCGGGTAACCGAAACATCGATCCTCTGGGCAAGGCGATCTCGATTATAACCTTTAGCTCTAATCCAATGGATACGATCATTGATACGGATGGCTTAGGTTCAGCCTTCCTCTTCCAGAATGGTGAAGATACTAATACGGTTGTTCGAGGATTTGAGATTATATCGCCTGCGGGTGGTTGTGCCGATGGGGAGTGTGGATATGAATATGGGATAGTTTGTA
>CAYOBH010000187.1:1281-4676 GCA_964402125.1 uncultured Verrucomicrobiota bacterium
TGTGCTGGCAGAGAATCTTGCGGTTGCTCTGGATCCTGGTTTCGATCCCTCCGATTCGAACTCCTTGCCGAACTTTGGTTTGGGCGGGGCGCTCTATGTCGGCAGTGGCTGTCGGTCCTTCAGTATAAACTGCACCTTTGCGGAGAATGAGGCGCGCCGCGGTGCTGCGATTTCCAGTGATGGAACCGATGCGAACTACATTCGCAACTCCATTCTTTGGGGTAATATTGCAGAAGATCTGTGGATTGATGATACCGGTTCACTGGTGACCGCTCTGCGGAATAAATATGCATCGCTTGAGTGCCGTGCTGGTTCCTTCGATATCTGGTATTCCGATATTGAATATGGCGACAGTTATGTTAATCCGCGCAAGTATGTCATCGAAGCTGATCCTTTGTTTGTATTTGGCGGCTATGAGTTGAGTGCCGGTTCCCCCTGTATTGATGTCGGAACCATCAATGAGGCACCTGCAACGGATGTTCTCGGCACAGCGCGACCGTTAGATGGGGATGGAAACGGGACTCTTGTAGTGGATTTGGGGGCGTACGAATTTGAACCATAGAATTGAATCGTATGCCGGATGCGAACGACCTTAATTAAGGTTGAACGAGTTTAACCGAGTTTATTATTCAAAACCGGAGCTTAATTGCTCCGGTTTTTGCAGTTATGAGTGATTTAAAAACAAAAATGGGTTGGAAACAGCAACTTGCTGCACGGATCACAACGCGTGCGCAGTTGGAGGAGTTTGTTGATCTGTCAGACGATGAGCGGGAGGCCCTTGATCGCTCCGAGTTTCCGTTTGCGATTACGCCGTATTATGCTGGCTTGCTGGGTAATCAGGCGTTGCGCCGCACGGTGATTCCTTCGCTGCAGGAGTCGGTCAAAGGAGCAGGGGAGCTTGATGATCCGCTGGGCGAGGAGAATCATCGCGTTACACCACATTTAATTCATACCTATCCTGATAAGGTGCTTTTTTTGGTGACGTCGTTTTGTGCGACGTATTGCCGCTACTGCACCCGTTCGCGTTTGGTGGGCCAACCGCTGAACGCAGGTTCTGTTTCGAGCTTTGAGGAATCCTTTATCTATATTGAGCAGCATCCGGAGATTCGCGATGTGCTTATTTCCGGCGGCGATCCGCTGTTGCTGAGCGATTCGGTGATCGACGACGTGCTTGCGCGTATTCGTGAAGTTCCGCATGTGCGTTCGGTGCGCATCGGTTCAAAGGTTCCTGCGGTGCTTCCGATGCGGATCACGGATGAACTCTGTGCGGTGCTGCGTCGCCACCGTGTGTGGCTCAGTCTCCATTTTACACACGCCGCTGAGCTTACGCCGGAAACCCGCTCGGCTTGTCGGAAGTTGTCGGATCACGGGATTGCAATGGTCAGTCAGACGGTTTTGCTTAAAGGCGTGAATGATCATCATGAGGCGCTGGCGGAGCTTTTTTACGGGTTGCTCGAAATGAATGTGAAGCCGTATTATCTGCTGCAGTGCGATCCTGTGAGCGGGTCGGCCCATTTTCGAACGTCCGTGGAGAAGGGAATTGAGCTGATTCGTTCGCTGCACGGCAATCTTTCCGGATTGGCAGTGCCCCAATATGTAATCGATGCGCCGGGCGGCGGCGGGAAGGTTCCCTTTTTGAGTTTGGAGCAGGTTCGCCGTACTGGTGGGGATATTCGCTTTGATAATTACGAAGGGCGGGAATATCGCTATCCGGATCAATAAAAAGAAACGGTCCCTAAAAATCAATTAGGAACCGTTGATGCATAGTGCTGAAATCAATGTCGGTTTAGAGAGCCGTTTTTTTACTCAGCATCGCCTGTTTTTCCAATGCGGACGCATACCAAGGCGTATTCAGGGTGGTTAGTTCCTCATAAATCTGGAGCGCCTCTTTCTGCTTTCCGAGCGCCTCTAAGCATCGGGCCTGCGCCATACGGGCCGCTATCGATAGATAGGATTCCTCATTTTTTTCTGCAAAGGAGGCGTACTGCTTTGCGGCGTCCTCAACAAGACCTCGCTCTTCCCGGCAAATGATTCCATTGTATTCGGCCGTCAAGGCCAACTCGTGGTCGGCATATTGATCGACAACCTGACTGAAAAGGGTTTCCGCACCCGCGTAGTCGTCTTGGTTGTATTTCGCTAATGCTGCTCTCATCAGGGCGATGGGAGCATAAGGAGACGAGTCATATTTGTCAGCGAGAGCCAAATAGCTTCTGATCGCCTCTACTGGGTTGAGGGCCATCTGGGCATTTGCTTCCTGAAGGGCTGTACAGGCATTGTCCAGTTTCTTTTGTTTAACCGATCGTACCAGTCCGACCGCCATGAAGCCGACGCAGACCACGACAACAGCGGTAACGCAAGGGATAAGGTATTTTTTGACGACGGCTTTAACTTCCTCGACTTCCTGTTGTCGAAGTTTGTTCTTTTGCAGCAACGCTGAGTGTTGCTCCGAGTGTTGTTTATTGCTCATACTGTAGCTCCTAAGTGAATTCAAAAATCGAGCTCCCATTGTGGGGATTTCTTCCGTGAATTCAAGAATTGATTGATTCGTATAGGTCGATTATTTCCTGCGCGGTCGGAATCGGGGACGGGCGGCCGCTGGTGTTGATTTTGTGGGTAATTGATTCATAAAGCGGGCGACGGGTTTCGAGTAGATGAATGATATTCTTTTCCTTGTCACCGGCCAGCAGCGGACGAGCGGTGTCGTGGCGTACTCGATCCAATACACTTTCAGCGTCGGCCAGCAGGCAGACGACTAACCCGTTTTTTTCAAAGTCGGCAATATTATCGGGGTTGAGCACAATGCCGCCGCCGGTGGAAATAATATTCCCGGACGTTGCGGCCAACTCCTGTACCAGTTCACGTTCAAGTTGACGGAAGTAGGCCTCGCCTTCCTGTGCAAAAATATCGTTGATACTCTTTCCGGCCCGCTCGACGATCAAGCTGTCCATATCGATCAACGACATGCCCGTCTTTTCAGCAATCAACTTGCCGATGGTGGTTTTTCCGGTTCCCATGAAGCCTACAAGTATAATATTGCGCATAGCGCTTTCCTCTTCTTCGGCTGAAAAAGAAAAACGCCCCGGTACGGAGCGTTTTTTCACCATCAATGCCGCGCGGTTATGCACCCGTTTTGCGGATAACATCACGGATTGCTTTGGTGTTCATATGCACCAATTGTTCTTCCGTATAGCCTACTTCTACTAAACGTTTTTTCTGTTCCAGAACGCGGCGACGCTTCAGACGCGGCTTCTTTATGGGGCGGCGCAGGGGCTTCTTGCGCATTGCTCTTCTAATTCTCATGACAAACCTCTTCGAATCTGGTTGGTTGCAAAATCAGGCGAGGAACGTACACATACGCTTTTTGGGGTGCAACCCTTATCTGATGCTAATTTATG
>CAYOBH010000188.1:0-4673 GCA_964402125.1 uncultured Verrucomicrobiota bacterium
AAACGCCAGCCGCTGGGCGGCGCATTATCGCGGAAAAATTACGCATAAGGACGGGATTACGTTCCGTCTTTGGGGCGCGAGCGATGACGTGCTGACGGTGGCGATTAATAAGGAGGTGGTGCTGGCGGCCAACTTGGCGTGGGATGGTATGTCCGCTTATAAAATCTGTGAGAATTTTCAGGGCGGTGCCCCCGGGAGCAGTACAACTCAGAAGGCTAAAGATGGGAGGTATATTATTTGCGACACACCGGGGACTCCGTTGATGGGCAGCGATTGGATTACGCTGGAACCGGGGAAAGTATATGATTTTGATGCCGTCGCCGGAGAAGGACCGGGAGGCGAATTTTATTCGGTTTTGATGGTGGAGGTTCAGGGCGAAAAGTACGAGAAAAATGACCGGGGAATGCCGATATGGCCGCTGTTTGCGACGGCCCCGCTTTCGCGGAATGCTCAAGATAGTATCCTAATCAATATGATTGAGGATGATTATAATGTTACGAATATAACTACCTATTTTATTCAGGAATAGTGTCGTCCCAATGTCAACCTTGTGCATTGTAAACTGTTTTGAGGAGTCAATGATGAAAAAGAATCTATTCATAGTTGTTTTGTTAGTGTGTGTGGCGGTCGGGGGAAATGTTCGGAGTATGGCCCAGAGTGAATCCAAAGGTGCGCCCCAAAAAGAGATTCGGATTTGGACGGCGGTAAACGGCGGGAAAACAATCGAAGGGGAATATGCGAGGGTGTCCGGCGATTCGGTAATGATTCGTGCGGCGAATGGTCAGATCATTACGGTTCCATTAAACCAATTGTCTGATGAGGATCAGATCTATGTGGAGTACAAGAATCCGCCGAAGCTGAAGATCGAATGTCGAAATTCACTTACCACAAGGATGTATGTTGCAGAGCCGTGGAATGACGATGGCGGGGGACAACATGAAAACCAGCCGATTTATGTCACGGAAGCAACCTTTGGAGCAGAAGTGATTCAACAGGGAAAGCAACCCTATAATCATGACCTGTTTATAGAGGTTTATGCCCTAACGAAGCAACGTTACGACCCAGATAATTATCACATCATTGCGCATTTTAAGAGCGGTGCGTTCAGGCTTAACGAGAAAAATAAATTCAGGTATACGCACACAAGCGATGATATATATACAATAATAAAGTATGACTTGCCGAAGGCTGGAACATCTTATGGAGAGTTGGTCCGCGGTGAAGAGTATAGTGATATGCTGGTTTTGGTTCGTGATGAAAATGGAGATGTCGTTGCCTATAATGCGACGAGCGCATGGCTGTATACCTATTTGGATCAATTGGAAAAATTGCCGCTGAACGCTTGGATTAATGATAAATGCGTTTGTGTGCGCCCAACACCTCCGAGGAGCGGTGAGTAGACTGTTGTTTTTGAGTTTCGTTTGATGGATACGCTCCGGTCTTATGATCGGGGCGTTTTTTTTGCATCGGCGGAATCGATGGGCAATGTCTGAGTTAAGCCGATTGTTTGCGTGGTCAACTCGACTTTTTTACCCACCGATTTGGCGGAAGACCCCAATATGATAATGATTGACGCTCGGTGCGCTGAGAATACACTCCGCATAACCGTTTAAATCGGATCGGTGACCTATTGGATCATGTAACAGTATTGAGTAGGCCGAGAAAATATATAATTAAGGAGATAGTAAATGA
Organism: uncultured Verrucomicrobiota bacterium; assembly: GCA_964402125.1. Lineage (GTDB taxonomy): Bacteria > Verrucomicrobiota > Kiritimatiellia > Kiritimatiellales > Pontiellaceae > Pontiella. The sequence goes on from CAYOBH010000188.1 coordinate 1,693, forward strand.
ACAGAAGGTTTATGTTTATTCCGCTGGCTGCGTTGGTGATGTGCGGCGGTTGTTTTGCGCAGGAAACTGTTGTGCCGGCAACGGAAGTAAAACCCGCGACGGCTGGCGCGATAGCGGAGAAAGTCACGCCCATTGATCCCGCCCGCAAGCTGAAGAATAAGCCGGTTCCGAGTGCTGGTGTGGGGAAAGAGCTAGGCGATTTTAAGAGCGGAAAGCATACCATAACGAGCGCTGGGCTGGAGCGCGAATACATCATCGATATTCCTGCAAACTATGATAAGGACAAACCCTGTCGCCTAATCTTTACGATGCATATGATGGGCGGAAGCATGCAGACGATGGTTGATAACAAGTTTTACGGCCTCAAGCCCTATGCAGAAAAGAATGATATTCCGGTGATTTTTGTGGCTCCTCAGGGATATACCGACAATTCACCGTGGCGCGGTCGCGATGATAAGGACCACATCTTTTTTGCCGACATGCTCAAGCTGTTTAAGGAAAAGCTGGCGGTGGATGAGTCTCGCGTTTTCTGCTGCGGTTTCAGCTTCGGTGCGATGGTGACCTACTCGCTTTCACTGGATTTTCAAGATGATCTTCGTGCGGTCGCTTGTTATGCCCCGGCTAACTGGAACATTTATCTTCCGGAAAACAAGCACAAGCCTCTGGCCTATTTCAGCACCACCGGCACGGAAGACGGCCTTTGCAAGTGGGTTAACTCGGATGAGCGCAAGCAGGGCGGAAAATATTGTGTGCTGACGCACATTGAAGACAATGGGCTTAAAGAACTGCCCGAGATTCCGCTGGCGACGACTCCGACTCATGTTACTACTGAGTTTAAGGGTCTTCCGGAAGAGTATCCGGTCATGTTCGGCTCCTTTGTCGGCGGGCATACTGACACCGTCACAGACCCAGGTTCTGATGTTAACTGGATTGCCAAGGAAACCTGGGACTTCTTTATGCGATTTTAATCGGCTGAGATTTGAGCGCAGTTGGGCCGTGCTCACAAAAAAAGGGATTGCAGAGGGGTGTCTGCAATCCCTTTTTAATGGTTTCGACTGAATGATTAGTACGAAACGATCGCCGTTAATGTTAGTTCGCCGAGAACACAACGCGATAGGTTTTAACTACGCCTAGGTAGTCAAACTTAACAACGGCCGTGCCGTCTTTGGATACAGCCTGTTCGATATCGACTTTTACGCTGCTGTTATCCGACGATGCGGTAACTGTCGGGATTCCCGATGTGCCGGCAGGAACGGTGTACTTCGCTTCGTAAAGATCATAGTCAGCAATGCCGTTGGCACTGGTAAAGCGTACCGGGTTCGAAGGAAGCTCAACAGATGTTCCGTTGACTGCAATAGTAACGTTTGGCGGAATCGGACGAACAAGTTCCTTCTTCTTGGAGCTGAAGCCCAGTCCGACGAAGTCGCAGAGACCTGCAGATTGAGGACCTTCGGCTACCAGATAGATGGCGTGTTTGCCGTCGAGCTTATCCACCACGGAGGCAACATCGAGGGTGAATTTGGTGATTTCCTGAGCGGAGTTGGCCGGGACATTGATTTCACCGATCTTGGTGCCGTTCCAGGTGTCGTTATCCCACGGTCCGTCCATCCAGACGTTAATTTTGAATGCTTCCGCCGTTTTCGGAGTAAGGAACAGGTTAAACGCAGTTCCGTTGCCGGGCTTGGTTCCGTCGAAGGGCTTAAGGCCTTTCTGTGCCTTATCCAGTCCGCCGAAACCAAAGTATTTGAAGCCCACGATATTGTCGTTCTTTACATTGGTAAGGAGCATGCTGTTATCCCAGATGTCCCACGAATCCTGCATGATGCCTGGGTCGGAAAGATAGCAGGCGTATCCGGCAGAATAATATTTGTAGGGATCGAGTCCGAAAATGTGGAACCCTTCTGAGGTGACTTCGGCACCGGTATATTCGTTTCCGTCGGACGCTTTTGCGGTCCAGGTATTATCCTCCGAGTAGGGGTCGTATGCTCTGATGACGACTTTGCCGCCGTCAGCAACCGACTTTTCATCCCATTCAACTTTAACGGGAGCCACCATCGGCTGACGAGCGTATCCGAAGCCTCTGGGCGGTCTGTGGTAGAATACATAATACTGGCCGTTAATCTCCTGGATGCTGCCGTGCGTGTTATGTCCAGAATTTCGGCCCTCCAGCCGAGTTCCATCCTGGTTGAGGACAACTCCACGGGAATCAACGAGAACACCGCCACTTTTCCACGGACCGAGCGGAGAATCGCCATACGCATAGCGCAGGGTCGAGTTGGAGCGGCCGATGCCGTAATCGGGGCCAGAGTATCCGCTGTAAACCCAGATATACTTATTCCCGATTTTGCGGATAGACGCCGCTTCGAAGAAGGCAAATGCGTCAGCACTTTCGCCCGGGAAAAAGTTGGTTTGGAATCGATTGATCGCCTCAGTTCCGGGTTTGAGCGAATACATGGTCTTCTGATCCAGCTCGCCGGCGGACGAGGTTTGGAATCCCCAGTATCCGTACACTCTGTAGCCGATATCAAAATCGGGGTCGTTCGGGTCAGTGACATAATCAACCAGAACGCCGGGGTCGAATCCCATGGTGCTGCCACGCAGGGTTCCTCTGCCGTCTTCGGTCAGGTTGACCGGGGTGAAGGGGCCGTCCGGACGCGTGCCCTTAGCGACCATCGCTTCTCTGCCGGGACCGCGGCTGTGCGGATAGAGATAGTATTCTCTGGTGCCATCTTTTTTATTCACCTCAACCAGATCGGGGGCATACATCGTGTCCCACTGTCCGCCTATTTCATAGGTAAAAATAGGGCCTTCATCGCGCCAGTCGGTCAAATCTTCAACCGGAGCCGACCACGCTCTGATGTCCGGCCCGCAATATGCGCGGGTGTTAACGTCATGCGATCCGATAATATACGCGCGGTATTTCCCCGGGTTATCGGGATCTTCAAAAACGCGGGGCTCACCATCCGGCAGATGTTCCCACA
>CAYOBH010000189.1:0-4666 GCA_964402125.1 uncultured Verrucomicrobiota bacterium
CTAAATACCCCCCCCCCTGTTCAAGTATTATTTTGATGTTTTTTATTTTCAGCAAAAAACAGCACGCTGATATGCTCATATATCGCAAATACAATGGAATTTTACGCGTCTTGTGCGCTGAAAAACATGCCTTATATCTGCCGAAAAAGTTCAATCGATCGATACCCAGCGAGGCAAAGACGAAACCAAAGTTGAACCACGAATCTCACCCATGGACACGAATCTTCTTTAACAGAAGGTCGCGAAGGTGCAATGGTTTGATTTAAATCGCCCCCATGGGTCGCTATTCCTTTAGGGAATTATCTTTTCGGGCGGACGTTGCGATCTTGGTGTCGGGAATCGTACATTAAAACAACAAATCGGCGGAGAGTCGTACGGATCAATCGATTCAGATTTCATCGATAAATGCGCTCAACACTTGACGCATGGAACACGTTTCCCTAAGTTCCCGACTTCATAAGCCCCCTTATGAAAAGAGGGCTTTTTTGGTGGTTGTCTGAAAAAAGGCGAACAGATGCGGATCTTCTGATAACCCACAGGCGATAAAAACTAACCGGAGAATAGCATGTCCAAGACAGTATTGATCGGGTCGCAGTGGGGCGACGAGGGCAAAGGAAAGATCATTGATGTATTAACCGCCAACGCCGACTGGGTGGTGCGCTATCAGGGCGGCAACAACGCCGGCCACACGGTGGAAATCGGCGATCAGAAATATATACTCCACCTCACACCGTCGGGCATTCTGCGCGAAGGCTGCAAATGCGTGATCGGCAACGGGCTGGTGGTCGACATTGTCGGACTGATGAACGAACTTAAGGAATTGGTTAAGCGCGGTATTAAGCTCGACGGTCGTCTCTTCATTTCCGACCGTGCGCACATGGTGCTCCAATACCACAAAGAGCTCGACGGTGCTAAAGAAGGCCAACTCGGGGAAGGCAAAAAGATTGGCACCACCAAGCGCGGAATCGGACCGGCTTATTGCGATAAAGCTGACCGCATCGGCCTGCGCCTCGGCGATATTCTCGAAGCCGATTTCCTCGATATGGTTAAAGCTCGGGCGGAAATCAAAAACAGCATCCTTACCGGCATGGGCGCAGCTCCGCTGGATATTGATTCACTGCTCGCAGAGGTCAAAACAGCGGCTGATTATCTTCGTCCATTCATCTGCGACACCATTCCGCTGCTGCACGAAGCCGTTCAAAACAACGACGAAATTCTCTTTGAAGGCGCTCAGGGTGTCATGCTTGACGTCGATTTTGGAACCTACCCTTTCGTCACCTCTTCAAGCACAGGTGCCGGCGGTGCGCCCGCAGGCTCCGGCGTTCCGCCGAATGCGATCGACCGTGTCATCGGCATTGTGAAAGCCTACACCACACGCGTCGGCGAGGGCCCCTTCCCGACCGAACTGTTTGACGATATGGGCAAACACATTGCGAAAGTCGGCCACGAATTTGGAGCCACCACAGGTCGTCCGCGCCGATGCGGCTGGTTCGATGCCGTGGTTGCCCGCTACTCCGCGATGGTCGGCGGTATTAACGAATGGGCGCTGATGAAACTCGATGTACTCGACGCCGTTGAAACCATTAAGGTCTGTGTGGCGTATGAAGTTGACGGCGAGCGCATCACCAACGTTCCGGCCAGCATCCGAAAACTGGAACGCTGCAAACCGATCTATGAAGAGTTCAAAGGCTGGAACTGCCCGACCACGGGTTGTACCCGCTGGGATGAACTGCCCGAGCAGGCCAAAAAGTATGTGGCCTACATCGAAGAGCTCACCGGCGTTAAGGTTTCCATCCTCTCTGTTGGACCCAAACGTTCCAGCACGCTGATTCTGGATTGATATGAAGATGAAGTATGAACTCAGAAAATTGGTCTGCGACGCTTTCAACAAAAAGGCCAACGCCGATTGAGTTCCTCCTTCATATTTCATCTTTCATACCTCATATTCCCCCCAAATGAGCGTTGACCTTAAAAACCTAACTCGAATTCCAAAGCACGTGGCTCTCATCATGGACGGCAACGGGCGCTGGGCGCAGGAGCGCGGGCTATCGCGGATTGAGGGCCACAAGGAAGGCGCTCAGTCGGTGCGTGCCGTACTCAGGGCCGCTGCTCAGGCGGGGGTTGAGTTTATCACGGTCTACGCTTTCAGCACCGAAAACTGGAAGCGCCCGCCGCAGGAGGTCGACGGCCTGATGAAGCTCCTGATCAGCTCGCTCAATGCCTATGAGCAGGAGCTGCACGACAATAACATCCGCCTGCGGATTATGGGCCAGTTTGAGCGACTTCCCCTGCCCGTCCGCATGCGGCTGCAGAAAACGATCGACGCCACGGCACACTATACCGATCACACCTTTATCATTGCGCTGAGTTACGGATCGCGCACAGAGATTGCCGACGCCGTAAAGAAAATCGCTGAAAAGGTGAAAAAGGGTGAACTCAAGACCAAGTCGATCGATGAGCAGACGATTGCTGAGCATCTTTACCTGCCGGACGTCCCCGATCCGGAATTGTTGATCCGCACCAGCGGCGAACTGCGACTTAGCAACTTTTTATTGTGGCAACTCTCCTACGCAGAGTTTTACATTACAGATACGTATTGGCCGGATTTTCGTGAAGAGGCATTCTTCGAAGCGCTCGAAGCCTTCAACCGACGCGACCGCCGATACGGAGGGATTAAAAAACAGGAACCGTAATGGATAACAAACGGACAATCATCGGCTTAATCATCGGAGCCATCATTATTCTATTGCTGTGCTTGGTGCCCGCAGGCAACATTTCCTGCCTTCTGGTACTCCTCGGAATGTGCGGCATGGGCACGTGGGAATTCTTCGGCCTGCTGAAGGCGGGCGGGCTGCCCGCCTCAAAAAAATGGGCCACAACCGTGGGCCTTGCCTTTGTCACGGCCACATGGGTTTATATGCTTAAGAGCAGCAGCACGGATAACACGGCGCAGGCGATGCTTTGGTCGGTCTTGCTGCTGGCGGTCGTCACGGTCTTTTTCCGCATTCTGGCCTACCCCAACATGCGCGCAGGCCTCGACAACGCGCTGGGTACGCTCCTCGGGCTGATGTATGTCCCGTTCCTCTGGAGCTTCTTTGTCCGCATTTTCCTGATCGGCGGCCCGGACAAACCCGCCATGACAGCGCTTTACCTCCTGCTCTGCACCAAGCTCAGCGATGCCGGCGGTTATTTTATCGGCAGCCGTTTTGGCAAAACCAAACTTTCTCCGGTCATTTCTCCCAAGAAAAGCTGGGAAGGCATGCTGGGCAGCGTCATTTTTTGCCTCATCGTCAACCTCGCTTGGCTCTTTTTCTCCGGCGGCAAACTCGGCAACTTTGATTTTGGCTGGGGCCATGGATTAGCGCTCTCCCTGCTCTTTCCTGCGGTCGGCACCACCGGAGATCTGGTGGAATCGATGTTTAAACGCGCCGTTGACGTCAAAGACTCCAACTCCATGGTCTACGGTCTCGGCGGTATTCTTGACATGATCGACAGCGTGCTCTTCAACGCGCCGTTGCTCTATATCTACATTGTATTTATTCTCTCCTGAAAATCTAACCAGTTAAACTCGAAGAGATCCTATGCTAACCATTTTTTTATCCATTGTCGCCATGTTGTTCCTCTTCGGAATAACCATCTTTGTTCATGAATTCGGCCATTTTATCGTCGCGCGAAAATGCGGTCTCGTTGTCGAAACCTTTTCCATCGGCATGGGGCCGGCGCTCTGGAAAAAAGAGATTGGTGGCGTTACCTATAAAATCGGCGCCTTCCCCATCGGCGGCTATGTATCGCTTCCCCAGCTCGACCCCGAAGGCATGGAAAAAATTCAGGGCGAAAACGAAAATGATCGCAAAAAGCTCCCGGAAATCTCTCCGTGGAAAAAGATTGCTGTCGCTGCTTCCGGCCCACTCTGTAACGTTGTGTTCGGCATTCTGCTGGCTTGGATCGTTTATATTGCTTCGTACAAACTGCCTACGCTGAAGGAACAGCTTCCGATGATCGGAGTGGTTGCAGACGATTCGGAGGCCTACGCAAAAGGAATTCGCCCGGGCGACATCATTACCAAGGTAAACGGAAAACCCGTCGATACGTGGTATAATTTTTTGGTCGAAGGACTCCTGCAGTCCGGAAAGGATATGCGGATCGACCTTTCCGTTAAAAACGCTGACGAAGAGCGGACACTGAATCTCAAAACCTTTGAGCCGGGAAACGATGATGCCACCATTGTTGAAGGCATAGGACAGGCCATTCCCTGCCTGCTTGGTGCAGTGGAAAAAAATTCCCCGGCCGAAAAAGCCGGCCTTAAGGCCAGCGACATCGTCGTTGAATTTAACGGAGAACCGGTTTTAGACTGGTATCATTTTACTGACATTATACAGAGTGCCACGAACCAAACCGTATCCATCGCTGTTAAACGAGATGGCCAACGGATAGAAACCAAGATCACCCCCGAATATAATGAAAAATATGAGCGGATCATGGTTGGCGTCGGGCTCGGCTCTTTCCGCACAAAACCGATGGATCAGGTTAAAAGTCATGCCTCTATGGTTTTCCGCGTCCTTAAAGGACTCGTTACCCCGAAAGAATCGGGAACGGTTGCAAAAAACCTCAGCGGCCCCGTCGGTATCTTTAACCTCCTCTGGAGTATGATCCAGATCGGCTTTGT
>CAYOBH010000190.1:0-4635 GCA_964402125.1 uncultured Verrucomicrobiota bacterium
CCTGGGAACTGAACCAGCGTGGTGAGTTCCTTATTAAACAGCACCCCGTCTAGGCTGGTGTAGCTCGGGTTGTTTGCCGCTACGGCAATATTCGTCAGACTGGGACAGAAGCCGAATGGACCGCCGCCAATGGTGGTGACGCTGTGGGGGATCACCACATTCGTTAGGTTGGTGCATCCGTAGGACATCCAATCGCCAATGGTCGTGACGCTGCTGCCAATCACGATGTTCGTCAGGCCATAACAGTATTCGAACGCCCCTTCGCCAATGGTGATGACGCTGTCAGGGATCACCACATGCGTTAGGTTGGTGCATTCGTAGAATGTCCAATCGCCAATGGTCGTGACGCTGCTGCCAATTACTATATTCGTCAGGCCATAACAATATTCGAACACCTCGTAGCCAATGGTGGTGACGCTGTCAGGGATCACCACATGCGTTAGGTTGGTGCATTCATAGAACGCATACTCGACAATGGTGGTAACGTTGGTACCAATCACTATATTCATCAGGTCGTAACAATAGGAGAACGCAGCGTAGCCAATCGTGGTGACGCTGTCGGGGATGACCACCTCCGTCAGGTTAGTACATTCGTAGAACGCATAGTCGTCGATGGCTGTAACTGGGAGATCGTCGATAATGCTCGGAATTACCACATAGTTGGTGGTCCCCGTATAGCCAGTGATGGTAATGGTGCTACCGTCAGAGGTGTAGTCAAATGGCACTTCCTGGGCCAAGGCCGACGAAAGCGTGGTTAGACAGAACGATACAAACAATAGGAATTTTTCAACACGTTTCATAACACCTGTATCCTTTGGTTAATTGGTTTCACATCCATCCAGGCGGAAGATCCACCCAACTCGACTATATGGTGATTTAAATAATTGAAGAGTCAAATTCTATTCCTGCAAATGTTGCGTAATCGAATGCCGAATGCCGAATTCCGAATGCTGATTGCCGATTGAACCGCTTCTTCGGTGCTGTTTTTATGCTGGAAAGTATCTGCGATACAATTTCGAGGACGGGCTTAGGATTATCGCAAACGGTAAAATTGGGAGTCGCTGGGTTTTTCCCGGATTGCCGCTTGACGGAGCGGGGCAGGGAGGGGTAGTTTCTGCGCCTTGTTGAAAGTTTGGCTCTGGATGAAGAGTGGGCATTGCCCGCTCTTTTGTTCTGTTGGGCCTGTTTTTTGATTTTTTAGGTGTGTGAAGGAGGGCTTATGAATCCTGCAGAGTTGAAAGCCGTTGTGGAATATATGGAAAACGAACGGGGTGTAGAACGCGAGGTAATTATCCGTGCGATCGAAATGGCCCTGCAAAGTGTTGCGGAAAAGAATGGAACCGAAGACGACTCGCTTCGCATCGCCATCGACCGAAAAACATTCGAGCGCAAAGCATATCGCATGCTGTCCGATGGTTCAGAGATTGAGACCATGCCCCCACGCATGGGCCGTATTGCTGCACAGACCGCAAAGCAGGTGATCATGCAGAAAATCCGCAATGCGGAAAAAGAGATTGTTTTTACAGAATACAAGGATCGTGTCGGCGAAATTGTGATCGGAACGGTTTCCCGCTTTGACCGCAGCGATGTGGTGATTGAACTGGAGCGCGGGGATGGCATAATGCCTTCGAAGGAGCGCGTTCCGACGGAAGAATATGAAATAGGCGAGCGCATTCGTGCGCTGATCTTGAGTGTTCGTGAGCGCGAGCGGGGTCCTGAGATTGTCCTTTCGCGCAGCCACCCCGATTTTGTTCGTCGGCTGTTTGAACTCGAAGTTTCAGAAATTACAGACGGCACGATGGAGATTAAAGGCATTGCCCGCGAGGCGGGGTATCGCAGCAAGGTTGCGGTGCTTTCGCATGATGAGCGCGTTGATCCGGTCGGTGCCTGTGTGGGTATGCGCGGAATGCGGGTGAAGAATATTGTGCGCGAACTCTCCGGCGAAAAGATTGATATTGTGCGCTGGAGCGACGACATCCACACGCTGATTACCAATGCGCTGGCCCCTGCGCGCCTGAAAGAGGTGGATGCCGATGAAGAAACGCGTACAGTGAGGGTCATTGTTGATCCGGCTCAGCTTTCGCTGGCGATCGGCAAGCGCGGGCAGAATGCGCGGTTGACCTCAAAGCTGACGGGCTGGCGCGTGGACATCCAGAAGGATGAAGAAAGTATGGACTTTGAGGAGCGCGTGGCGGTTGCTGTCACGAAGCTTGCATCCACCGAGGGGATCGGCCCGGAATATGCCGAAAAGCTGGTTTTCTCGGGCTTCCTGACCCTCGAAGGGATTCTGGCGGCCGATATGAACGATCTGAAGTCTATCGACGAAGATATAACGACCGAACAGGCGAAGGCCATTTGGTATGCGGCAGAGGCAGCCTACATAAAAGAGAATGGTGAGATTACGGAATGATGAACATAAAAGAGACAGCCAAGGATGTAGGAGTCTCCCCTGAGGAGTTGCTAGAGATCCTGCAAGACATCGATATTGAAGTTGACGGTCTGGATGCGACGCTGACCCAAGAGCAGGTTGCCGCCGTGTGCGACGAGCTGGGCTATGCCTCGATTGACGAGGCACGTGAAGATAATGCTTCGAAAGAAGAACCCCAGGAAGAGGCCGCAGCGGCACCAGTGGCTGAAGAAAAGGCCGCCGCTCCCGTTGTAAAAGAGGCACGGCCATCGGTTTCGGTCGCCGTCGAGGAGGCTTCTGATCCTGAATCCAATGTGATTGAGCTTAAAAAGCCCAAAGTGATTGTGAAGGATTTTGCCGAACGCATGGGGATGAAACCGAACATAGTGATTGCCGAGCTGATGCGCATGAATGTGTTTGCATCGATTAATGCCGAGATCGATCTGAAGGTGGCCAAGCAGATTGGTGAAAAGCACGGCTTTATTGTGCGCAAGGAGGAGAAGAAAGTTTTGGTGCCGCAGCCGCAGGAAAAAACCACGGAGCAGTCCAAAAAAGTTGAGGTGGAAGATGCTCCAGATGAATTGCTTCCGCGCCCGCCCGTTGTCACCTTTATGGGCCATGTCGACCACGGCAAAACGTCCTTGCTGGATAAAATCCGCAACACCCGCGTGGTTGCCGGTGAGTCGGGCGGAATTACTCAGCATATCGGGGCCTATACGGTCGAGCTTAACGATAACAAGATTACCTTCCTCGATACGCCCGGCCACGCCGCATTCACTGCGATGCGCGCCCGCGGGGCCAACCTGACCGATATTGTCGTGCTCGTGGTGGCCGCCGACGACGGCGTAATGCCCCAGACGATTGAGGCCATCAAGCATGCACTTGCCGCAGATGTCTGCATTATTGTTGCAATGAACAAGATGGATCTGCGGTCGGCTAATCCAGACCGACTAAAGCAGCAGCTTCAGGAAAATGGGGTTGTGGTGGAAGACTGGGGCGGATCAATCGGCTGCTGTCCCGTGAGCGCTCATACGGGCGAGGGGATTGACGCCCTGCTCGAACGCATTATTCTGGAGTCGGAAATGCTCGAACTCAGAGCCAACCCGAATCGTCCGGCCAATGGCTTTGTGGTGGAAGCGCAGATGGAACCGGGAATGGGGCCGACCGCCAGCGTGCTCGTGAAGAGTGGAACGCTGAAGGTGGGCGACAATTTGATTTGCGGGAAATATTGGGGCCGCATCAAGGCGCTGATCAGCGATCAAGGGATTAAAATCCGCTCGGCGGGTCCTTCAACTGCAGTGAAGATTCTCGGTCTGACCAATGTCCCCCGTGCGGGTGACGAGTTTCAAGCGATGTCGTCCGACCGCGAAGCCAAAGTGCTTGCGGAGGAGATGCAGCAGAGAGAGTGGATGCAGGAGCTCAGCGGCGCTGCTGCCGGAGCGGCGAAGAAAATGTCGCTCGACGATTTATTTGGTGCTGCTGCCGCTGCCGATGAGAAGAAAGAGCTTAAGCTGATTATCAAGGCCGACGTTCAGGGTTCTGTAGAAGCGATCACTCATTCGCTGGCGGGGATTAAGAGCGATAAGGTAGAGATCAGGATTATCTCCAGCGATGTCGGTAACGTTACGGTGAACGACGTTATGCTGGCCAGCGCCTCGGAAGCGATTATTCTGGGGTTCCATACGGGCAAGGAAAACGGAACAAACGCGGCGGCCAAGCGTGAAGGGGTTGAAATTCGCCTTTACAGTATTATTTATGAACTGATCGAAGATGTTGAGAAGGCCATGAAGGGCCTCCTCGACATGGAACTGCGCGAGCAGGTGATTGGTGAAGCGGAAATTCGCGAAGTGTTCGAGCTCAGCAAGAAGAATAAGATTGCGGGCTGTATGGTCATGAGCGGGCGTGTTACCGCTAAGGCCAGTATCCGGATCCTGCGGGGTCGCGAAGTTCTCTTCAATGGGCTCATCGGATCGCTCAAGCGTTTCCAGAATGATGCTGCGGAGGTTCGTCAAGGTCAGGAATGCGGGATTCGTCCAGATAACTTTACCCACTTTGATGTGGGCGACACCATTCAAGCCTATACGGTTGAAAAGATTACGCAGAATCTGTAGTACATCGCATTCCGGTGCCGCTGGTAAAACCGCCCTTCGTCGGGCGGTTTTTGCTTTGGCAGCCTGAAATCCGGGCAGATGTAACTATGCGGACAGAGACACATCAAATGCATTGAG
>CAYOBH010000191.1:0-4618 GCA_964402125.1 uncultured Verrucomicrobiota bacterium
TTGTTTTGTTTCCCTTTGTTGATGAGCATGAAACACCATCCACATGACAACCCACTCTGCCGCCCCATGAATTTTTTGTAATAAGTGATCCGCAACAGGATTCCGGATTTTTGCTCGAACTTGCACCGATGCCGTGATGAAGACGAGGGACCAGCGTTCGAGTTTGGTGACGCAACCGTTGGTTTTGACGGCGTGGGCGTTGGAGACAAGCTGCGTATTTCGTACTACGTATTACGTATTCCCGCAGGAAGCATGTCAAAAAGGCTCTACAGAAAACGTACCCGGAAATCAGCCAAACAATCCCCAACTCGGCACTTTATTTTCTACTGCATCTCGAATAAGGTCTGCGTCCATGGATCCTTTAACTCTATATATTACATTACTTGCGGTTGGGTTTATTCTGGTTGGAATAGAAATTTTTATTCCGGGCGGGATTCTCGGAACATTCGGTGCAGTTGCTTGGCTGGCTGCGGCGATTGTCGGGTGGATCAAGTTCCCGGATCCGTGGAATATGGTGAGCGCGGTTGGGCTGCTGTTTATCGGCCTGCTCACGTTTGTCATCTGGATCCGCTATTTCCCGAAAAGTCGGATGGGGAAAGTCCTTTCGCTGAGCGAGAACGCTGCAAACTACAAAGCTCACAAGAACACCGACCTTCCCCCTGTGGGCAGTGTCGGAAAAACAATCTCTACCCTGCGCCCAAGCGGGATTGCTGAAATTGAAGGCCGGCGCCTTGATGTGGTGGCCAACGGCGAGTGGATTGAAGCGGGCGAATCCATTAAAATTTCGTCCATCTCCGGCGGACGTATTTCTGTTGTAAAAGCATAAATTCGATGTATTTAAAGAACCTCATTTCGGCGATTTCCGTTTTGCTCGCATTGTCGTTTCATGCCTCCGGCATGATTGAAACGCCCGAGTATCGAATCGAAACCAATCAAACGGTTACCGCCGAAACGTGGGTATTGTGTACCTCCGCCGCCCCGCAGGGGACTTTTAAAAATGATCTCTTCATCGGCGCGGCCGACCAGGTCTCGCTGGACGGCACGTACGAAGGAAATGTCTGGGCGGGCTCCGCCGCAAGCGCCGTAACGCTGAACGGCGTCTGTAAACGCAATGTACGACTCGCCGGAAGTGATGTCCATATTAACGGAATCGTGGAGGGAAACCTGACGGTTTCCGCTCTTTACTCAATCACCATCGGCACCAACGCGCTCATCAAAGGAAGCATACAGCTTCATTGCCTGAATTCGATTATTCAGGAGGGAGCAATCGGCGGACCGGCGGTATTTAATTCAGCAAAGAGTGTCACGATTAACGGGCCGATCATGAGCGACACACAAGTCAACGCGCCGGAAATTGTATTGGCCAGAAACGCCCGGATTGAAGGCAATTTGACCTACCAATCCAAGCGCGATCTCTTTCCGGCGACAGGGATTATCTCCGGAAAACTCAAGCGAATCCTGCCGCCTTCCCCCTATTCGCTTGAGCGTGCGGAGAGGCATGCCATTGCTTTCGTTGCTGCGTTTCTTGTCGGCCTCCCGTTTCTATCGCTTTTCCCAACCACCACGGCGCTCAGTACGCTGCTCATCCGCAAATCGCCGCTTAAATGTCTCCTCGTCGGGTTCATCGCTGTCTTTACACTGCCCTTTTTGGGCATCATCGGCATCTCCTCCGCCTTTGGACTTCCTCTGGGCACCCTGCTCCTTATTTCGTGGGGGCTGCTGATTTATCTCAGCCGCATCGTGGTGGGGCTGATCATCGGGACCATCATTCTCCGCTCAGGCAACTCCTCCGCTCGACGTCTTCTGCTCTCGCTGGTGGTGGGTCTGGCGGTCATTTACACCCTCACATTCATTCCCTCGACCATCGGCCTGATCACGCAAATGGCGGTCATCTGGCTGGGCTCGGGGGCATTATTGCTGACCCTTTCTCAGCGACGGCGCATAGCGGTTAAATTAGCCGGCCAAGTCGACAAAATTGAAGAAACCTTGAACAGTAAAAACAATACAACTACAGAGGAGTTATAATGGAAAAAATCATGATCCCGTTATTCATCATCTTAGGACTGATCCTTGTGATCTTCTTAGGACTCGCGCTTTCAGTGATCAACTTATGGGTGCGTGCACTCTTTGCCAACGCCCCGGTCCGTATCCGCGACCTGATCGGCATGAAACTCCGCCGCGTTCCGCCAACTCAGGTGGTTCTGACCTATATCTCCGGCATAAAGGCCGGGCTTCCGATCTCCACCAACGACCTCGAAGCTCACTATCTCGCCGGTGGCAACATGCAAAGCGTGGTCCGCGCCCTTATCGCCGCCGACAAGGCCAGCATCGACCTCTCCTTCCAGCAGGCCGCCGCGATCGACCTCGCCGGACGAAACATAATCGACGCCGTGCAGACGAGCGTCAACCCGAAGGTCATCGACTGCCCCGACCCCGACAAGACTCCCGGCGGTATGCTCGACGCCGTGGCCAAAGACGGTATCCGCCTGCTGGTCAAGGCGCGCGTCACCGTGCGCACCAACCTCGAACGCCTCGTCGGCGGCGCCACGGAACAGACGATCATCGCCCGCGTCGGCCAAGGGATCGTCAGCGCCATCGGCTCGATGGCCTCCTACAAGGATGTCCTCGAAAATCCCGACGCCATCAGCAAAAAGGTGCTCAGCAGCGGGCTCGACGCCCAGACCGCCTTCGAAATCGTCTCGATCGATATCGCCGACGTTTCCGTGGCGGGCATTGGTCAGATTGCCAACGTCGGTGCGAAACTCGAAACCGATCGCGCCGACGCCGACAAGATCATGCGTCAGGCCGAGGCCGAAGGCCGCCGCGCTATGGCGATTGCCGCCGAGCAGGAAATGCGCGCCCGGGTTCAGGAAATGCAGGCCAAAGTGATTGAAGCACAGGCCCAAGTTCCGCTGGCGATGGCCGAAGCCTTCCGCAAAGGCAATCTCGGCGTCATGGATTTCTACCGTATGCAGAATATTATGGCCGACACCGCCATGCGCGAATCCATCTCTTCAGGAGATGAAAACATCGACGGCAAGAAATAATTTAGCAGTATCCGCGGCCTGCCTCGCGCAGGCTGCGGAGATTCTAACGGGAGTTGTGAAATGGATGAAATTATCCCGCTGATTATCTTCATTATTTTTGTCGCCTTAAAGGGGTTGGGCTCTATTGCACAGCGGAAGATGAAGCTGCCTTTGCCGGAAGAGGATCAGGCTCAGCCGAAGAAAAAGGTTTCTCCGTTGGAGGAGTTTCTGCAGGAACTTGCGGGAAAAGTGGAACCCAAGCCCCGCGAACTTCCAGCGTGGCCGGAGGAAATTGAACGCCCTGACTATGTGCAGGAGATGCGCGAATATGAACTGGGCATGCCGCTCACCGTACACCGCAGACCATTAAAGGAAGACCCGATTGAAAGCGCTCCGCCGCCCCCTCCACCACCTCCACCGCCCATGCCTGAACTGCGGTTGAATCAGGAGAAAATAAAACCCCCCGCTTCCCTCAAACCGACATCGTTCAAGATTTCCGTCAAGGGCATGAATATTCCCGGAATGAATTTTCCGAATGGCGGACAAACCCCGATTTTGCGCAGCGCTGCCGGAAAAACAACCTTTGATCTAAGCAGCCGAAAACAAGCGAAAAAGGCGCTCGTTGCGCAGATGGTTTTCAGCAAACCACGCGCATACGAAACCTCATTCGATAACACCATCGCGCCGTAAAACCTATGCCTGAACCCACACCTTCCCAACTGCTTGAAACCGCTGTAGCCGCCGCAAAAGCAGCTGGAGCACACGCACTGAAAAATAAACACCGCCGCACGGAAAGCGCCGAAACGTTTGCCCACGATATTAAACTCGTGCTCGATATGGAGTGCCAAAAGGTCACCGAAACGGTGATTGGCAAGCGGTTTCCCGACCACAGCATTCTGGGCGAAGAGGAGAGCCGGACGGAGGCAAATGCCGCTTACGAATGGGTCATCGACCCCATCGACGGGACGATGAACTTTTCCTACGGCTTCCCCTATTGGTGCAGCTCGGTGGCCGTCCGCCATAACGGAAAAGTGGTTGCGGGATGCGTCTATGCGCCGGAATTCGACGACTGTTTCTCCGCGCACATCGAAGGTCCAGCCGAGCGGAATGGAGCCCCTATTCACGTATCCGATACACGGGAGCTAAAGGATGCGCTCATCTTTACCGGACTCTATAAAGCCTTCGAGGCCGATGCGGAAACCCACTTCAACCTCTTTAAAAAGCTGGCGTTCAGCACCAAAAAACTGCGCATCAGCGGTGCCGCAGCGCTCGATTTCTGCCACGTCGCCGCAGGCTCCAGCGACGGCTTCTTTGAAAAAGGCATCTACCCTTGGGACTTTGCCGCCGGCGGACTGATTATTGAGCGCGCCGGCGGAGCGGTCGATTTCCGTCCGCAGGGTGACGGCACCTACGCCGCCTTGGGCACAAACCCACATTTGATCGGCAAACTGCAGGAACTTCTCTCCGCCTGATCGGAAACCGGCGGCGGAGAATGCGGAGAGATCTTTTGACGGGATAACAGGATGGACCGGATCAAATCCTGTTATCCGGTCGAAAAATCACTGTGCACCATAAAAATATAAGAAGAGCCA
>CAYOBH010000192.1:0-4609 GCA_964402125.1 uncultured Verrucomicrobiota bacterium
GAAGATCAACGCCGAAAAGTAAGCTTTACAGATAAAAATTTTTTGCACCCGTGGCGCAATAGGATAGCGCATCTGGCTTCGAACCAGAGGGTTGCAGGTTCGAACCCTGCCGGGTGCGCCATGTAAGGCCTGATTGGAAGATCGGGCCTTTATTCTTCCCGGTTCAGTGTAGCGACGGTGACATATTCCTTGAGTGTTTTGGTGAAGGCCCCTTTAAATTCCTCGGCGGAAACGGTTCCGGCTTCGACGGCGGCCTTCACCTTTTCCGGGGAAGGGCTGCCGATGCGGTCGAGCAGCGGCTTAAGTTCCTCCTCCAGATTCGGCAGTTCTGCGCGGAGTTTCCGGATATCCGGTTCAAGCAGGGCGGAATAGCGGTTGCCCAATCGTTTGCGCAGCACCTCTTCATTGTATTCCACCTGCGGCACGCTTCTGTAACTGACCTTCAGCCGCGTTCCGTCCACCTCTGGATTCCAGATATGCTGGGTTTCGCCCCGGAAGCAGGATTTGAGTTTATCCTGAAGTTCGTGTTTACGCTGAGTCAGTTCCTGTTCCTGCTTTTGAAGCTGCGTGTATTCCCTCAGCGTGGCTTCAATCTCCTGAGTTAACTTCGGCATAATTGCTCCTCCTAAAGTCCAAAGCGCTGAAATTCCTCCATGGCATAGCGGTCGGTGCAGCCGGCCACATAGTCGCAGACGGTGCGCCAGAGGCCTTCTTCTTCGATTCGTTCGCGCGCTTTTCGGCCCATGGTTTCGGGATGCTCAATATAATGGAGGAACAGTTTGCGCATCATGGCAACGGATTCCTGCGTGGCATAAGCCACTTCCTGATGGAAATAGAGATGTTCAAACATGAAGGCGGAAAACTCGTCGAACACCTGTTTCATCTCTTTGCTGAAATCGACGATTCGCCGGGGGGCGCACATTACGTCGCTTACACATTTTGGATTAATCTCCTCCAGCGCGGCGCCGGCGTGCTGAATAACGTCGGTCACCTGCAGCCGCAGCATACGGCGGATGGTGGTGCGCACAAACTGATATTCGGAAAGGGTGGGGTAGTCCGCCCGCGCGGCGGCGGCGGCGCGGCGCCAGAATTCGGTTTTTTCAAGCTGCGCCAGCGTCACAATGCCCGCTTCCAGTCCGTCGTCTACATCGTGTGCATGGTACGTCATGTCGTCGGCAATGTCGGCAATCTGTGCTTCAATGGATTGAAAGGGGCCGATAGGATGACCTTCCAGCAATGCGCCTTCGACCTGCGACTCGTGTTTGAGCAGGCCGGCGCGGACCTCCCAGCTGAGATTGAGACCGGGGAAGTCAGGATATGGCGATTCAATGATCTCGACCAAGCGCAGGCTCTGGAGGTTGTGATCGAACCCGCCGTGGTCCTTCATTAACTCGTTCAGCGCTTTTTCGCCCATGTGGCCGAAGGGACTGTGGCCGATATCGTGAGCCAGACAGATGCACTCGGTCAGGTCTTCATTGGCTCTGAGAATGCGGGCGAGGGTTCGTCCGACGGCCGACATTTCCATCGTATGCGTCAGGCGCGTGCGATAGTGGTCGGCTGTGCCGTTGACAAAAACCTGCGTTTTATACTCCAGCCGACGGAAACAGCGACTGTGGAGAATGCGATCGCGGTCGCGTGTAAAACAGGAGCGCATAGGGTGGGGCGGCTCTGGATGCTTTCGTCCAAAACTATCGAGGTCGCTTTCGGCGTAAGCAGAGAGGGAGAAATCTTCGCCTCTTGTTGGGTCTTTTCTGAATTCGGATTCGCTTGGTGTAAATTTTTTCATATGTGTGCCTTTGTTAAATTTGGAGTTCATGTTTTTTGTTGGGCGTTGTCAATTCGTTATCGGGGGAGATTAAACCTAAAAAATGCAGTAGAGAAACCGCAAATGAACGTTAATGGACGCAAATAAGTGAAAACACTCGAAAATATCGATTCCCATGCTTACTGATCAGGGGAAATTCGAATTTGAGTTTTTTTGGATTGTTTCGGGTTTTGGAATTAGAGCTTAGGATTTTCGCAACCGGTGAGCTTGCTTCCTTTTGTTCTGCCTGTGTATCTTTCTGGATATGAAAAGCATCGATACAATGCGGCGCTTGTTTGCCGTCTCCACCAAGCGGGGGCTGCCGCCGGGCTCTATGGTCTATACCGGGCCCCGCCGGGACGAACCCCAGCGCATCACCCTGATCGACTACGACGCGGAAACGGTTTCGGAAAAGAGCGGCATCCCGTTCGAGGCCTGCTGCGAATGCAGGGATTCGAAGACGGTTTCCTGGATCAACATCGATGGGCTGGGTGATACGGCGGTCATCGAAAAGGCGGGCGAAACCTTCGGGATCCATCCGCTGGTACTCGAGGACATTCTGCATACCACGCAACGCCCGAAGCTCGAGGACCATGGCGACTACCTCTTTCTCGTGGTCCGCATGCTTTACTATCTCCCCGAAAGCCAGGAGGTGCATTCCGAGCAGCTGAGTTTCATCCTGACCGAAAGCACGCTGCTGACCTTCCAAGAGCTGGCCGGGGATGTCTTCGACGGCGCCCGGGAACGCATTCGCAACAACCATGGCCGCGTCCGCAAAATGGGCGCAGACTATTTGATGTATGTGTTGATGGACGCCATCGTCGACAACTATTTCCTGATCATGGAAACCATCGGGGAACGGATTGAATCGATCGAACAAGCGATGCTGGAGCGCCCCGACGCAGAACTGCTGAACGAGCTGTACCGTATGAAGCGCGAGCTGCTCTATGTCCGCAAGGCGGTCTGGCCCCTGCGCGAGGCGGTCGGCGGGCTGGAGCGCAGCGAATCCAAGCTGGTCACGGAAAAGACAGCGGTCTATATCCGCGACCTGTACGACCACACGATCCGGGTGATCGACACCGTGGAAACCTTCCGCGATATGCTTGTCGGCGTGCAGGATCTCTACCTTTCCAGCATGGGCCACAAGACCAACCAAGTCATGCAGGTGCTGACCATCATCGCGACCATCTTCATCCCGCTCACCTTCGTCGCGGGCATCTACGGCATGAACTTCGACAACATGCCCGAGCTGCACTGGCGATACGGCTATCCCGCAATCTGGGGCGTCATGATCCTCCTCACCGTGGGAATGCTGGCCTTCTTCCGGCGTAAGCACTGGTTCTAGACCTGCCGAATCCGCAGAAGGACTGGAAATAAACACGAAGACACAAAGAAAATGAAGCTTGGTGTGCTAGTGCCTTCAGCGCAGCGGGTGGTTTTTATGTTCACGCGAAGGCGCGGAGGGCGCGGGGGAAACCCGGCTCTTGTTAACCTAAAAACCGAGATGAACCACGGAATACACTGAACACACGGAATGTAGAATGCGTAATCCCAACAAGTTAAATTCAATCAGGACTTGCCTGATGGGTTCCGCCATCGGGAGAGAGGCTCATTTGCATCTTGCGCCTGTGTTTCCGTGTATTCGGTGTTCCTGGTGATGCCATTCCCGTATCTAGGGTTAAAGCAGGTCCAAGGAAGCACGCGCCCGGCGGTACGGCTCTGCTCCTGTTCGCCGCCATACACCAAGGTGCAGTGTCAATGTAAATCAGGGAATTTCATTCCCCGATTTACACAAAAAGCGATATGCCCGCGCCAAATCACTCTATCCCACCCTTTCTCGTACATCCGGTTCCTTGTTCCTGAACCACGGAAAACTCGGAGAATAGACCACGAAGCCAGACCGGGGGAGGGGGTTGTCTAATAAGTTGACACATGGTTGTCTGGTCCGGAGATTGGGGGTTTCCCGGCAGGGAGCGTTGAAGCTGATGAACCCACTGCTGGATGCCGGGCTCATTGTCCGCGAAGGCACCCGCAAGTCCGGTTACTATCGCATCAAACCATAGCCGCCGCCGCATTCCAGATTTGGACCACGAAGCCACAAAGATTTTGAAGCTTCGTGCCTTCAGCGTAGCGGGTTGTATAGTTCCACAACGTAAGACCTATTCATCAATGTAAGCCAAAATGATATTGACGCACATATAATTAGAAGTAGGCTATGAGTGGATAAGGAGGCGTTATGGAAACGGCAATCATTACGACGAAGGGACAAATGGTGGTTCCAGCAAGGGTGCGTCGCTCATTGGGCATCAAGCCGGGAACTCGTGTTGTCGTCGACCTAAAAAAGGGGTCGTTCGAGGTGCGGCCGATCACGGAAGCATACATCGACTCGATTCGGGGCATGCTGCAGCGCACGCCCGGCGAAAAACCGATGACTCAGGAGCTGGTGGAGGAACATGCGGCGGAGGTGGAAAGCGAGGAGGCCGAAATTGAAAAACGTGGTTTTTGACAGCTTCGCTCTTCTCTCCTTCGTTTTCAATGAATCCGGTGCTGATCTGGTGGCGGATTACCTCAAAAAGGCGTTGGAAGATAAGAAGAAGATCTTTATCAGTACGGTCAATTGGTCCGAGGTGATGTATCGGGTAATCCGGGCGCAAGGAGGCAAGGCTTGGAAAACGGCTCAAAGCCACCTGCGCGATCTTCCAATGGAGATTGTCGATGCCGATCTGGCGCTAAGCGAGGCCGCTGCGGAGTTCAAGGCTTCCAACAAAATGTCGCTGGCCGATGCTTATGCGGCTGCGCTGGCCA
>CAYOBH010000193.1:0-4581 GCA_964402125.1 uncultured Verrucomicrobiota bacterium
AAAAGGAGCGACGAGCCAACACACTTCCCAATAATGTTGCGTACGCTTCAATAACGCTATTTCCCTCACAGGAAATAAAGCTGCAATCATAAACCTCCTCGTGGAGCTGTTCGATTCAGCAAAACAAAAAGAGCCGCGCGGACTATTCGCTTTCAATCCAGCCGCCGCCGAGGACTTCGTTGTCCCGATAAAAGACGGCGGCCTGGCCGGGCGTGAGCGCAAACTGAGGTTCGTCGAATACAATCTGAGCCGTGGTTTCGGACTTGAGAGTTACAGTTGCGGTTGCGCCGTTGCTGCGGTAGCGCGGTCGCACTTCGCAGCGAATATCGTCGGAAGGAGCAGCGCCCGAAATCCAGTGGATATCGGAGAGCGAACACTCGGCGCTCATTACACCGGGGCGCGGCGCTACTTCAACTACATTGTTTTCGCGGTCGAGCCGTTTTACATAGACGCGCTCGCCCAGCGCAATGCCCAGTTTCCCGCGCTGGCCAACCGTAAAGCGGTGGAGCCCGTCGTGATGCCCGACAACGTTGCCGTCCTGATCGCGAATTTCGCCACGCTGAATCACGGTTGGATCGCGCTGCTCCACAAATTCAGGCAGTCGCCCCTCTTCCACAAAGCATAGGTCCTGACTTTCGCCGCGCGGAATAATCGGTAGTCCGCGTTCGACGGAATAGGCCTTTACCTCCGCCTTGGACATTTCCGCCAACGGAAAGAGCAGAAAGCCAAGCTGACGCTGATTGAGTCGATGCAGAAAATAGGATTGATCCTTAGAAGGATCTTTTGCGCAGAAGAGGTGATATTTCCCATCGTCCCCCTTCTCCACCCGCGCATAGTGGCCGGTGGCCAGATGGTCGCAGTTGAGCTGGAGCGCGCGGTCCATCAAAAATCCAAATTTTATAAATTCGTTGCAGTAAATGCACGGAGAAGGTGTGCGTCCGGAAGCATAAGCATCGACAAACGGGTCCACGATTTTTTCGGTGAAGAGTTCCTGCGCATTGACCACATAGTGGCGAATATCGAGATAGGCGCACACGCGACGCGCGCGCTCCACATCCTCCAGCGAACAGCAGCGCGATCCCTCTTTCCACATGTGAGCCGTCAGCCCGATCACCTCGTAGCCCTGATCCACCAGCAACGCCGCCACAGCAGAACTATCGGTCCCGCCGCTCATGCCAACAGCCACGCGCCTTTTTTTTGTCTGTGTCGATTGATTTTCCGGCATGGGATGAAGTCCTCTTCTACTGCCTGCACTTTCACATATCCACCGCATCGTGGCGGATCTACTGATTTACTCCGCCCGACGCATCAACACAAACGCAGCAATCTGCCCGCCGAGTATCGGGATCCACGGCCACAGCCAAGGCCGAAGCACCGATGATCCATCAAAGGTGTCGGAGAGAATAATAAAAATGTAATAGACGAATAACACGGCCAGACTGATCAGCATGCCAGCGGAAGATTCCTTGCGGTGCGATCGAATCCCCAACGGGATCGCAATGAGCACAAACATAAACGGCGCAATGGAGAGGCAGATGCGCTGGTTAACCTCAACTAGGTCGCGCGTGCGCTCCTTGGACCAGTTTTCAACCGGGAGCCAGCTGTAGCCCTGCTCCGGATTTCGGATGCGATACATCAGCTCCGGAAAAGTCATATTTTTGCGTTTGGGATGGATCTTTTTTTTCTGCTGGAGCAGTTCCTTAAAATCGAGCCGAATGTTTTTGATCCATTCACTGCTGGGCGTGATGCCGATTTCCCCCAGCTCGCCGGCACCTTCCGGATCAGGCACTTCCATACGGCATCCCTCGAGCTCGGCATCAATGATGGAGTTTTTCTGATCCACCGTCAGGGTTCCGCGATCCGCCCGCAGGGACATCTGCACCTTGCCGGTATCTTCATCGACCTGATACGCAATCACGTCTTCCACCTGATTCGAGCTCTTTTTGCCGACATAGATCACCCAGCCGGGAAAATCGCGAACAAAGCGCCCCTCTTCCAGCAGCTTGATCGGATCTTCAACGCCGAGCGATTTGATGAGCTGGCGGTTATAATAGGTGGTCTGGGGATAGATGGAAAAGTTGTTCCAAAAGCAAAAGAGCATCAGTACAAAAGAGAGCAGCACGATCGGCGAGGCAATCTGCTGGAGGCTCAGGCCGCCGCCTTTCATGGCGCTCAGCTCGCTGTCGGAGGAGAGCCGGCCAAACAGCAGGAGCGTGGAAAAAAGCGCACTGACGGGAATGGTGTACGCCACCGAATACGGGAGGTTATAAACAAAGAAACGCGCCACAACGTCCACCGGAAAGCCCTTGGCCATGATATCGACCGCCTTATAGATGGCCCCGACACTGAACGCAAACGTGATCAGCAGCATCGCCATTGAAAACGTCATTAGAAAATCTTTAACCAGATATTTGCTGAGTTTAACCAAATTGTATCCCCTATTTAAGCCGCCTAGTGTATGGTGCAAATTCGGAGAGCTCAAGTTTAGAGGCAATCCAGTTAAAGCTAAAATCCGACTGCCTGCAAAAACCCGAGATTGGAGATTCGACATTTCCGATAGCATCAGGGATTGAAGTGCGGCCCAAATCCGGTTTAACTGCCCGGAACCTTTCTAATACAACTATGAAGATACGAGATAAGATAGAATACGGACTCGTGCGCGGATTACTGGTCCCCTGCCGTACGCTGCCGGAATCGTGGATTTATGCCCTCTTCCGCAATATCGGAAAACTGGCCAATCGAGCGCTTAAACGCCGGCGAAAACTTGCACTGCGCAATACGGAAATTGCTTTCCCGACGATGCAGGAAGAGGAACGCAAAAAACTGGTCCGGCAGCACTTTATCAACTTGGCAGAATCGATGGCACTCAACGCCCTCATCATAAGCGGACGCATTTCCAAGGAACGCATCTTCGAAATGGTAGAGGTTGAGAACTGGGAGATTTTTGAAACCACCTGCAAAAACAGCTCCAAGGGATCGCTATTCTTTTCCGCCCACCTCGGCAATTGGGAGCTCATGCCTCAATATGTTGCGCTGCGTGAAAACACCCCAATTCATCTCGTCGCACGCAAATCCAACAACACACTGATCGAAGAGCACATTATTATGCCGCTGCGCAAGCGGTTCGGCGTAAATATTCTCTACAAAAAGAATGCGCTGATGCGAATCGTTCAGGCCGCGCGCCGCAATGAACTCTCCGGACTGCTCATCGATCAGAAGCTCAATCCGCCCAGTGGGGTTAAGGTCGACTTTTTCGGCCGCCCTGCCGGCACCACCATCACGCCCGCCTTATTGCAGATCCGCTTCAAGCTCACGTTGGTTCCTATGTTTATGGTGCGTACCGGCCCCTGTAAATACCGACTGATCATCCATCCGCCCATCGAATGGGAGGACAATGGAAAACCCCAGGAAGAGCAGGCCAAGGAACTCACCCGGCGCCATCAGGAAGTTATTGAAAACATTATCCGAGAGTATCCCGACCAATGGTTTTGGGTGCATAACCGCTGGGGTCTAAAAAAGAGCGAACAATGAAACGCGCACTGATTATCAGCGATCAAAAACCAGGACACGTCAACCAATCCATTGCGTTCTGCAAACATCTTGGGTTGGACTATGAAATACTCAACGTCGTCTACAAAAACCGCTTTACCAAATCACTCTCCTACCTATTCGACCGCCTCGACATCTACACCGGTAAGCTCTTCACGCATTCAGGTTTCAAGTTTCAGTTTTCGGATTTCAACCTTATCGTCTCCGCCGGCTCGACGACGTACTATCCCAACAAACTCCTCGCACGAAAACTGGCGCTTCCTAACATGGCCATTCTTCACCCCAAAGGCTACCGCCTCGACTTCACTCACATTCTCTGCCCGGCTTACGACCACCCGCCGAAGCGCAGCAATATTACCGAGCTCCCGCTCAATCTCTGTGCTGCCGACCCCGCGTTCTTCGCCGAAAAGACGGCCGAATTTAAAGGTCGCCACACACCCAAGAAAAAGGCGGTCGGATTCATCATCGGAGGAGACAACGCCATCTCCAAAATGGAGCCCGAGGCCCTACAGAAACAGCTAGAGCAGCTCTTTGCGCTGACCGAAGGGTTGGAGCGCTGGGTGACCACCTCCCGCCGAACCCCTGCTGAAGTTGAAGCCCTTATTGAATCCATGCCCTTTGATTATACGCTCATCAACTCGCGCGATGCGTACAATCCGATCCCCGCCTTTATTCAGCTCTGCGAGCGCCTCGTCGTTACTTCCGATTCCGCCTCCATGATCAGCGAATGCGCCAGTTTCGGCACCGCGAGCGTAGACGTACTCATGAATCGTCAGCTCAACACGCCCAATAAACTTGAGGAGCTCATTTACGGGCTGCAGGCACAAAATGCCGTGCACATTTTTGACGGCTCCCTCGGCTCCGCCGATCAAAAAATTGACCTCGCGCCACTTCTTTCCGGCGCTGTAGATTTGAGCAATAAATCAAAATTGATGCCGCCAATAAAAAAAGCCCCCGGAAGTTAATCCGGAGGCAAAATGCCTACTCACCAGAGGGAGAGACTGGATGGGTCAGGCAGCTACTTCAGCTTTC
>CAYOBH010000194.1:0-4517 GCA_964402125.1 uncultured Verrucomicrobiota bacterium
CATGAAGACGGTTTTCGGAATGGAGCGCAAGCAGCTCATCGAAACCGCGGTGGCGGCTACGCGGCAGATTCGCGAGTTGGCCGAGCAGATGCCCGAGTCGGACATCCGCTACGAATTTTCGCCGGAGGAATTCACCGACACGGACCCCGATTTTTCCATCGAGATTTGCGAGGCGGTTTTTGCGGCGTGGGGCAAGGCGACGCCGGAAAAGCCGTTGATCATGAATCTTCCGGCCACGGTGGAGCGTCGCCCGCCGAACCAGTACGCGGACATGATAGAATATTTCTGTCGACGGTTTTCGCGGCGCGACAGCATTCTCGTGTCGCTCCATTCGCACAACGACCAGGGCATGGCCGTTGCCGCCACGGAGCTTGCGCTCATGGCGGGCGCCGATCGCGTGGAAGGAACGCTTTTCGGGCATGGCGAGCGTACCGGCAATGTGGATTTGGTGACGTGCATCAACAATCTCTATTCCCGCGGCATCGATACGGGTATCGATTTTTCCAACCTGTCCGGTGTTGCGGAGACGGTGGAGCGCTTGACCGGCATGCCGATCTACTACCGCCAGCCCTATGCCGGCGAGTATGCTTTCACCGCGTTTTCCGGATCGCACCAGGATGCGATCAACAAGGGGATGCACAAATTGCCGGAAGCGCCGGAACGGTTTGGCATGGGGTGGAAGGTTCCCTATCTTCACATCGATCCCGTCGATCTCGGGCGGCGTTTCGAGCGGCTCATCCGGATCAACTCGCAGTCCGGAAAGGGCGGGATCGCCTGGGTGCTCGAACAGGATTACGGGATCAATGTTCCCAAGGCGATGCAGCCGGAACTCGGCAAATATGTCCAGGCCTACAGCGAATCGGTCGGTCGGGAGATCAGCAGCGATGAGGTCCATACCGTGTTCCAAAACGAATTCGTATCGCCGAAGGGTCCCTACGAGCTGGTCGGCTATTGGCCCCGTCCGGACGAGAACGATCCGACGTTCATCCATGGCGAGGTGAAGGTGCGGGTCAACGGCGAGATTAAAACGGGTTCCGCCGACGGCAACGGCCCCATCTCGGCGTTCGTCAACGCGATCAACCAGATCGTCGAGGTCGATTTTACCGTCGACAACTACCATGAGCAGGCGGTCGGCAAGGGGGCGGATGCGCAGGCCATGGCTTATGTCCCCCTCAAGCTTGCCGGGAACGGCGTGGTCTTTGGCGTCGGCGCCGACTCGAATATCGACCAGGCCGCCGTGCGCGCCATTGTCGCCGGGCTGAACCGTATTGCAAAAAAATAATTATTCACCACGAAGAAGGAAAGTTCACGAAGAGGTTGGAGGACTGACATGAAGGATTATCACGTAAACGTGTTCTATAGCGAAGAGGATGGGGGATATATCGCGGATATTTCCGACTTGGAAGCTTGCTCCGCTTTTGGCGAAACCCCAGAGCAGGCATTGCATGAGGTGGAACTGGCCAAGGACGCTTGGCTGGAAACGGCCCGCCAGCTTTCAATGCCTATTCCTTTCCCCCGCTTTAGACCGGTAATTTATCAGGCCGCGAAAGCTTAGGGTCCAATTAGATTAAGCACGTTGCACATAATCAGTATGAACCACGAAGAAGAAACGTGCAGGCCGGTCGACGGAGTCAGCTTCGTGTTCTTCATGCCTTCGTGGTGAAAACACCTCTATAAAGGAATTAAGATGAGACTGAGTGGACATACAAAACCGTTTGCGGTGATCGGCCATCCGATCGGGCACACGCTGTCGCCGATCATGCACAATGCGTCGATGCAGGAGATCGGATTCGATGGAATCTATCTGGCGTTGGATGTGCATCCCGACGAGCTGATGGAGGTGCTGCCGGCGATGGCCAAGATGGGATTTGCTGGCGTGAACCTGACGGTGCCGCACAAGGAGATTGCTTTTCGCGGTCTAGAAAAACTGGATTCGAGCGCCCGGCTGCTGGGCGCGGCCAATACGGTCCAGTTCACGGAAGACGGCATGATCGGCCACAACACCGATGGCTATGGCTTCCTGATGGCGTTGGAGGAATCGTTTGGAAAGACGGTCGTGGACGATGCGGTTTTTGTGCTGGGGTGTGGTGGCGCGGGACGCGCTGTGGCGCTGATGGCCGCCAAGGAAGGGGCGAGAAGCCTGGTGTTGGCGGATATCGATGCTGAGCGTGTGCAAAAGCTGAATGATGAAATAGGCGGACTGACCCCTAATGTCGTGGTGCGGCAGGCGCTGGATCGGGCGACTCAGGTTGCGCTGTGCCGGGAATGCGATCTGGTGGTGCAGGCGTCGCCCGTGGGCATGAAGAAGGAGGATCCTTCGTTGCTGCCGCCGGAGGCTTTCCGCGCCGGACAACGAGCCTTTGATTTGATTTATATGTATCCCGAAACCGCGATTCTGACGACGGCGCGCGAGGCTGGCGCGCAAATTGCGAACGGGCTGGGCATGCTTTTGCATCAGGGTGCGCGGGCCTTCAAGATCTGGACGGGTGTCGATCCGTCGGTCCGGGCCATGCGCTCCGCGCTCGAAGAAGCGGTTTATGGAGAGTGATGGGTGAATGTTATTTCGTGTTGCGTACTACGTATTTCTTGTCGGCCTGCCGAGCAAGGAAAACCATCAATACGCAATACGCAATACGCAGTACGCAATACGCAATACGCAATAAGGAGTCGCTCGAATGGGCTTTATTGATTGGTATCTCACGTTTGTAGTTTTTCTTTTCGGGGCCTGCTGGGGCAGCTTCCTGAATGTGTGCATCTATCGGATTCCTGCCGAGCTTTCCGTGGTGAAGCCGCGCTCGCGCTGCCCGAAATGCATGACGAACCTGGCGTGGCGCGACAACATTCCCATCCTAGGCTGGCTGCTTCTCGGCGGGAAATGCCGCTACTGCAAGGCGCCGATTTCACCGCGCTATCCGATTGTTGAGCTCATCACGGCGCTGCTCTTTACGGCCATCTGGCTCAAATATCCGATGCTGACGGATGGAGCGATCGACTACCGGTTTGCGGCGTATGCACTGCTCGCATTTGGATTGCTCCTCGGCAGCTTTGTCGACCTCGACGAAATGTGGATTCCCGACCGCTGCACCATCGGCGGAATGATTATCGGGCCGATCCTCAGCTTTCTGATTCCCGCCATGCATGGCGAGACGGGGCGCTTGGACGGGCTGGTGCAATCCCTCCTCGGAATGGCGTTTGGCTTTGGCTTGCTTTGGTCGGTGGGTTTTTTCGGGAAGCTGATCCTGAAAAAAGATGCGATGGGCTTCGGCGATGTAAAACTGATGGGTGCGCTCGGCGCCTTCTTCGGATGGCAAGCGGTGCTGTTTATCATCTTTGTGTCGTCGCTGCTCGGCTCCATCGTTGGAGTTAGCCTGATTGCTTTCGGGAAAAAGGAGTGGCAAAGCCGCATCCCGTTTGGTCCCTACATTGCGCTCGCCGCCTTAATCTGGATGCTCGGCGGCTACATTTGGTGGGACGCCTACATCGCTTGGATCAGCGGCGCATAGCGAAGTAATGAACCACAAAAGGGGGTCCCTTTTGTGGTGCGGTGTCCATTCAGAGCGTTTCCGCGTTAAATGATCAGGTCGTGTCTGCCGCCGCGCAGTTGGTCGGGCGTTACGATTTTAGAGGCCTGCTCCTGCTGGTAGCGGATCATGTCGTCCTGAAGTTGCTTCACGGCCGCGTTGATCGCATCGCCAAATTTTTCCACGGCTTCTGCGAGCGTTTCGGCATCAATTTCGCCAGCGATCGGCAGCGCGCCGCTGGGGGTCATTACATTGGTGGTGGCGGAAAAAATCGCCGTGCGGGATTCATCCTCGGTGCCGTCCAGTTTGATCGGGGTCAGCTTGCGGATGGTGCCTACTTTGAGATCAGTAAAGTTTTCTTCTTTCCAGAGGTTGGAGCCGTCAAATTCCATATTTCCGAGTACGTTTTCGTTCATGGATAAATCCTTTCTTTGCTGTATGTGAGGCGGGCACTCTGAAGGGTTTTAGCTGCAAGGGCAAGCTGTGCTTCGTCCAAAATGAGTCTTTTGCGGGGCCTTTTTATCTGAACTGTAACCGCCTCTTTTTTACAGGGATTGCTCCAAAATTCTTTTGTTTGCGGTGAATAGCCCGCCTAAACACCGCAATATATGCGGTGTAAATAGCTTGCGTTTGCGGTGAATCGCGATGTTAATCACCGCAAATCAGGCGTCGAATATGAAATATATACATCAATTCGAGGATTGGCCGAAGTTTCAATGGGATTCGGCAAAGCTCATTCCGCTGCTGGCAGACATCCGCTACCAGCAGGGCCGATTGCTGGGAAAAATGGAAAAGAGGGGATTCGGGCTGCACCATCTCCACGAGGAGGCCCACCTAGTTACCATGACTGCGGAAGTGGTTCATTCCAGTGCTATCGAAGGCGAAAGCCTAGACCCGGACCAGGTCCGTTCCTCTATAGCCCGCCATCTTGGCATGGATGTCGGCGGAACGCCGCAGGGGTCACGGCATATTGATGGGATTGTTGAAATAAAAGAA
>CAYOBH010000195.1:0-4488 GCA_964402125.1 uncultured Verrucomicrobiota bacterium
TATCGCCTGCCGACCGAGGCGGAATGGGAATACGCCGCACGCGGCGGACTCCACGGCAAACGGTTTCCGTGGGGCGATACGATCGCCCATAGCCAAGCAAACTATGTTAGCTCTAGTTCATACCCCTACGACATCAGCACCACGCGAGACAATCATCCGTCGTATGACGACGGGGGAACTCCGTACACCAGTCCGGTGGGCAGTTTTTCGGCAAATGGCTATGGGTTGTACGACATGGCGGGAAACGTCTGGGAATGGTGTTGGGATCCGTCGGGCTCGACCACCCGGGGCCTCCGGGGCGGGGGTTGGGACGGCGGCGCGTCCTACGCGCCTTGCAGCTACGCGGGCTGGAGCGGCCCGGACGACGCGAGCTACAGCTACGGGTTGCGCGCGGTCTGCCGTTAAGGGCCACCTGCGCTCCTCATAAACAGCAAGGAGCGCAAGCCATCGTCTGGCAAGCCGTGGGTGAGGGACGAACCCCGCCAGCTTGTCCGCCATAGCTCGGAGAGCGGCGGCGGACGGCGAGGCGGACAGACGCTGTGCTGTAGCGAGAACCCTATCGGCGAAGCCGTGCGATTTTTATTACAGAAGGGAACGAAGAGAACGAAGATGCATGAGGGTAGTCTGTATGCGAGTAACTAAAAGCTTCGTTGCCTTTGTTTCCTTCTGTTGCAAAGGCGGGATTGGTTGAGCATGTTTTTATCGCAGAAGACAACGAAGAGAACGAAGGGAAGATGATGCATCCAGTGTTCGAAAAAGCAGATATGAAGTTGCTGGATGTTCCGGTTGGGTTGTTGGTGAATTTTCATGAGTTGACGTTTCCGGGAGCCAACACGTAACTTCGTTATCTTCGTTACCTTCTGTAGAATAGGTTGAAAAGGATAGCGCATGCGAATGGATGAGACGGAAAGGACGGGGAATGTATCGAATTCATTTTTTACCGCTGATTACGCGGATGGCGCAGATCAGAAAAGAAAAATGATCATCTCTTGAAATGACCTCTTTCCCCTTAAACCACACTGTTTATGATCCGTTTTGATCGGCGGCATTGACCTCACTTTTTTTGGAGTTTTCGATTGCATACCTACTAATAGGTATGTAAATAAGCGCTCCAATTTTGAGGTCGATAGGAGAAGGATATGGCGCGAAAAACGAAGGAAGCGGCAGAGGAGACGCGGCAAAAGATTTTTGATGCGGCGTTGGATGTTTTTTCGCGAAAGGGCTATTCGCGGACGACGTTTGAGGATATTGCGAAGCAGATTGGACTCACGAAGGGGGCCGTCTATTGGCACTTTAAGACGAAGTCAGATCTGCTGGTTGCGCTGATTGAGTCAAACATTGCGTTGAAACATAAAAAGTTGGGCGATCCGATTGAACAGTCCGGGTCGTTGGGGGCCTTTCGGGAGTGTATTCTTCGGTCGGCTCGAACGGTACTTTCGGAGCCGCGGTTACGCAAATTTGAGTTTTTCATAAATTTTCAAATTGAGTGGTCGGAGGATTTAATTGAAGAGGTGCGCAGCGGGTTGGAACGAGTCGTTGGAGAGGGTCCGTTTCGTAAATATTCGGTGACGATTCATCAGATGCAGAAACAAGGGCTCGTGGACGGGTCGGTGGATGTCGAAAAGCTCGGGGCGATTTTGTTTGCGACGTGGGTGGGCCTGATGCGGATGTTTATGCTGGGACTGATGTCGGAGGAGGAGTTGCTGCATCGACTGAGATATGGATTTGATTCAGTGTTTAAGGATCTTGTAAAGGAAGGATAAATAATATGAGTAAAGCATCTTGGATTATTACGGTTGTTTTGACGGCAGCGGTTGCGCTGGGGGCCGGCTATTTTTTACGTGGACTGAAGGCGAGTCCGGGCGCGGGCGGTGCCATGTCCGCAATGGCCATGATGGGCGGGGGCGGTGCTCCGCCGGTTGTTCATGTGATGACGGTGAAGAAGGAAAAGGCGAGTCCGGCCCGGAATTATATTGCGCACGTTGAGCCCGTTCAACAGGTGAGTATTATGGCTCAGGTGTCGGGAACGATTGAAGAGGTTTGTTTCCGAGAAGGGAGCCGTGTTGCTGCGGGGGATCTGCTGTTCAGAATTGATTCGGCTTCCTATGAAGCGGAGCTGGCGCAGCGTAAAGCGGAGCTGGCGCAGGCGGAAGCGACGCTGGAGCGCGCAGAAAAATATTTGGCGATGCTCAAGTCGGTGGACGATCGGAGTGTATCGAAATCCGATCTGGATGCAGCGGTGGCGAATGAGTCCGAAGGCCGTGCATTGGTGCAGAGGGCGACTGCCGCTGTGCGCCGTGCAGAGATCGATCTGGAATATACGGAGATTAAGTCGCCGATTGATGGGCGGGTCGGACGGGCGTTGATTACGAAGGGAAACCTGGTTTCCCCGTCGTCGGGTCCGTTGGCGACGATTATTCAGCTGGACCCGATCCGCGTGGTTTTTTCGATGCCGGATTCCGAATATTTGACGGAGTTTGAACGCTATTCCAACGAAGAGGGTTATGCCCCGATCGTAAGGGTTCGACTTTCGAACGGGGTGGTTTTACCTGCGGCGGGGGAGATTGATTTTGATGATAATCAGATGAATCCGGCGACGGGAACGATCGATATTCGTATGCGTTTCCCCAATGCGGATCGGATGCTGGTGCCCAATAATTTTGTGAACGTGTTGGTGCAGGATGGAAATGAGCCGGAGCGCATCGTTGTTCCTGCGGAAGCGGTCATGCACGACGCCGACGGCACATTTGTCTGGACCGTGGCCGACGACAACACGGTGGTTCCCAAACGGATCGAGGCCGGGGCATACCTTGGCGCCCGCCAGATCATCGATTCCGGCCTCCAGGAAGGGGACCGCGTGGTCGTGGCCGGCATGCAGAAGGTCCAGCCCGGGATTGCCGTCCAGCCCCAGGAAACTGAAGCCACCGAATAACCCCACGGATGTTCAACCATGAATACCAATCTCAAGAAATTTAGTTTTTCGAGCACCTTCATTCGCCGACCCCGGTTTGCCGGCGTGATATCGATTGTGCTGGCGCTGGCCGGCCTGCTGGCGATCTTTTCGCTGCCCGTCGCCCAATATCCGCAGATTTCGCCGCCGCAGGTGACGGTGTCGGCGATGTATCCCGGGGCCAACGCCGAAGTGCTGGCCGAGACCGTGGGCGCACCGATCGAGCAGGCGGTGAACGGCGTCGACGACATGCTCTACATGTCCTCCTCGTCCGATGGCAACGGCGGCTATTCGCTCAGCATTACCTTTGAAGTGGGGACCGATCCCGACATTGCCCAGGTGCAGGTCCAGAACCGCGTGCAGCGCGCCACACCGCTTTTGCCGAGCGAGGTGATTGAGCAGGGCGTGTCGGTGCAGACCGAAGATTCCGACATGCTCGGCTTCATGGCCCTGCTGTCGCCGAAGGGGACGCACGACCGGCTCTTCATGAGCAACTATGCCAACGACTTCATCGTGCCCGAGCTGGAGCGGTTGCCGGGTGTCAGCGGCGTGATGGTTTTCGGCGCCACGTACAGCATGCGCATCTGGCTCGATTCCGACCGGATCGCCGGGTTGGGCATGAGTGTCGATGAGGTTATCACCGCGATCCGGCAGCAGAACATACAGGCGTCGCCGGGGGCCGTCGGCACGGTGCCGTCCGCCGAATCGCGCATGAGCTACACCCTGCAATCAAAGGGTCGGTTGAACGATCCCGTCGATTTCGAAAACATCATTGTCCGTTCGGACGGGACGTCCGTGGTCCGCTTGAAGGATGTGGCGAGGGTGGAACTCGGGGCGGACAGCTACACCTACAACACCCAGTACAAGGGGGGGCCTTGCATCGGCATGTTCATGACGCGGACCTCGGGCTCCAACGCCCTGGAGACGATGAATCAGATCCGCGATACGCTCAGCCAGTTGGAGAAGCGTTTCCCGGACGACATGGAAATCGTGCTGCCGTACGACGCGACCGAATATGTGCGCACCAGCATTTCTGAAATCGTGATGACACTGTTCATCACTTTTGCGCTGGTGGTGCTGGTCTGCTACCTCTTCCTCCAGGATTGGCGCGCCACGCTGATCCCGCTGCTGGCCATTCCCGTATCGCTGCTCTCCACCTTTGCGGTGCTGCTGGCGTGCGGCTACTCGATCAACACCCTGACCCTGTTCGCCATGATCCTGGTGATCGGGATCGTGGTCGACGATGCGATCGTGGTGGTGGAGCGCGTGCTCTACCTGATGGAGACCGAGGGGTTGGACCATAAGACCGCGACCTACCGGGCGATGGAGGATGTTTCCGGCGCGATCGTGGCCACCACGTTGGTGCTGCTCTCGATCTTCGTTCCCGTCGGCTTTATTGGCGGGATCACGGGCCGCATCTACCAGCAGTTCGCTCTCACGATTTCGGCGTCGGTTGCCTTTTCCGCGATCGTGGCGCTGACGCTGAGTCCCGCGCTCTGCGGGACGATCCTGCGCATCCCCAAGGAAAAGAAGCATGG
>CAYOBH010000196.1:0-737 GCA_964402125.1 uncultured Verrucomicrobiota bacterium
GGCAAAACCCGTACCGCCCGCATCCTGCGGGCTCGAAAATCCTCCCTTTCTCCATGAAGGATTTTGCCGTCGGCCCGCACCTTGACAGACTGCTGGATATCGGAGTGACGTCGCTCAAAATTGAAGGCCGTATGAAGGGCCCCGAATATGTCGGCGCGGTCACCGACTTTTACCGAAAGCGCCTGAGCCATCAAATCAACGCACAGCAGCAACAGCAACTGCTCTCCGACATCCAGACCATTTTTGGACGACCCGCCACGGACCTTTACCTTAACAATGCCGACACCAACCCGATCGATCCGACCACGAACGGACACCGCGGCGCCGTCATTGGAACCATTCAATCGATTGTCCCCGAACAAGGCAGCCATTGGCTCCACTTCCACACCGACCGCGCCCTGCAGAAATTTGACGGCCTCAAAATCGAGCTTCCCGGCAAGGAACCTTACGGCTTCTCCGCCACCGAAATCCGACTGCAGGGCGACCGGAAAAAGCATCTAAAATTTGAAATTCCCGCTCATGCCGACATCGCTGTAAAGCTGCCGACGGATCATCCCTATCTCGAAAGCGGACTCACCATCTATTGCTCTATCTCGCAGACGGTTCGTCAGCGTTATAAATTTGAAGCGCCGCGCCCCGGAGTCTATCGCCAGCGCAAGCCGTTCAACGCAACGATTGAGCTGACCGCCACCGGATTAAACCTTGTGGCTGAAGTCTCTGAACGTAAACACGACACC
>CAYOBH010000196.1:747-1189 GCA_964402125.1 uncultured Verrucomicrobiota bacterium
CAGCCTGTTTAGTCCAAACTGAAATCCGAATTAAAGAACCGCTGAGCGAAGCCCGAAATCCCGAAAAGACCGAAGCCTCGATCCTCAAATGCTTGGAAAAAACTGGAGAAACCGAGTGGAAACTCGACCGCCTCGAAGTGAACGACAACGGCCTTTTTGCCCCGGCATCGCTGCTCAACGAAGCCCGTCGGAAACTGCTCGATAAGCTGAGCGAGGTATTTGCTGAACAAAGATCCGCCGCCCACGCGGAGCGGCTGATGCAACTCGTGGTTCCCCCCGCGCCCCCCTCCAGTACAGAACGCTGGTCCGTCAAACTGCGCGACCTTTCCCTTCTCGACCAGCTGACCGACGACGAACGTGCACATATTGATGAAATCGTGCTGGAGACCCATAACGTAGACGAAGCATCCTGCTTCGTTATGCCCCCTCGGCCAAATGACGA
>CAYOBH010000196.1:1199-4429 GCA_964402125.1 uncultured Verrucomicrobiota bacterium
AGGTGATTGCGCCGTACAGAAGCAAGCTTTCGTCTACGGAACACGTCTAGCTATTCCCGTCATCCAAAGAGAAGACCATTTTCAGGTTTCAGGTCTCAAGTTTCAGGTTTCAAACATCGGCGCGCTCCACGCATTCCGCAACGCCGCCGATCTCACGGCCGACTGGCCGCTCTACATGCTCAACTCCGAGGCTGCCGCGCAGTGGAAGGAGCTGGGTATTCAGCAAAACGTTCTTTCGCCGGAAGACACCTGCGATAATCTAAAGGCGCTGATCGGGCTTCTCGGCAACCGTGCCATCGTTCCCATCTATCAGCACACGCCGCTGATGATTTCCGCCACGCGGCCCGACTGCGGCGAAACGCTCACGGATCGCGATAAGCGCACCATGCGCATTGAGCGGAACGGCAACCAATATATCCTGATTGATGAAGCGCCGTTTTCGTTGATCGAGCACCTTGGCGAACTCCGCGCCGCTGGTGCACGCAATTTCCGTATCGATCTCACCTACGGCGTTCACACTCCGGCGGACGCCGCTCGGATACTCCGCAGCGCATTCGCCAGCAAACCCATCGCCGGAAGTCATGACGGGAACTATCGCGGGACGCTGTAAAGAGTAGGGGATCACGAAACGCAAAACGGTTCTTAGTTTTTGTATCCCAACCTATTCCGCTACTTTATAAAAGGTCATACAGTCCGACTGCGTACAGCCGCCCGTGCAGTTTTTTTTGCACGGGAGTTCCATTTTTAGAATCCTTCCCTTGCGTTCAAGCAGGTCGAGCATGGGATGCAGCGCGCTTAAATCGATCTTAAGCGCCAGACTGATTTCCTGAACCGAACTTGCGCCGCCGCGCTCCCGAAGTAGGTTGACAATTTCGCTCAACATTTTTTCACCATCCTGTTTCCCGCCACGCGCAGACCAATAATTAACGCCGTCAACATGGCCAGACATCCGCCGATCCAACCTGCGGACGACGCAGGATGTGCAGCGAAGGTGGCCGATTGGAAGAACAGCGTGGAAACAAGCCATGCCAGCACCGTCAGATAACTCACGGCAAAGAGCATCCAGCGCATCCCGATTTCGCGTGCAATGGCGGCCATGGCGGCCACACACGGCGCATAGATCAGAATAAACAGCATATACGCCAGCGCGGCCTTGCTTCCGTGTTCGCCGAAGTGTGAAACCATGGTTTTATAGCGATCCTCATCGGCGGCAGTTTTGACCTCATCGACCGCACCGGAAAGCCCCAGCGGATCGAGCAGATTGTGCCCAAGGTCCTTGAACTCTGCCGGAATAGCGGCAAATGCATCAGCGATGCCCTGCCTAAAATCAAACGACTCCTCTTCAGCTGAGGCTTCGGCGTCCGCCTCATCCATCTGGCTGTAGATGGCGTCGAGCGTGCCGACCACAGATTCCTTGGCAAAGATGCCGGTAAAGAGACCGACCGTTGCCGGCCAGTTTTCATCTTCGATCCCCATCGGACGGAAAACCGGCGTAACGGTTCGACTCATGGCGCTGAGCACAGAGTTTTTGGAATCGTTATTGCCGAAGCTGCCATCAGCGCCCAGCGAATTCAGGAACCCGAGCAGCGCCACAATCAGCAGAATAACCTTGCCCGCTTTGATGATAAACGACTTCAGCCGATGCCAGGTATGATACATCACGCCGCTGAACGTCGGCATATGATAGGGCGGAAGCTCCATTACAAAACTGGTCACTTCGCCGCGCAGCAGCGTATTCTTAAAGAGCAGCCCGGTCAGGACCGCCAGCACGATGCCCGTTAGATAAATTCCAAAAATGACCGTTCCGCCGTTGCGCGGGAAAAAGGCTGCGGCAAACAGCGTATACACCGGCAGGCGCGCACCGCACGACATAAACGGATTCATCAGGACCGCCAGAATCCGGTCGCGCCGACTCTCCAGCGTGCGCGTGGCCATAATGCCCGGAACATTACAGCCGAACCCGACCAGCATCGGAATGAACGCCTTGCCCGGGAGGCCGATAAAGCGAAGGAAATGATCCATCACAAACGCCGCACGCGACATATAGCCGGAGTCCTCCAAAAAAGAGAGGCAGAGGAAGATGAAAAAGATCGGCGGAATAAAGGTCGAAACCGTCTGTATACCGCCGCCGATGCCCTCCGCCAGAATGGCAATCAGCCACTCCGGCGCATGCAATAAACCAAGTAGATGGCCGAAGCCGTCGACAAAAACGGTTCCGAACAAGCCGTCGAAAAAGCCGATAAAGGGGGCTCCCACATTCATCGTAATGGCGAATACCAGATACATCACCAGAAAGAAAATCGGGAAGCCGAGCACCTTGTTGAGCACCACCTTGTCAATCGCATCTGAAAAGGTCTTGCGTCCTTTTTCGCTACCTGCGGTTACATCCCGGGCCAAGCCATGAATGAATCCATACCGTCCGTCGGCAATGATCATATCGGCATCGTCGCCCACAATGCGCGCCACCTTCTTAAGCACCGGGTCCAAGTCCGTCAGCAACGCCTTGTCCGACCCGAGAACCTGCATCGCAAGCTCATCCTTTTCGAGCAGCTTGACCGCCAGCCACCGGGCCGAAACCCGCCTGCTCAAAGCGACATCGGTCAGACTGACCTCCAGCGTGTGAAGAACCTCCTCGACATCCTTTTCATACTCCACGCGCACGCCCGGCGTCGAATGCGTCTTGCTGATCTGGCTGATGGCCTCGCGCAGTTCATCAATGCCCAGCTTTTTCGAGGCGACCACGGGAATCACGGGACAGCCCAAATGCGTTGCGAGATGCTCGATCTGGATGCGGATGCCGCGCTGCTTCGCCATGTCCATCATGTTCAGCGCCACCACCACGGGCACATTCATTTCGAGCAGCTGCGTGGTCAGATAAAGGTTGCGCTCCAGATTCGATGCATCAATGACGTTCACCACCACATCCGGCGTATCGAACAGGATATGCTTCCGCGCAACCTGTTCGTCGGGGGAAAGGGCGGAAAAGGAGTAGATCCCGGGAAGGTCCGTAACCTCCACCGTTTCCTCGCCATGGACATATTCGCCCATCACGCGCTCAACCGTCACGCCCGGCCAGTTTCCGACGCGCTGCCTCGAACCGGTCAACGCATTGAAAACGGTCGTCTTCCCGCAGTTGGGATTGCCCGCCAACGCAATTTTAAGGTTGCTCATCTTCTTTCCACCTCAAGGGCGTCGGCCTCGTCGCTGCGCAGAACCACGCGCGATCCTTT
>CAYOBH010000197.1:0-4412 GCA_964402125.1 uncultured Verrucomicrobiota bacterium
TTCTGTCCCAAAATCATTCTGCCTAAAATCCTCTGTCAGTATCGGCGTTTATTAGTGTCAATTTGTGGTTAACTTCTTTTTCTGGGTTCAAACCACTAATTTGTTCTAATCAGCACTAATAATTAGTGGAGATCAGTGTGAATTAGTGGTTGTTTGTTTCTTCTTTTGCTGGTCGGGAGACGGCAGGTCGATGTCCATCAGAAATCCCTGTTGGGAGAGAAGCAGCAACCGCGGTTTGTCTTCGATCTGGATAGAGTAGGGCAGTATGCGCATCTGCAGCAGTACCTGCATTTGGTTGGGCGAAAGCGGGATTCCTTTATATTCGGATTCAAGCACGAAGGGACAACCCTCTTTCCATCTCGAGCATCCGTAAGCGGTTTTTCCCTTAATCACTTTTCCGCCGCAGAGCGGACAGTCGCCCCAGCGCTGCGTGTCGAGCTGGGCGGTTGAACTGCTGGAAATGAGGCCTCGCGTGTAGTCGGAAATCCCGCTCATAAACTCGGCAGCATCGCTTTCGCCGCGCTCAATACACTTCAGCTTGCCTTCCCATTCCCCGGTGAGTTCCGGCGATTTCAGCAGCGGATCCTGAACCAGCGCAATCAGGCAGCGGCCCATATCGGTGGCCCGAATCTGCTTTTTGTTCCGGCAGATATAATTTCGCTTCAGCAGCGTTTCAATAATGGCCGCACGCGTGGCAGGCGTTCCGATTCCCCGCTCTTTGAGGGCTTCGCGCAGATCGTCATCGTCTACCCACTTGCCGGCGGCCTCCATGGCACCCAGCAGCGAGTTTTCATTAAAGTATTGCGGCGGTTTGGTTTTTCCTTCGCGCAGCGAGGGTTTGTGTGGCCCGCTTTCCCCTTTTTTGAATTCGGGCAGCGTCTGGTCGTCGTCATCCGCCTTTTTCTTCTTTTTCGGGAAGAGGATCGACCAGCCGGGTTCCAGAATCAGTGTGCCTTTAGCCTGAAACGCCACTTCGTTGCTGACGCCGTCGACGGTGGTGATTTTCTTGCTGCAGATGGGGTAAAAGGCGGCGATAAACTGTGTAACGACGGCGTTGTACACCAGCTCTTCATTTCGTCCGAGCGACCGGGGAACTATCCCGGTAGGAATGATGGCATGGTGATCCGTTACCTTTTTGTCGTCGATAATGCGGCTTGTGAAGGGAAGCTTTGCCAGATTAAGCGGCTGAATCTGCTCCGCACGGATCGCTTTGAGTTGCTCAAGGATTTTTGGGATGCGCGGTTTCATGTCGGCAGGGAGGTAGCGCGAGTCCGTTCTGGGATAGGTAAGGAGCTTTGATTCATAGAGGTTTTGCGTCGCCGCGAGCGTGTCAGCCGCCGAGAGACCATCGGTTTTATTGATTTCACGCTGGAGCGTCGTAAGGTCAAACAACTGCGGCGGCGGCTCTTTCTTTTGTTTTCCGGAGATAGCGGTAATCGTGAGCGGCTGATTCGTAATGCGCTCAAGCAGCTCCGTCGCTTTTTCCGGTTCGTCAAAGCGCTCGCCCGTATATTTAAAGGTGGTTTCGCGATATTGCGTGGTCAGCTCCCAAAACGGTTTGGGGCGGAACTGGAGAATTTCGTCGTCGCGCTGAACAATCATTGCGAGCACGGGGGTCTGAACGCGACCGATGCTCCAGAGCACGCGGTCGTCGGTTCCGCCGAGGCGACCGTGGCGCACGGTGTAATAACGCGTGGCGTTGAGTCCGACAATCCAGTCCGCCTCCGACCGACAGCGTGCGGCGGCGTAAAGGTTGTCATATTCGTGTCCATCCTTCAGCGTCTTGAACGCTTCCTGAACGGCTTCGGGCGTAAGCGAACTGAGCCAGAGGCGTCGGATCGGTTTATCTTCGCAGCCGGAGAGCGAAAGGATATGGCGGAAGATCAGTTCCCCTTCGCGCCCGGCATCGGTGGCACATATAATTTCTTCGGCTTCTTTGCATAATCGGCTGATGGTTTCAAACTGTTCGGCCACGCCGGGGTTTTCGATGAGCTTGAGCTTAAATTCATTTGGAATAAAGGGCAGGGGGGCAATGCTCCATTTTTTCAGTGCCGGGTCATATTCGCCGGGGTCAAGCAGCGTGACCAAGTGGCCGAAGGCCCACGTGATCGCGCAGCCGCGCCCTTCAATATAGCCCTTTTTCTTTTCCTGAATCTTGAGAACGGCGGCAATGTCGCGCGCGACCGACGGCTTTTCTGTGATGATCACTTTCATGCAATTCCGAACGAAGAGAACATGTCTATTCCGTTTGTGTTAAACATAATATCTCTTCAGCTCATTATTTGAGCGACTCTATCTGTAGAATAAATTCGTCGGCAATTTCGGTCACTGCTTCTGCCTGTTCTTCTAATAGAGCAGATTGCCAGGTTGTTTGTTCGGCCTGAGTTTTTACAGCGCTAATCTTATCAGAAAAGAACCGCGACACGATCCGCGAAATTCGTTCGGCATCGACTTCTGCTTCGGTTTTTGAGCGCGTAGTGAATTCCCGATCCTGAGCACTGCTACTGATTTGGGCGATAAGGGGTTTAGAAGAGTTGGTGATTTCGGTGATAACGTGTTTAAAGGAGCGAACCAGCTGTCGGAACAGTTTTTCCATCTCTTCAAGTTTAAAATCTATGACCGGTTTTCCTATGTTCGTTGGTTTTTCGTAATAGGCAATGATGCTTTGGGCCAGCGCGGCGGACTCTTTGTCTCCTAAAGCATATGTAAACAGGGTGTAGTTCGCCATTAAGTAGGACTGCATATCCATCAATTGATAGGTCTGATTCAGGAAAGAAGGGAGGTTCCCCTTGACCCATCCTTCTTTTGGAATACGGATGCCATAGCGTCTTACCTTTGAAAAGCGGGTACCTTTGAAGAGTTTTTCGTAAGGGCTTCCCTTTTCAAACTCGGCCCCCGACGTTGCGTACGAGGCCACTCCGATGACCTCACCTTGGCGGTTCAATATGGGGCTTCCGCTATTTCCCGGGACAAATTTTGCGTTAACTTCAATGCTGGTCGGGCCGACACCGATAATTTTACCATCCAGCTCGGTCGCCACATCGCCACCCGCACTGTTTCCATAGACAAAAATGGGATCATCTGTGCTGGGGGTCTTTTCTGATAGAGTCAAAACCACCAGGTTTTCCAGACTATCCTCACTTAACTTCATTCGGATGAGATCCAGATTTTTGTGATATTCAAATTCTTTCGGCTTCAGGGTTTTCCCATCCATGGTATTAAGTTCCAGCGACTCAGCTCCAAAAAGGTTATGCTGATTGCTGATGAAATATACCGTGTCGTCCATTTTTGCGATAAATCCGCTGCCGCGGCCATCGCCGTTTTCAACGAATACAAGGGCGTAGCTGATATCGGAGAACGAGAAGAGGGGATCTTTATCGCGTTTGGAGCTTTTGGTAGAGGTCGGTTCTTCGGGGTTGGAATCGCTTTCGTGAACAACACGGCCCTCTTCTACAATAACAACTCCCTTCGTTTGAAAATCGGCTTCGCCGCCTATTGCCGCTGCCACGGTCTGGATCGCTTTGAGCATA
The DNA here is from genome assembly GCA_964402125.1 of uncultured Verrucomicrobiota bacterium. Classification (GTDB taxonomy): domain Bacteria; phylum Verrucomicrobiota; class Kiritimatiellia; order Kiritimatiellales; family Pontiellaceae; genus Pontiella. The sequence goes on from CAYOBH010000197.1 coordinate 3,531, forward strand.
TTCATGCCGGTAAAATCGATGGAGAGTTCCGTGTTTTCTGATCCCTCTAACTCATTTTTGATTGAGAAAGCGATCAGTTCGGACGTTCCGCTGCTGCGGGCACTCTTTTCCAAAGCGGTAAGAACATAGCTTGCGGGAATGCGAATATATTCCTGCTGCGGCGGCGATATCTGTTCGAGCAGATCCATCAGCGCCTGATCCGCTTGGGCCAATCCAACGGTGGTTGCCAGTGCCAGTATAATTCCGATTCGCTGTTTTTTCATGGTGGTGCCCCTTTCGATGAAAACTTATCAATACGGCTTGTCAGCTTAGTTTGCGCCAGCCATTAAAACAAGCGAAGTTCTCAGGTTAAATCGAAACCCTCAATCTGACCGTTCCCCCTCAGCTTTATTCTCACCACCCGCTGCGCTGGAGAACACCGAGTCACAGAGAAGATAATTTACAAAATAATTTGGGACAAAAAAATTATCTCATTCGCTGCTTTTCATTAATTCGTTGCAAATAAAATAGTCCGTGTCAATCCATATTCATCCGTGGTTCCTGCTCCAATCATTCTGCCCAAAATCATTTTGCCTAAAATCATGCACCCTCAGCTATCTTTTTACCGCCCGCTGCGCTTGAGAACACCGAGATTATTGACCGCTAAGAAATAAAGGCGCAAAGAATCCTCAATTAGCGTCCATCTGCGTTCATCCGTGGTTCCTACTCCCATGCTCCTTCGGTAATAATTCTGTCCAAAATCATTTTGTCGAAAATCCGTGCACCCAAGCTTCGCGTCTTTGCGTCGTCGCGGTCAAAACCCCATGCTCCTTCGGTAATAATTCTGCCCAAAATCATTTTGCCTAAAATCATGCACCCTCAGCTATCTTTTTACCGCCCGCT
>CAYOBH010000198.1:0-4403 GCA_964402125.1 uncultured Verrucomicrobiota bacterium
TTCGGGGGCCAGACCACAAATCAGTCAAACAGGGCTTTGGTTAAGGAGCCCGCTTCGCAAAGCCACGCAGTTTCAGTGGCGTGCATCCGGTTTCTTTTTTCGTCGGTGTCGTCTTCCGCTCCGCTGAGATGATCGAAACCGTGGGCAATGTAGAGCGCAAGTTCATAGTCAGTTCCATTGTGCTCGGGACCAACCTGAACCGCGCGGTCAACATTAATGATCAGGTCGCCGCTCCAAGCTTCTTCTTCTCCGGGAATGGGATCGTAGCGGAAGCTGATCACGTCGGTAGGGCGCTCTTTGCCGAAATATTCACGGTTTATCTGTGTAATGCCGTTATCATCAACGAGCACGATGCAGACTTCGCTCCAGCGATTTTGAGCCGTCGCGGTTTCCAGTTTATCGCCGAGAAATTCCGCGAGTTTATACAGGTTTTGTATCTGAATCGGATGGTTTTTCTGCTGATTTTGAATGCTTGTTTTCATTGTCTTTAGGGTAAGGAATGCGCCCGTGGAGCATATTGGTGAGCGAGAACGCAAAGGACTGCTTTATCGCAGCTATTTCGGCCATGGTGAGGTCGGAGTGGTCCAATTGACCATCCCGCATTTTGGCGGCAAAAATTTCATCAAGCAGGTTGGAGATTTTCTGCGGAGTCGGTTTTTCAATGGAGCGTGAGGCGGCCTCGGAGGCGTCCGCCAGCGAAAGGATGGTCATTTCGGGCGTGACGGCCGGAGCCCCGCCGTAGCGGAAGTCGCTTTCGTTGATCAGATCCGCCATGTTTGCGGAATCGTTGCCGGCCAGTTTTTTTGCCTTAATGTAAAAGTATGTAATGAGTCCGTTTCCATGATGCTGTTCAATGGCATCAAGGATAGGCTGAGGAAGCTTGTTGCGTTTGGCAAGCGCAAGTCCTTCTTTCACGTGCGAGGAGATCACGAGTGCACTCATGTGCGGAGAGAGCTCGTCGTGCGGGTTTTCTTTGTGCTGAATGTTTTCCGTGAAAAATTCCGGTTTAGCCATCTTGCCGATATCGTGATAGTAGGCGCAGACGCGGGCAAGCAGGGCGTTAGCTCCAATGGCCTCTGCGGCGTTTTGGGCCAGCGTGGCAACCATGAGCGAGTGATGATAGGTTCCGGGAGCCTGCATAGCCATCTTCTGGAGCAGCGGATCCCCCATGTCGGAGAGCTCCAGCAAGGTGATGTCTGTGGTGATTTTGAAGAGTTTTTCAAACAGCGGAATGAGCAGCAGAGTTAAGACGGAGGAGATCGCTACTGCGGAAACAGCGGCGGAAAGCTGCCGACCAACCACGGACAAATGCTGATTCTCCAGTAAGGCAATGAGAAGGACATAGAGTACTTTGGCAGCGCAGATCCAAAGCCCGGCACGGAAAAGGCTGGCACGGCGATGGATCTTGCGCGTAGCCGTGGCAGCGGTAACGGTGACGGCCATGCCCAGCGCAAACGCGGAGAAGGAGTTTTCCAGCAGAATGGCAATGCAAAAACTGGTCCAGAATCCCAAGCAGATCGCGGCGCTCCCGCCCAGCAGAATGGCACAAAGCATAATGGCCAGCGACTCGGGAATCATGTACATGATGGTGGATGGAGGTAACAGCGAACGGCTGACCGAAAGATAGGTGACTAGGCGGCTTGCGCCGATCGTGAACGCGGAAAGAATAATAAAGAGGAGCAGCTTGTCGAGGTTGCGGATTATGATCGGATTGACGATGCGCAGCATGGCGGCCGTGCAGGAGAGTGCAACAAGAAGTAGGAGTGCTTTTCCTATCAGTTCAAGAGTCTGCTCCGTGCTTTCCTGCTGCTGTTCAAGGATCAGCGCATGCGTTTTCAGCAGCAGTTCGGTTTGCGCTGTAACCTGTTCGCCGGCGCGGATCAATACTTCTCCTTCCGGGTGAAACTCCATGACGGGCGCAACTTTTTCCGCAACCTGCAGCTTTTTGTCATCGGTCGCCTTCGCGTTGTACGTGAGGTTTTTTTGTATCAGCGAGGTTAGCAGCTTTTCAAGCAGCGCCCTTTGCGCACCGCCTCCGTAAGGAACGAGAATGGTTGCAATGGCGGTATCGCGCGAATGCAGTTCGTCGATTGCAACCGTTCGGGAAGGGCCGATCGAAAGCGATTTACTGGAGAGATCATTCCGATTTTCGTCAGATAATATACCTTTTCCCATCACTTCCGGAATGCGGGTGAGCAGCTGTTCTTTTACAGATGTGATGACGTTGGAAGGAAAGGTATCGACAAATTCCTGTGCCCGAATGCCGATTTCAGAGCCCTGAAGCAGTGCATCCATAATGTTGAGCTTTGCGGTTTGGTCATTCGGTGCGGCGGCAACATATTGTTCCAGCTGAGTGAATATACTCTGAACTTTATCGATCGCTTTTTGTTGGGGTTGCGGGTCTAGTGTGAATACAGACGGGACCGACTTCCGTTTTTCTTCTTTTGCTAGTGCGGTTTCGCGAAGGTTTTCACACTGAAATTCAACCTTTGAAACAACGGTCGCGCCCGCGCGTTCGCCCAACGTTTCGGTGATGGTCGGTGCGGTGCCTTTGCCGAAAAAGATCCAGGTGGTCAGCAGCCAGAGAATGAGGCCCATTCCAAGATTCTTGTAGGGAATTACACGTTTTTTCTTCGTGGAGGTTTTGCGTTCCGCGATGCCTTGGTGTCGTTTTTTTATAATGCTCTTTTTCATGGAATCCTCAGGGGGTTATGAGGTTCGTTTATCCCGATAGGCTTCAATGACTTTCTGAACCAGAGGATGACGAACCACATCGCGTTCGCTGAGTTCGACGATCTTCAGATCATCAATGTTTCCGAGGATGGAGCGGGCCTCGCTAAGGCCCGAAATGCTGCGACTGGGCAGGTCAATCTGGGTCAGGTCGCCCGTGATCGCACATCGCGAATCGAAGCCCAGCCGGGTCAGAAACATCAGCATCTGTTGCGGAATTGTATTCTGTGCTTCGTCGAGAATAATAAATGCATGGTTGAGCGTACGGCCCCGCATATAGGCCAGCGGCGCAACCTCAATAATGCCGCGCTCAATAAAGCTCTCAATGGTTTCCGCCGGGAGCATATCGTAAAGCGCATCGTATAACGGTCGCAGATAAGGCGCCACCTTCTGCTGAAGATCGCCCGGAAGAAAACCCAGATTTTCGCCTGCCTCGATGGCCGGGCGTGTAAGAATGATTCGGCTGATCTCTTCCTTCAGCAATGCCGAGACCGCTATCGCCATCGCCAAATACGTTTTGCCGGTACCCGCCGGGCCAATGCCGAAGGTCACCGTGTTTTTCTGCATGGCATCCAGATAAATCTGCTGACCGAGTGTTTTGGGAAAAATCGACGGCTTGCGCGGACCGACATCAATACGGATGCTCGCCAGCTTTTCAAAAACCTTTTTTTCTCCGCGCGTCAGCGCGTCGTATGCATAAGCAACCGCCCGCTGATTCAGCTGAGTATGATTGCGCGCTGTGCGCAGATCCTCGATAAATTCTGCCACTGCTTCCACAGACTCTTCCGGACCCTCAAGACGCACCGCCAGATCGCGAATGATCAGTTTCAGTTGAAAGTCGCTTTCAATCCGATCGGTCATGCGGTCCAGCGGCGTGCCGACCTCTCGCGCCTCGCTTGCATTTTCAAAATGTATCGTTTTTTCGTTCATCGAGTTTAGGGCCGAACGCGACCGAGTCAGCCGATGGAAAACCCAACCGTCGCCCTGACGCAATTTAAACCTTATCGCATATCCGGGGCAGTTAATGGGATTTTACCGGGGGCGTCAACTGGTATTGCGCCTTCTGTTTTTTTCCTGAAATCGCTTTCTGATCTCCTTGGCGTCACTCTTTCAAATGCAAAAAGGGATCCCTTTAACTCCTTGATCTAACCGTTTGGTTCTATATTCCATCTTCGTGCAGGCATCCTTGCCTTCGCGCGGCCTGCCTTGCCGTCTTCGTTCCTAAAATGTATCGCAGGTAATTTACAGCATGGAAAAAGCGACGCAGGAGCGGTTCATGGGCACTCTTCAATCGGCATTCGGCATTCGAAAATCGGAAATAAGCATGGGTTTTCCAAACCCAGAGCGGTCAAAATGTAGCCGTTCGTTTCTACGCTGATCATCCTCTACCCGCCTCTTTTTATGCCATTTTTACTAGATTACGGGACCGGCCCCGGGCCCCCCGCGTAACCGACACCTTATCTAGAAAATGTTTAAATGTTAGGACCGACACCTGCCCCCACTCTGTTCCCTTACCATACGCAAAATGTCTACTACAATGAGGACTCTCCTATCAATCTTGAATCTTGAGATCTGATAACCATTCAGAAGTTAACATTCATGAGTCGGTTGGGTTAGTATAAAAATGACGAAAGTCAGCTAACCGAAAGGAACTCAAAATGAAACTGCAATGC
>CAYOBH010000199.1:0-4348 GCA_964402125.1 uncultured Verrucomicrobiota bacterium
CCGCATTTAAATTTATCATTTGTTTCGGATTTCGAGTTTAGAAATTCGAATTTCCCCTGATCAGATAAGATCAGGTCATCATTTGCCCCTTTCGCGCAATGTTGCGTGTTTCGCGGCCAATCTGCTCGGCTCTCTTTTTTGCCCGCGAAAACGCCCAACCGCCCCGCTGGCGCGAAATCTTTCGCGTCCGCAATTTGAGATCTGAAATTTGAAATCGCAAGCGTTCCGCTTGCGCTCCTGCCCCGAATGGGTCTGCCAATTCTATTGACCGGACGCAGGTGTTAAATCTAAGCTCTTGGCCACGAAAATTGGAGGATGTTATGAGCCCGTTGAACCCTGTAAGCTTTATTCGGAAGATTGGTAAAATTCTGCGCGGCAGCGCGGGAAGAAGAGGCATCATTTTGGGCACGCTGTTCGGCGTTCTGATTGCGTTTAATCCCAGCGTCAGTCTGACGCTGCTGCTGGCAGTTCTGATTACCCTGCTGCTGAACGCCAACTTCAGCTTAGTCATGCTTGGCCTCGCGATCGGTAAGCCGCTGAGTCTACTGCTGGCGAAGGTCAGCTTTCTCACCGGCTTCGGCATTATTCATAACATCGGTCTTGAAGGGATGTTCCGAGCACTGGTCAATGCCCCGGTCACCGCACTGATGAAGCTGGATGTATACGCCATGGTCGGAGGGCTTCCGTATGCGCTGGTGATCGGCCTCGGCCTCGGCCTGCTCTTTTCCTCCATCGTTATGCGCACCCGCTCAAAGATGATCCAAGCGGCAGAGCACGAGAAGATCGGCAAAGCGGTCGGCAACAAGTTTTCACGCTTTCTCCTACGGCTCGTTTTCGGGAAAAACAAGTTATCGCAACACGAAATAGAGGAGACAAAAAAGGAACCGCTTTTCCGCAAGGCCGGACTTATTCTGGTGGGCGTTGTTTTACTGATCAGCCTAGCGATGGAATTTTTCCTGCTCGACCACACGCTCAAAAAGAGCATTCAAAAATCGATCTCCGCCATCACCGGTGCGCAGGTGGATATTGCCGATGCCCATCTGTCGCTCGCACGCGGAAGTCTGCGGATTGAAGGTTTGCAGATTACCGACCCCGATAAGCCGACGCATAATCTGTTTCAGGTTGAATCGCTCAAGGCCGAACTCGATGTGCCCGATTTGCTGGCCAGGCGCTTCACGATCGATCTCCTCTCCGGCAGCGTGGTTAAGTATAATGTTCTTCGCGAGAAACCCGGCGCACTTTATCCTGAAAAACGAAAGCCACTGAAAGGAAAAGAGCCTTCAGACGAAACCCTTGGGAAAACGCTGAAGGACTATTTCTCCAAGGCCGAAAACATAGAAAAATATGGAAGCAAGCTCTATGAATATCTCCAGAAGCGCCCCGAAAAGGAAGCGCCGGAAATCGATCAAGGAGAGACGCCCCACAGAGCAGTAGCACAGCAGCCCAGTTATCCCCAAACCGCCGCTGATCTTCTCCAAGCCGCCGCTGATCTCACCGACAAATACCCGACATGGCTGATTCGCCGAATTGAGATTGTCGATATCGACCTCGGCAATAGCCTCCCGCCGCAGGCGCTCGTCGGCACTGAACTCAGCAGTAACCCGCGCCTGAATCAGAAACCCACCGAACTTGCGCTCAAACCGGTTGAGAATGGTGAAGCTGCGGCGGGCGAGGCGCTGGCACACGTTGTCCTGCGCTTTGATTCCCCGAACACACCGCACACGCTGGCGGTTCATGTGAATGCGTTGAACTTCGGTAAACATCTGGAAACCAGCGACTCCTTTCCCATCTCGTTCGAAGAAGGCAAAGTGGATATCAGCACCGAGGGCACCTTTTCGCTCGACGGCATTGAACTGCCCTTTTCGCTGCTCGTTCACGGCATGAAGGCGGACGTGGACGAAGGCGGGAAAATACTGGGGATGGATGCGGACCTCGCTAGCGAAGTTTTTACATCGGTCGAGCAGCTCTCCATTGAAGGCGCGCTCATCGGCCCGCTCTACGCGCCGCGCGTCAAGGTCGATGTAGATAAGCTGACCGCCAACCTCAAGCAGTCGCTGATTGCCGCAGGGAAAACGCAGCTGGCCCGCCGCGCCGGGGCGATGATGGATGAATATACGGAGGAGCTCCATCAGAAGATGGACGAGGAAATCGACGAAGCCAAACAGCGACTGAACGATGAACTGAGAGATAAAATCGGCGAAGAGGCCGGAGACCTTCTTGGAGGGGCATTGGGTGATAAAGTTGACGGCATTCTCGACGGCGCAACCAAACCCGTGGAAGATGCCGCCGGCGGCCTGATCAAGAACCTCTTCAACCGCTGAGTCGGTGCCGGGCCATAATTAGCGCGTTGTAAAATGGACTGTAGCTGGTGAACCATGTAAGGCAGGCATCTCTGCCTGCCCACCGCAGGTGAACTCAGTAGCGCCGCCGCTATGCGGTGGCGTTGTCTTTTATGGGCATGAAGAATTTCGTTTCCGCGTGTTGAGGTATGTGATATTTGTAAAGCGATCATCAATTTTAGCGTTATTGGAATACGTGAGTTGCTATTCTATGCAGACGGGCACCCTTGATCTGAGTCAGTTGCGAAAATGGCTGCATAATACGCTGGGCGCTGAAGTTTTGAAAACAGACGGGAGAAACAGAGATGAATCGTATCCGATATAGACTGCTGGCCGCTGTTGCAACGGGATTGCTTTCATGTCTGCCGCTGACTGCGGCGGCTGATGAAGCCGCCGCAGATGGAACCTTGGCTCAACTGTTTGATCATGCGCTTGAGGCGGAAGGGCAGGAATATGTCTCTGTTAGGGATCAGCTTTTGTCTGATCCGGGAGCGGTTGAGTTTCTGGAACCCATGACCCTTAGTACAAATTTACAATCGCGTGTAATAGCCAGAGCGATGTTGGGCTGGGGCAAGGAGAGTGAACTAAATGAGAAGAGAGTAAGGATTGTTGAAAATGTTTTGAATGGCGCATCACAAAAGAATGGCACCTTGTTAACCTCTGTTCCGCCTCTGATTGATGGTGATTTTGTTGGCTTAGGGCCAGTGGAAATTCCCAAAAACGAACTGCGCTCTAAAGAAGCAGTCCCATTTCTCTTGGAGCTCGCACTCAAAGGCCCGAACTCATCTAATAATGAGGGTGCATTCAGTCAACAAGGTTTTGCGATTTGGGGGCGTGCATTCGCAGCTGGTGTAGCTGGTGGATATGAAGATCCAGATGTTTTTCCCGTGTTAGTAGAGTTACTCAAAAACAGCGCCCCTGAATTGAGGTTGTGTTCTGTTATTGGCCTGAATCGAACAGGGAATATTTTGGCTGTAGATCCGCTGATTGATTCTTTGTCGGATGAAGATGAAATGATTCGGGAAATTACTGCCTATGCATTAATCAATTTGACTGGTGAGAATTTATTTGGAGCAGGCTTTATTCGTGATGTGGGAGAGGATGACGGAAAAAAATACAGGATGTGGTGGGAAGAAAATAAAGAGGAGATATTGTTGCGAGCGAAAACAGTCCCTCGGGAAGACGAACCGCCTGTAGAAGAAGCGCCTAAGCAGAGTTTGAGTATAGGGTATGAAGCTCTGAAAGAACTCTTTGATAGGGCACTTACGGCAGAAGGAAAAGAGTATTTTTCCATTCGGGATGAACTTTTAGGCGACTCCGGGAGCATTAATTTTTTATTCTCCATACGCAATAATAATGATCTTCATAGACGTGTATTATCATCTGGAATATATTTTTGCGGTATTAGACGAAATGTGAACGAAGCGTTTAATCAAGGGGTCTTTGATGTGCTGGATGGTGTTTCTGTTGGTTCATTGGGTATGCTTGAATACATTAAGCTGGAGTCTCTTAAAGAGGGATTTCGTCCAGAGGTTGCAGGGGATGTTATGAGTAAACGCTTTGGTCAAGATAGTACTTCATATCTATTGGAGCTTGTTATCAAGGGACCGAACTTGCCAGCGACCATGGATGAGGGGAAACAGGAATGGTATTCGCATTGGGCTCGATGTTTTGCAGCAGGGGTTGTTGGTGGTAACATGGGGCAGGATATTGTTTTTGTGTTGATAGAGTTACTGGAAACAAGCGAATCCTCCGATCTTCGAACCATGGCGGCAGTCGGGCTCCGCCGAACAAAAAGCCCGGATGCGGTGGAGCCCTTGATTGCTGCGTTGTCGGATAAAGAAGAGTCTGTGCGCAAAGCCGCCTCACAAGGACTGAAAGAGATTACCGGTATGGATTTCGGCGCGGACGCACAACAATATCAGACATGGTGGAGTGAAAACAAAGACAGCCTGAAGGAGAACGTGCCAGAGTGAGTTGACGTTTGAGAATCTGCCGAGGATTCATAA
>CAYOBH010000200.1:0-4328 GCA_964402125.1 uncultured Verrucomicrobiota bacterium
TGGTGTAGAGGAAATATTCGCTCAACCCTTCTTTCTCGATCTCCTTGATATCGAAAGCGAGACCTTCCCTTTTGTCATAGTTCCCATTAAATTGAACCATCTCTTCATCCTCATTCAGGACAGTAACTTTTGCTTTAATAATTGAGGGCGGTCTGTATCTGCCGTAGGCAGGGCGTTGTGCGAGTTCGGCGATCAGGTCGACGAGATGCACTTCGCCCACGATCAGCCGGGTCTGGGCATTTTCATAATCCTCGCCGCTGTTGTTGGTGACGCGGACGTAGCCCTGAAGGCGCAGCTTGGATTCATCGGGCGACAGTGTGCCCATATAAAAGGCGCGCCAGGAAATGCCGCTGGTCAGATAACTGATCTCCACCGGCGATTCGCCCTTGATGGAGCTGTTGACATTCCACAGCCCCAGATTCTGCACCCGCGGCGGAAAAACAAGATCCTGAATAGTAATCTTATCCGCGTTTGCCTTCGGGATCATTTCGAGGCTGGTCGGATCGATCAGCGTATTGGCCCACGAAAACTGAAGCTTGTTCATGCCCTCTTTGAGGGTGAGGTCGCGCTGTTCGCGCACCAGCGTTAAATCGGCCGAGTTGTAGATCGTCAGCTGTACGGTATCGCGCGTCGGCACCGTCGCCAGATCCATCTTGGCCTGCGCCGTGCTGCAGAGCGCGGTGAGGATGGTCAACGTTGTAGAGTTGGCTCTGTGAGCCAACCATCGCCTCACAGAGGCGACGCTACAACAGCAGCTATTTAATCCTGTACGTTTCATGTTTATCTCCCATTTGCGTGATTGTTCTTCACGCCTCAATCGTCACCCGTCACTTCTCGTTCCATGGTGCACGGTCAGTTCGTAGTTGATCTCTTTTTTGCTGCGCGGCTCGAGCCGGACCGTAAAGCGGACGCGGGTTGCATCGTATTTTTCGTAAGGCGTGTCGGTGCTGATTTCCCAGTCGGTCGAATCGGTTGAGCGTGTAATTTCAATTTCCACCGGAAGATCGCGGGTGTTGGTAATCTCCAACTTCCAGTCCGTAATTTCATCCCAACCCGAAATGTCGCCTTTACGGGGGGATGGTGCGAATATGTTTAATTCGTTAGGTTCGGGTTGGTTGTCGCTTGTGAAAAACTCATAGTTTTCGGTGCGGGTGCGCATCAGCTTGGGCTCGACGGTCACCTTTTGCGCCGCGCCGAGTTCGAGTTCCACCACTTCGCCGACGGGAATGTATTTAATGCCGGTCGCGCCGATGTAGGAGAGATCGTAGACGATGCTTCCAGCTTCGTTGTGCACATTCGGCTGCCGTTGGGGCACAACGAAGCTGGAACCATCGTCTACGGTGCCGAACACCCGCACAGTGCCGTTCGGTAGCGGATTTTCTCCGAGCTTGCAGGCTTCGGTATTGGCAAAGGAGAGGAAGCGCATCGTCGAATTGCCCCAGCGCTGCTCATCATATTTATAGAGATTGGTTACGCCGATCTCCTGCACATCGAACGACGGAAGCCGCTTTCCCCAACCGTCTGGAATCGTTTCGCGGCCTTCGATGGTGTAGAGCTGGTATTCGCTCAATGCCTGCTTGAGGATTTCCTTCGTTTCTAAATACCCATCCATACTCCCAAACAAGGCATCACCGAACATATATGTGGCAGGTTCGTTCCATTCTTCTTCATTCTTGTCTCCATCATTATCATAGACAACGTGCGAGGAGTCCAACCCCTCCTTGTTTACGGGAGAACCGTAGGCATACGGGCGGCGGGCGAGTTCGGCGATTTTTTCCTCAAGATTGATCTGGCCAACGACGAGGCGGGTTTCGGCATTTTCATAATCTTCGCCGCTGCCGTTGTCGACGCGGACATAGGCCTTGAGCTTCATCTCCTGCTCGTCCGGCGCGAGGGTGGCTTCGTAGAAGGCGTTCCACTTGAGGCCGGAAGTGAAATAGGTCAGTTCAAAGTCGGCCTCGCCGTCGAATTCAGAAAAGATCGTCCAGCGCGCGAGTTCATTCAGACGCGGCGGGTAGACAAGCTGGGTGATCTCGATCTGGTCGGCGTGGGTCTTGGGTTCCAGCGCAAGCGACGTGGGATCGATCAGCGTGTTGCTCCACATAAACTGGAGCCAATTCCATCCGCGCTTGAGCGTCAGCTTGCGTTTTTCGCGCACCAGCGTGAGGTCTTCTTCGTTGTAGATCGTCAGCTGTACCTCGTCGCGGCGCGGCAGCACATTAAGCTCAATGTTGCTGGCGGGGGCAAATGGTTTTTCAGCGCGCAGCTCGGCGAGGGTTTTGATCGTATCGACGGCATCCTGCCGGCTTTCTTCGGCAGGCAGGATGCCTGCGGTACGATCAGATGGAGCGTTCGACGAACGGTCCCTGCCTTGGAAAATTCCGAACATAATCGCGATGCTCGCGGCGGCAGCGAGAATGACCAACGCGGGGCGCTTGAATGTAGACGATGCCTCCGGCTTCGTTGTGCCCGCTGTGGGTGCACGGCGAAGCTGGCGCGAAGCCATTCTGGAGCTTGCGACAGAGAACCTTTGTCTACGTTGATGCAAAACTGAGGCGACGAGGTTTTCCGAAACCTCGGGTTGCTCTTTCAATAGATCGAGCAGGGAAAACTGGCGGCCAATGGCTTCGAGCTCGGCCCGGCAGTCGGCGCAGGTTTCGAGGTGGGCGGCAATGGCGGCGGTTTCGGACTCGTCAAGCAGGCCGAAGCGGTATTCGCGGAGCTGGTCGGTGTCAAAATGCATTACAAAACCCCTCCCTTTGGCAGCAGTGTAGATAGTTTTTTAAGGGCGCGCGACATGTGCGTTTTGACGGTGCCCAGCGAGCAATCCATGATTTCCGCAACCTCCGCGTAGGTGTGGCCCTGGTAGTAGGCCAGCACCAACGCGGCGCGTTGCTGGGGAGGAAGGGTTTCAATAGCGGCGTGCACGGTTTCTTTCAGCTCGTTGTGTGCGGCGTCGTCGGAGGGATCCGGCGCGTCGGGCTGGGGCAGTTCGTGGTCTTCGATCGGTTCGGTCTGCGGGCGGCGCGAATTGCGGCGCAGGGTGTCGATCGCGGTATGGGTGGCGATGGCGTAGATCCAACTGCGGAAGACGGCACCTGACTGGTACGTGTGGGCCTTGCGGTGCACCCGCAGGAAAGTTTCCTGGAAGCAGTCTTCCGCCATTTCGCTGTTGTTGACCATACGCATAAGATATCCGTAAAGCAGGTTTTGATATCGACAAACCAGCAGGGGGAAAGCGGACCCGTCGCCGTCCCGATACGCCTCCATGAGAAGTTCGTCTGTCCGCTCCATCGATGTTTACCTGTTCCTTTATTCGCCTATACGTCCAATCAACTGGAGACAGTTTACACGAAATGTGAAAAAAATCATCTGGAATCCGCACGAGTTTGGAAATTCGAATTTCCCCTGATCAGTAAGATCAGGATCGGGGGGAGGGGAAAAGCAACTTACCTTGCGTGGAACGCGCTGCGTCTACCACTGATCAATAAGGTCGTTGAGCATGTATTTTGCAAGCTCGGCGGCCGCAGACGGAAGGGCATCGCGTTTAGCGGAGGTGAGGTCGGACTGAAAGGGGACCTGTGTTTCGCCGTAGGATTGCGAGCTCGATACGGTTTTGCCGTCGGCAGTTCGAATAAGGGCCGCATCGGCATGGAGGGTCAGGCGGTATAGGTCCGGGGTGGCGCTGCGGCGATCGTGGTAAGCGATAGGGATGAGTTGGTAGCTCTGGAGATTGACCTCGATGATGCCGTCGGGCTGATCGGAGAGGTCGACGAGTTTAAGGCGTCCATCAAACTGAATACGCTCACGCAGGGCGTGGGTTACCGCTTGCTCAAGCGCGGGTTCGCCGGTTTTATTCACTACGGCTTTGAGCGCAACCGTCTGAATGCCTTCCGGGCGTCCGCCGCCGAGTTGATAGCCCATGCAGCCGCTCAGCATAAGGAATGCGACTGCGCCAAAAAATGCTAGGAAACTTTTTTTCATCTGAAAATCCTGTAATGCGCAGAGGTTCGCCCAGAAAAAGGAATTTGTCAAAGCTTGATTCCGGCGGGAGCCCTGCTTAGTGTCTCGGTATGTTTTTCAACCCCAACCGAGAGGAAACGATGAAAAAAGTACTGATTCCGACCAAGCTCGACAGCATTGCCCGCGAGACGCTCAGCAAGCATGGGAAGTATGAAGTCGTCCAGGACGATTCCACGGATCTTGCCGCCCTTGCCGCTCGGCATCCGGACACCCACGCCCTGATCGTCCGGTCCGAAAAGGTCACGGCGGCCATCATCGACGCCCTGCCGTCGCTCAAGGTGATCATTCGCGCCGGGGCGGGATAC
>CAYOBH010000201.1:0-4251 GCA_964402125.1 uncultured Verrucomicrobiota bacterium
TTCGGTCATTATTTCAGTCCCTGAAATTATCTGCGCTGCGCTTCGGTCGTGGTTACAATTCTATTCAGGTTAATTTGGTATTAAGCGATGGAGACGTGGCTTTTACGAGGAATGAAGGCAAAAAACTGCGAATGAATGCATATCGATTCGGATTTACCCATCCATCCATCGCGCATTCATCCGCGGTTTTTTTGGGGTCAGTTGCCTTCGCGGCCACCGACGCCTTTGGTATTCTTGGTAATTTCCTGTTTTTTGCCTTTGGGGCGCAGCGAGCGGCAAGCGGCTCCGGCCTGCCACATTTCGGAGTCGTGAATGGCTCCGAGTTCTTTACTGAGGCGCTCCTTGTAATCTTTGGCACCGCAAATCTTCAATACACGCTTGGCTTCGTCTTTGTTCTTTACGGCCTTGTAGAGGTCGTTGAAGACAGGAAGCGTGGCTTTTTTGAATTTGGGTGCCCAGTCAAGCGCGCCCCGTTGAGCGGTAGCGGAGCAGTTAGAGAACATCCAGTCCATGCCGTTTTCATCGACGAGGCGAATGAGGCTTTGAGTCAACTCTTCAACGGTTTCGTTGAATGCCTCGGAGGGGCTATGTCCGTTTTTGCGGAGCACCGTGTATTGGGCTTCCATCACTCCAGCCAGTGCGCCCATGAGGATTCCGCGTTCACCGACGAGGTCGGAGGTAACTTCCTTTTCGAAGGTGGTGGGGAAGAGGAAGCCGGAGCCGATACCGATGCCCAGTGCTTTGCAGCGGTCTTCGGCTTTGCCGGTAAAGTCCTGATGAACGGCAAAGCTGGAGTTAATGCCGGCCCCGCTGAGGAAGTTTCTGCGGACGTTTAAGCCGGAGCCCTTCGGTGCAACGAGAATGACATCCACGTTTTCCGGGGGAATTATATGGGTGAGATCGTTGTAGACGATCGAGAATCCGTGCGAAAAATAGAGTGCATCGCCTTCGTTCAGGTTCTTTTTAACGATCGGCCAGCAGATTTTCTGAGCGGCATCAGAGAGGAGGTATTGAATCACGGTTCCCCGCTGTACGGCTTCTTCGATTTCGAAGAGCGTTTCGCCGGGCTTGAATCCATCTTTTTTTGCCCGATCCCAATCGTTCATGAACTGTTTGGATTGTCCAACGATCACATTGAATCCATTGTCGCGCAGGTTGAGCGCCTGGGCGGGGCCCTGAACGCCGTATCCGATAATTGCGATCGTTTCGTTTTTCAAAACCCGGCGCGCTTTCGCCAGGGTGAATTCTTTACGGGTGATGACGGTTTCCTGTACGCCGCCAAAGTCGATTACTGCCATGATCTCTTCTCCTTCTTGGGTTGTTAGTTAGCCATGCCCTGAGCATGAAACGGAAAAGGTATAAATCGTTTTAAGAGAATGGTCAATGGGTAATTGAGTAAAGTGTTTTTTGCAGCGTGCGTTTTCGCTTCGGAAACGGGACGAACTTGAAAAAATGTTCGCCTGAGCCCTTTTTCATTTGCTTTTCGGGCGGGGGAAAATATGCTCACGGACTCTTTCTAGAACACCATCGAATCAAAGGATCTATCAGGATTATGGGATCGCTATTTTCATTACCGAATTCGCTGCCGTTGGCCGACATTGCAAGCGCTTTTTGGGACAGTACCTTGTCGGGTAAGATCATTGTTGTTATTCTTTTTTTGGGTTCAGCTATGGCTTGGACGATTATGTGGACGAAGGGCCTTCAGCTGCGTCACGCGAGTCGAGCCACGGAAGATTTTCTGGAAGCGTTTCGTGCGGACCGGAATCCGACCGCGTTGTTTATACGTCGGGAGGAATATGAAGGTTCTCCGCTGAACTCGATTTATAATGCGGGTTGTAAAGCGCTGGGGGCGGAACTAAAGGCCCGTGGAAAACCTGCGGAGGATCTGCTGATGGGCGAATTGACTGTTGGTGCGCCGCGGCGGTTGTCGCTGAATCAGCTCGAAACGCTGCGCTCGGTGGTGGACCGGAATGTGGCGGACGAAGCGCTGATGCTGGAAGGTCAGATGGGTATGCTGGCAACGGCAGTTAGTGGGGCACCGTTTTTGGGTCTGCTCGGTACCGTCTGGGGCGTTATGGATTCCTTCAGCGGAATGGCGGAAGCGGGGTCGGCGGCGCTGAGTGCAGTGGCTCCGGGGATTTCCGGAGCGCTGCTGACGACCATTATCGGTCTGATTGTTGCCCTGCCTTCGATGGTAGGCTACAATTCACTCTCCGCTCAGATTCGACAGCTTTCGGTGAAGATGGATAATTTTTCGCAGGAGTTTATTTCCAGCATTCAAAGTGCGTATGTGATTGAGAATTAGTGCGCTGATTTTTTAGGAGAACCACGGATGAACGCGAGTCCGCTTGGTGCCTGAATAAACACGAAGGCACAAAGGACACGAAACTTTGAGTTCTTGGTGTCTTGAGCGAAGCGGGTGTTTGAACCTGTTCTGCAGTGGTGGTGAAGATAATAGGGAAGTGCTATAGATGGCTCGTAAAACCAGTTTAGTTTCATTGAATCAGATCAGCGACATTAACATGACGCCGCTGATGGATTTGACGTTTATTCTGCTGATTACCTTTATCATCACATTTCCGCTGATTGAAGAGGCCATTCCGATTCGGCTGCCGAAGGGAAAAGCATCGGACATGTCCACGGTGACGGAGTCGCGGTCGATCAGTCTGGATCGTACGGGGCAGCTCTATCTGGACGATGATCCGATTGCGATCGAATCGCTGTTGTTGGTCATGAAGGATGTGGCGGCGTTTGCGCCGGATACAACGGTTTATGTGCGGGCTGATTATGAGCTGCAGTACGGCAAGGTTGCGGAGGTAATGAAGATTCTGCACGACGCGGGGGTAACGCGAGCGGCATTGGCCATGGAGGCGGAGTGATTGAATGAAAAAAACTTCAACATTCAGTATCGCTTTGAGGGTGACCGGAATTCACGTTGGGGTCATCGGGGTGATTGTGCTCTATTCGCTGCTGAACGGCTGTATTAAACCGAAGCCGAATAATGAAGTCGTCATGTTTGTTGAGCTTGCTCCAATGGGCCCAGCCATGGGCGGCGGAGCGGAGCCGACTCCGACGGAAGAGGTGCAGGAGCCGGAGCAGGAGATCGAGGAGGAGCCTGAGGTGGTTGAAGAGCCGACTCCGCCGGAAGAACCCACGCCGGAAGTTATCGAACCCACGCCGGAAGTCGTGGAGCCGACGCCGGAAGTTGTCGAGCCAACGCCGAAGCCTGTTGAGCCAAAACCGAAGCCTGTTGATCCAACGCCGGAGCCTCCAAAAGAAAATACATGGAAATCGACGCCTGTAGAAGCTATTAAGGTTTCTGATGAGCGCGTGAAAGCAACTCCGAGTCCTTCTCCAAAGCCCGTTCAAAAAATTGATGTGGGCAAGATTCTTGAGTCGGGGTCTTCCAGTGGACCGGTCGGAACGCCGAGCGATTTTGCTCTATATGAAAGTCGTGTGACGGCCCTGTTTCAGCGGGCGTGGATTTCGTATAAGCCATCTTCAGGAGGCCCGGCATGGATACGGATCAGTTTTCGTGCGGATGGAACGATAACGTCACGTCGATTGCAAAAATCTTCGGGTGATGCCGCGTATGATGCTGCGGCGAAACGTGCTGCGGATAGTATTTCCAGTCTGCCTAAACCTCCGTCCGGATATGGGAAGACCTATTTGGATATAAAATTTGAACTAACGAACTGAGAAAGGGATTTGGTTTGAGATGAAAAAATTGTTTTTTGGGTTAATCTGTTTTTGTTCCGTGCTCTCTGCGTATTCGCAGGGCGAACTGGTGGTAAGCGCCTCTGGCGAAGGGAAAGTGGGCTTGAACCTGAGCGCCTTTAAGGCGGGGAGCGACGAGGCTTCGAGGACGTTTATTTCGGTTCTCAGGGCGGATCTTCAGCGGTCGGGTTATTTTACGCTGGTTTCGAGCGGCGGCCAATACAGTTTGAGCGGAGCCAGCATAAGCAGGGAGGGGCGCGTTCAGGTCGATTGCGTGGTGCATGAACTTGCAGCACGCACGAAGCTGATGGGCACACGCTATGGCCCGGTTTCGACTGAAGAGGTGCGCAAGCTGGCGCATAGGGTGGCAGATGATATCGTGCTGAAGATCACCGGGAAGCCGGGCATGGCGTCGGCGCAGATTGCGATGGTGGGAACTCGGAGTGGTCGGAAAGAACTCTACATGGCGGCCATTGACGGACACGGCATGCGTCAGCTCACGAATGACCGGAGTATCGTGGTGGGTCCCAACTG
>CAYOBH010000202.1:0-4186 GCA_964402125.1 uncultured Verrucomicrobiota bacterium
ATTTTGTCCTAATTATTCTGTTTAAATAGATTGCTTTTCTGGGGTGCCTGCTCAGCGACGTGGCCGCCAGGATGGCTGCGATACGGGAGCAGGCAGCCGAGACGGCTGCGGTACGGGGACAAGGTAGCCAGGATGGCTGCGGTACGGGAAAAGGTAGCGCCGCCGCTATGCCGGTGGCGTTTTCCGGGAATGGCCGAAGGTGCATGAACCGGCGCATAGCGTCTCTTGCTGTTAGCAGGTAGAAGCGGCTTCTTTGTGCAAAAAAAATGCAAACCCGGAGGTTTGCATTTTTCTGTTATCGAGAACTCGTGATCTCTTATTCCGTCAGACCAAACCCAAACGGGAAGAGCGGGTTTTCTTTTCCGTCGCCTTTGTTGATCGGAAGCTGATCGATGGAGCGCGGCCACGTGAAGGAAAGTTTTCCGGTGAATGGATAATCGCCGAAGAGCACATCCGTTACGCCGTCGCCTTCAGTCCCAGGGAGCCAAGCCGCGACAAAGGCATCCGCTTGGTCCAGTACATCGTTGATGATCAAAGGACGACCGGAGAGGAGCACCACAACCACCGGAATACCGGCGGCTTTTAGGTTGTTCACGGCCGCCAGCTCGGCGGGGGCCAGCTTCAGCTCGCGGTTGTCGCCGCTGCCTTCGGCATAGGGAGGTTCTCCTACCACAACAATGCCAATATCCGCACCGTCTGCGCCGGTTCCGTCCTTCGAATAGGTGACGGAGGTTTGGTCGGAAACGCTCTGCTTAATGGCCGAAAGAATCGTGGTTCCGCCGGTTGTAACGTTGCCCGATTGGCCCTGCCACTGAACCGTCCATCCGCCGCATTGGTAACCGATATTGTCTGCGGCCTGTCCAGCCACATGAATTCGACCCAGCGTTTTTGAAACCGGCAACGTCTGTTTTTCATTTTTGAGCAGGACGAGGGATTCGCGCACGGCCTGTCTCGCTACGGCCCGATGCTCATCCGAGCCGAACTGCGCCTGCAGACTCGGATTGCCTTCGCCAACATAGTCTTCGTCCATCATTCCCATAGCAAACTTTACCCGCAAAATGCGGAATACCGCGTCGTCGATTCGCGACATCGGCACAGTGCCTTCTTCGACCAGTTCTTTGAGCAGGGTGAAGAAATCGCGGTAACCGTTCGGCTCCATCGCCATATCCATCCCCGCATTAATTGAAATGGCGATGGCCGTTTTATAGTCGGGATCAAGTTGGCGGATCGCGTCCCAATCGGAAATCAGGAAGCCTTCAAACTTCATTTCGCCTTTCAGCACATCGGTGAGCAGATATTTATTCGCGGAGCACTTGAGTCCGTTCCAGCTGCTGTATGAAGGCATAATCGTGAGCGCACCCGCATTAATCGCGTCCTGATAGGGGAACAGGTGAATGCTTCGGAAAGTCTCTTCGTCGCACTGCGTATCGCCCTGATCCCAGCCCCTGCGGTTTCGAGTGCTTCCCGCAACCGTTCCGCCGTCGCCCGCAAAATGCTTTACACAGGCGAGCACAGACTCCGCGCCGGCAAGGCCGTCGGCCTGAAGCCCCAGCACATACGCTTCGCCGAGTCGGCTTACGAGCTCAGGATCTTCTGAGAAGCCTTCATAGGTCCGTCCCCAGCGCTCATCCTGTGGAACCGTAACGCAGGGCGCAAAGGTCCATTGAATGCCCGTTGCGCGCATCTCTTTTGCAGTAATTTGACCGATCTGTTTCACCAGCTTGGGATTATCTGCACAGCCCAGCCCAATATTATGGGGGAAAATAACTGCACCGAGCACATTGTTGTGTCCGTGTACGGCGTCGATTCCGTACAGAATCGGAATGCCGAGCCGGGTTTGGGCGGCCTGCTTCTGGAGCGATTCATAGTGTTCGGTCCACGCCTCCATGCTGTTTCCGGCGGTCGGGTCCGATCCTCCGCCGCTGAGGACCGATCCCAGATAATAGGTTTGAACATCCGTCGGATCTTTCAATCCGGCATTGTCCGCTTGAACCATCTGGCCGATCTTTTCATCCAGCGTCATTTTATTCAGCAGTTCACGAGCCGGTTCATCATAGCGCGACAACCCCGCCGGCCTGCTCGCACATGAAACCAACAGCCCCAAAACGAAAATGCCCAGCCCGGCGCTCCCCCACTTTTTCTTATTCATTCGTCCTCCAAGATTGCTTTCATATCGGTATATCCATAACAGGCGAAACATAGTAGCTAGACCGAATCGCCGCAAGCTATTTGAAAAAGCAATCTACACTACGGCTTGCGTGCAATTATTTTCCTGATATCCTGTCTTACTGAATATTTTGGCGAGGACTCGTGGTATCAATCACTAAGCCGGCTCTCGCTGTAACCACAGCGTACTGAGGATTACGGAGGAGGCTGGCTCTCGTTTCTTCGTCTTAAAACCATAAAAGAGGTAGGTAATAATGAAGAAAAGAACGCTGACGCTGATGATCTGCGGAGCAATGGCAGCCGCACTTTGTCATGGACAAGGACAAGAACGATCTGGAGCTCCCGCAGGAGGATTTGGGGGTTTTGGTGGAATGGGCGGCGGAATGGGCGGCGGCGCCCCGGCCGGCACGCGGGCCGGTGGAGGCGGCGGAATGGGCGGCTTCGGTGGAATGGGCGGCGGACAACAAGCCGCACCGACTCCCTGGATCGAGGAGGGCTACGACGACCACCAGAACATGATGAACCAGCTCGGTATCAAGACCCTGCGTCCAGGTAAGGACGGCGGCAACCAAACCGGCCCCGGATTTGATGAAGCCACGGCGAACGATTGGATGCCTACGATTCCCAATGCACTGCTCCTGAAAAACGGAACAAAAGTAACCACCGCAGAGCAGTGGACCCAGCGTCGGGCGGAAATCCTTGAAGATTTTGAGAGTGAAGTGTACGGACGCATTCCGGACAACGTACCGGGCGTCACTTGGGAAGTGACCGCAACCACCGAAGGCAGCGTGGGCGATTTTAAGACGATCACGAAAACCCTCGTGGGTCATGTCGACAACAGCGCCTTCCCGCAGATTACCGTGGATATCCAAGCGAGCGTTACCGTTCCCGTCAATGTGACCGGACCAGTTCCGGTGCTGCTCCAGTTTGGCGGCGGCTTCGGTGGAATGGGCGGCGGTGGCGGCGGCGCTGTGAATACCAACGGCGTTCCGTATCAGGCGCTCAGTCACGGCTGGGGCTACGGCACGATCAATCCCGGCAGCATCCAGGCCGACCGCGGCGGAAATGCACTTCGCCAAGGCATCATTGGCCTGACCAACAAGGGACAACCCCGCAAGCCCGACGACTGGGGCGCACTCCGCGCTTGGGGATGGGGCGTCAGCCGCTTGCTCGACTTCTTTGCAGCCAATCCCGACATGAAGGTTGATCCGCTCAAAGTGGGGATCGAAGGCGTATCGCGCTATGGCAAGGCCGCTCTGGTCACTCAGGCGTTCGATCCGCGCGTCGGTGTTGCGCTGGTTGCCTCTTCCGGCGAAGGCGGCGCAAAGCTCCATCGCCACGATTATGGCGAAGCGGTCGAAAACCTTACCGCCGATGGCGAATACCACTGGATGGCCGGCAACTTCCTGAAATATGGCGCTGCGGACATCAATGGAAAATCAATGGATGCGTCCGACCTTCCGGTCGACTCCCACGAGCTGATCGCATTGTGCGCCCCGCGCCCCTGCTTCATCAGCTACGGTGTTCCTCCGGGCGATCCGGCCTGGGTTGACGCTCCCGGCAGCTACCGCGCAGGTATCCTGGCCTCAAAGGTCTATCAAGTGCTCGGCAAGGAAGGTTATGGCTACGACGTTGCGGATTGGGTTCATGAACCGCTCCCTGAAGTAGGTACGCTCATGGGCGGCGATCTGGCTTTCCGTCAGCACGAAGGCGGCCATACCTCCGGTCCAAACATTCCTCACTTCTTCGAGTGGGTTGTAAAATACATCAACTCGTCCTCGAAGCCTTCGGGGGGTGAATCCGCCCAAGCTGCGTCGGCCATTCCCGCAGGGGAAACCATGTTCTACGCTTCGCACAGCCTGATGTGGGACGTTCCGGCACCGCTCGAAGAGATGGTGAAAGCATACGGCATTGAAGGACAAAAACTCGACATTCAGCGGATGGGCTTCTCGCGCACCTCGCAGTTCTGGGACCAAGCCGAAGCACAGAGCCAAGCCAAGCAGGCCCTGCAGGCGGGCAA
>CAYOBH010000203.1:0-4165 GCA_964402125.1 uncultured Verrucomicrobiota bacterium
CGCCGCCGTTGTGTTTCAATGAGTTACAGCTGGTAATAAGAAACTTGGGTTAAGGTCCGGTTGTCAGGCTCCTGATTGTGCCAGCCAGTCCAAGGTGGTGTTTTCAGAAATCATGTCGTGCGGAATGAGCACATATTTCCACGGCTTGCCTCCGCAAGTCGCAGCATAGTCGCTGGCATTCTTGCACCAAGTAACCGCCACCTCGCGTTTGGCGAGAACAATGGGGTCTTCCATCTCGTTCCGGGCTTTAGGCTCGAGCATGTAGATGCATTCGCTGGTTTCCGCCACGAAATCCGGCTGGTATTCTGGATGGTCGGCTCCGCTCTTGTAGTAGATCTTGAACTGCCCTTTGGCTGGTTTAAACCATTTGATGGCTTCACGCTCCAGAATGATCGCCAGCTTGCGTTCAGCATCGGATTGGAATTTCTGCACGTCGTAAAGACATCGGGAGAATCCTCCGAAAAGGTATTTGGACATGTTGCTCTTGTCGGAAGGAGCCTGTCGGAAATCGATGATTGGATTATCAGCGGAAGCCGTGTATGCGCTGGGTTTCAGCTCCGTGAATCCCTTGTTGATTTTAACCTCATAGCCGACGGCGTTTTCCCAATAGTGATCCTGCATCTGGGCATGGATGTACTGGGCAATCTGTTTTTGATGGCACCGGAGGGTTTTCGAGATGTCCTCGTCGGAGCGGCCCATCGACCGGAAGCGCTGAACAACCTGCCCTGCCAAATCGTATAGCAGCTCGGCGTTGTCATCGTAGGAAACATCGTCGAAATCAACCAGACCGCTGACAATGTAGTCCTCCAAGCGCGCTTCGTGGTCGGTGCTCTTGCCGAGCGTCAGCACGTCGAGTTGCGGCGTCCGAAGATGACGAATCCATAGATCGTCATCCGGAACGGGATAATTCAGCGTATCCAAATTTAGTGTGAAGGGTTTGAAGCCGGACTTCACCTCGCCGATCGGCACAACAAGAATCCGGGGAATATCAATGGTCTGGTTTTTGACCAGCGCTGAAGTTTTGGCAACAATGGCGGCAATGTCCGGTTTCTCGATGATCTCGTCCATTTCCATCTGTTGAGGTCGGTAGAGTTCTTCGACTTCACGCATCAGCCATTTCTGTATTTCCTGACTATCAAGCATGGAGGCAGAGGGTAAAACCTGAGGCTGGCTTTCCAGCTTCTGGATGACCTTGTAGGCAATCTGCGCCACCCGCTGGTCTTCGGTATTGGCGAAAAGCGGAACTGCACCGCCCCTTGGAACATATGTGCTGGATGTCGTTTGCTCCGGCACAAAACCAAGCTGGGACGCCAGCCGCGACTGGGAAACGACGGATATCGTTTTCTGGCCGACTTGTTCGGGATCCAGCACCACCTGCTGCAAGCGGATGGCTGAATCGGGCTTGCTGGCTTCGTCGATGATCTCCTGGAACTTGTCATGCGCAACAATGTTCAACCGATCCACCGCCGTCACACCGGTGCGCTTGCCGTAGGGAAGACGCAATCCGCGCCCGATGGACTGCTCGATCAGGATGCGGGCGTTGGCCGCGCGAAGCGGAACGATGGTGTATAAATTGGTCACGTCCCAGCCCTCCTTGAGCATGTTGACGTGGATTACGATCTCGGTCGGTTCCTCCGTATGCTCGACCTTCAGCAGCCGTTCGACCATCTCGTCCTCTTCGGCTCCGGTCTTGCTCGAATCGACTTGGATCACCTTTTCACGGTAGCGTCCTTCGAAAAACTCTTCCGACTGAATAAGCTTCAGGAGTTGTCCGGCATGGGTGGTATCGCGGGCGATCACCAGCAGAAAGGGCTTTACGATCCGGTTGCCGGTTTCGCGCGCATAGGTTTCCAAATCCACCTTCACGCTTTCATGCAAGCTGATCCCGTCCCGTAGCTTCATGTCTTCGATGGCCTCGATGGTCATGCCTTCCGGCTTGAAGTTTTTGCGGGTAACGACCGCCGGTTCCTTGACGAATCCATCCTCCATGGCCTTGCCCAATGGATAATCAATCACCACATTCTTGAAGGGAACCGCGCCTTTGGAGGTTTCAACGAACGGCGTCGCGGTCAGTTCCAAACCCAGCACCGGCTTCAGCTCGTTGATGGCGCGAATGCCCGCCGACGCCCTGTAGCGGTGCGATTCGTCCATGATCAGCACAAGGTCGGGCAGTCCGGCCAAATACTCGAAATAGCTCTGGCCGATGTATTCGGACAACCGCTTGATGCGCGGCGACTTTCCGCCCCGCACCTCGGAGTTGATTTTAGAGATGTTGAAAATATTGATCTTGCAGCGCAGGAACTGGTCGAACAGCGTTCCCGCCTTGGCCTCGTAGTCTTCGCCGGTAATGATTTCCGGCGCGTCGGTGGCAAACTCGGCGATGCCCTTGAAAACATACTTCGGCGTGTTCGGCGTAAAGTCGGCAATCAGCTTTTTGTAGATCGTCAGGTTCGGAGCCATCACGAAAAAGTTGTTGATGCCATGGGCCAGATGCAGATAGCTGATGAACGCGCCCATCAGCCGCGTCTTGCCCACGCCGGTCGCCAGCGCAAAGCAGAGCGACGGAAATTCACGCTCGAAGTCCGTCACCGATGGAAACTCGGCGCAAATAGCCTCCATCTTCGCCTGCAGCTCGGCATGGCGGTCTTCGGGTAGGATTTCCATCACCCGGTCGAGGATCTCCAGCGACCGGCGCTGGGGCGGGCGCAGACTCAACCGCCCTGAAATGGCGTTAACATGTTTGTTCATGGCAAGTCTCCTTCCGGCGAGGTCAGTCGGCTAAGCTCCCGGCGCATTTCGGCTTTCAGCTCCTCTTCCTTGGGGAGATAGGTCTGGTAGCGGCTGGCGAAGATTTGGCGGTTTTTTTCGTCGAGCACGTAACGAACCATCGCATCGTTCTTATCCGTGCAGAGAATCAGCCCGACGGTCGGGTTGTCATCCGGTCCGGCGATTTCCCGGTCATAGTAGTTCACGTACATCTGCATTTGCCCCAGGTCGCCATGCGTCAGCTTGCCGGTCTTGAGGTCGATGATGACATAGCAGCGCAGCAGGATGTGGTAGAAAACCAGATCGGGATAAAAATGATCGCCCTCAAGGGTCAGCCGCTTTTGCCGCCCCACAAACGCGAAGCCCTGTCCCAGTTCGAGCAAAAAGGCCTGCATTTGGCTGATCAGCGCCGACTCGATCTGGGTTTCGTTCAACCGCTCCGATTCCGGCAGATTCAAGAATTCCAGAACATAGGGATCCTTGATGGCATCGACCGGCTGTTCAACCACAAGTCCCTTGCCGGCCAGCGCCAGCACTCCGTCCTTGTCGCGACTTTTCAGGAGACGCTCAAAAAGAAGCGAATTGATCTGCCGTTCAAGCTGGCGACCGGACCAGCCGTTGCGAATCGCCTCGATTTCGTAAAATGCACGCGCCTCTTCACGGTCGACACGCAGCAAGGTGCGGTAGTGCATCCACGAAAGGCGGGGGTGCAGCCGCCCGGGAGCCCATCCCTCCTTTTGCGGCGAATCCGAAAGGTGACGCAGTGCGTGGCTTATTTGCAACACATTATTCTGCAAAGAATTACAGGATTCGCCACGCACCGCGTGTCGAATTTGGAGCAGATTCGGGTATTGCACATAGAACGTCCGCATATATTTCAACGCGCTGGGGGAGAAGCCTTCGCCATACTCCTTCCGCAACCGGGCGGAGAGGTTTGTGATGATCTCCTTGCCGTAATCTGCCCGATCCTTGCCCGCCTGCTCTTCCTCCACGATTTCGCGGCCGATCAGCCAGTTGGCGCAGACATGCGCGGTATTCACCGACCGTGTGGCTAGGCCGCGCGATTCTTCCCAAATGGAACGCACCCGCTCGAACAAGCTTTCCTTCGTGCTCTTCGCGGCTTCGCGTGAGCCATTCTTCTTGTTACCCGGGTCGTTCATAGCAACTCCATCTGTCCCGGCTTCGGCGGGGCCTTGGGGAGATTTTCGACTTGGAGCGAATAGTCGTCGTGCGCCCACTCGCAACGCGAAAGCACCTGCTTGGGAATCTTCTTTACCGTCAGGTTCGGCCATTGATCGGCCCTGCCCCGGAACGCGGCGCAGAGCACCAGCAGCGACCGCTCCGGCCCGACTTCGTCGGACAGTTGCGCCAGTTGATCGGCGGAAAGGTTCTGCGTCGT
>CAYOBH010000204.1:0-4147 GCA_964402125.1 uncultured Verrucomicrobiota bacterium
ATCTCCACTTAGATGGGGAGCAGTGCAACCGATCAAGGAAAAAGATGGATCATCCGTCCTTTCTCTAATAGGCTGTGTCTTTTGAAAATGAAGAGTCGGTTTCGGCTCGGACAATTCGTCGAAAGGATATGAGCCATGCGAAAAGGAATGATTTCGCTTATATTGGGTCTGGTTATGAGTGCACTGCTGTTTCAGGGCTGTGCCCACTTAAACAGGCCATCAAAGGAAATTCGAACAAAAGAACAGTTGGTACAGTGGGAGTTTTGTCAGGACACTTCTGAAGAAAACTCCGCGATTCAGCTTCCCGGGCCCGACACCCAATGGAGCGTACTGGAAACACCGCACGTCTTCCGCCTTTCCGGCCTGCCGGAAAAATCGTCCGGGTTTTACCGCCGGAAACTGACGCCTTCGGTCAATGAAGCCAACAAGAGCTTCTGTCTTTTCCTGGAAGGCGCGGGCTCGGTCGTGGATGTATTTGTGAACGGCACGCATATCGGCCAACACAAAGGTGCTTACACCGCCGCGGCATTCGACCTGACTCCCGCGCTGAAGTTTGGGGTGGAAAATGAGCTGATCCTGCGCGTAACGAACCGCGATCTTGAGGCGGCCAACTGCCTTTCGCAGTCGAACCTTTTCTATACGAACGGCGGGCTTTACCGACCTGTGTGGCTCATTAAAACCCGCGGCGTTCATATCTTTCCGGATCTGGGTTCGACCGGCGTTTACCTGACACCGAAAAATATTTCTCCCGACAGCGCGGAGATGGAGGTTACAACGCACGTTCATAACAGCCTGAAGAACAAATACAGCGTGACGGTGCGCAATACCATTATTGATCCAAACGGAAAAAAAGTGGCCGTGGCTGAACAAACAGCAACGATTCCCGCCGGAGAAACGCAGGCCGTTACAACGCTCACCAAACTGAACAATCCTCTTCTCTGGGATGTTCATCAGGGCCTCCTCTATACCGTTCAGTCTGAAGTGCTCATCGCTGGCGAGCTGCTTGATTCCGTTACCGAACGCACCGGCATCCGCACGATCGAAATGCAGGGAGAAGATTTTGCGCTCAACGGGAAAAAGATCCTGATCCGCGGCGTCTGTAAACACCATCAGGAAGAACATGTCTGGAATGCCATGACCTCCGAACAGCTCAAATGGGAAATGGACGGGATGGTGGAGCTCGGCGTGAACACCGTTCGGCTGGCGCACTATCCGCATCGCCGTTTTGAATACAGCCTGACCGATGAACACGGTCTGCTCGTCTGGGCGGAAAACGGGCTGGCCGGACACCGCTGGGACAACGGAGAACGTAAAAACCGCGAGAGCCAACCCACCGAAGTCGGCGAGCTGATCAACCGCGAAATGGTCCGCCAGAACTGGAATCATCCGTCGATCGTCTTCTGGAGTAGCGGCAATGAAACCCACGACCGCACCGCGCATTACTATGCAGATGTTATCCGGAACGAAGATCCCACCCGCCTGCTCACCTATGCTTCCGCGGGGGAAAAACCCGACAACGTCGACTTTGTGGCGGGCAATACCTATCAGGGCTGGTACAACGGCAACTACACCGAATTTGCGCGTGGAAACAAATATGTCTCCGAAACTGGTGCGGGTTCCTGGATTACCCACCATCAGCCGTACGGTGAAGCGCGCTGGAAGGTCGATCAGTTTGAGTCGGAAGAATATGCCCAAATGTTTTCCGAATTCCGCTTTCAGCGCATCTTCCGCAACAATCCGGACGGACATAAATTTTTCCTCTGGTGGAACTACCGCGAGTTTTACGACCACAAATTCAAGAACAACCGCAATACCAAAGGCATTGTCACGCTCGGCGGTCTGACGAAGGATTATTACTATCTGTTCCAATCGTTTCTTCGCCCGGACTATCCGGTGCTCCAGCTGGTCGGCCGCCATTGGTTTTACCGCCAAGTCGATCCCGCCAACGGCATCAAGGTTTACTCCAACGCCGACGCCGTCGAACTCTTCATCAACGGGAAATCGCAGGGCATCATGAAAAACGGTGACTATGTCCTGCCCGGCACAGAGAAAAATCCCAACGCCGAGGAAAAGATGATCTCCGTCGGCAATCTCGGAAAAGACGGAAACGAAGGCGAAAAGGTCAAGGTGGTCGGCGTTGTTGTGGAAAATGTCTTCTTCTGGAAGGCCCCGCTCGCGCCCGGTAAAAACGGGATTGAAGTCCGTGATGACCGCGGCAATACACAGTCGATGGTGATTTATCAGAAAGCGGACGAAATGCTGGTGTCGAACGACAGCCTCGTCGTGGACCTCAAGAGCTCGAATCCCAACTGCCCGGCGCTCTACATTGATCGCCCGATTGAAGCACAGGGCCCGTTCTACACCGAAGTCGACGGCTCCTCCGACAATACCTTCGACACCCTTCCGGAAGAGGTTGAAGGGGCTCGCTGGATCGCCACCAAGCGCCTCAGCGATGCAATGAATAAAACCGACCTCTCCTTTAAGGTCACCCAAAAAGCCACGGTCTATGTCATGCACAGCACCGGAACCTATCCGATTCACACGCTAGATCAGCCGAATGAAGACATCATGTTTGCCGCCGCTGCACTGCGGGCGGATCTGGTCGAAGCGGGATTTGAAGACACGGGCATCAAGGGAACTTGGCGCCGCCATAATCTCTGGCTCGCCGACACTGGACTCCTTCAGCGCAAGGTTAACCCCGGCGATACGATCACGATTCCCGGACAGACCGTCGATTATGTCGTGCTCATTAAGCCGGCGAAATAACAGGAAAGAGGATTCCCTGTCATGACTTCGGACCATACAAAATATACTTTTGGACAGCCGAGAATTGTCCGGCAGATTAACCTACAGACCGTCACGCGCCAGATGCGTAAGATGGAGCTGTTTTCCAAAATTGGTCTCGCTCGGGAGCTGGGCATCAGCACGACCACGATGACCAAGCTGTTTGCGCAACTGGAGAAGGAGG
Source organism: uncultured Verrucomicrobiota bacterium (assembly GCA_964402125.1). Classification (GTDB taxonomy): domain Bacteria; phylum Verrucomicrobiota; class Kiritimatiellia; order Kiritimatiellales; family Pontiellaceae; genus Pontiella. Next base: position 2,969 of record CAYOBH010000204.1, read on the forward strand.
GCCTTATTTCCCGCAGCGCGGTCGAAGATACCTCTTTCGGCCGCCCAAAAATTCTCTATCAGCTTGCACCGGAGCTGCAGGTGGCCACCATTGTGATTGACTTGCAGGAAACCACGCTCTGTTTTTCCGATTTACAGGGGAGTGCTAAACCGGAGCATATGGTTAAACTGCCGACCGGAACCGATGTGGACGATCTGTTTGCTCGCATCAAGCGCGAGTTTACCACATTGAAAACCCGCCTGAACGCTCAATGCAGTCTTATCGGCGTCTGCATTCCCGGGCTGATCGAATCCCAGACGGGGCAGAGCATGCTCAATCCCAACCTGCACTGGCTCGAAGGCGTACGCCCTGCGGAACAAATTTCTGAAGCGCTGGGCATCGACACTTTTGTCATGCACGAAGAACGGGCGCTGAGCCGAGCTCAACTGCGAACACCGGATGCCACGAGTAATTATATTTCGATGGATTTCAGCGCGGGGGTGGGCATGAGCGTTGTCGTGAACGGTCGGCCCCTTTTAGGCAGCAGCGGTTACGCCGGAGAGATTGGCCATATTATTATGCAGCCGGGTGGAAAACAGTGCGGCTGCGGAAACCGCGGCTGCTTGGAAACCGTCGCTTCAGACCGCGTTTTCTTTTCAGAACTCGATCTCCCGCCCGCCGCTGCGCTGGAGCTGCTGGCCAACCGCAACCCGCGGGCCGTAAAAATCGCTGAAAACGTCCTCGAATGGCAAGCCAAAGGCATTGCCGCAGCCATCAATATCTTTAATCCCGACCGGGTTTTTATCTACAGCCGACTGGCGCAGGTTTACCCCTATTATATCGAGGATCTGCGTAAAGAGGTTGAGCGCTGGACCATTGGACTGCTGTTTGACAACTGCCGCATTCGAGCCACGCGCGAAGGAAAACTGACCGGGGCGCTTTTGCTAACCATCGATCGCCTCATAGAAAAAAAGGCCCTCAACGCAGAATAGAAGTCCCGTCAATCCGCATGGACCGTGCACCCCACCAGTCTTAAGTGGAATCATTCGCCAATTGGGTGGTTTTTTGCGGAGGGTTTTTTTAGGATGCGCGCATTTTAGAGAAAAGGGTTTTTCAGGCACAGGAGAACGGTCAAATGGCAAACGGATTTTTGGAACAGGCGGAGCTGGAAGGGCTCGCGGCGTGTTGGGAGTCGATGAC
>CAYOBH010000205.1:0-4090 GCA_964402125.1 uncultured Verrucomicrobiota bacterium
ATGCGGGTGCCCTCATATCCGGCCAGCCATCAACGTTCCTCGGGGGAATCTTGATCTTTGAGCCAAGCTGGACGGATAAAATCCTAATCGTTATAAATTAAAAAGGAGATAAAATGGAACCACAGGAAAGAAATCAGGAAATAATCGACAGCTTCAAAAAACGCAAAGTAAAACAACTGATAGTATCAGTTCCCGTAATTCTCGCGATTATCCCTTTGGTAATGCTTGAAGACTCTGCTGAAGAGGCTCTCTTTGGCTTGCCAGTCACCATTCTTGTGCCAGTTTGTATTGCGGTCTTTGTTGCTGGTCTTATTTTTTCAATGTTCAACTGGCGCTGTCCCGCATGTGGCAAATATTTGGGAAAAGCATTCAACCCTAAATTCTGTGTTAAATGCGGAGCACAACTAAAATAAAATTTTCCAACCATCGGCAAAAGGGGTCCGGCAAAAGGGGTCCGAAAAGGGGTCCGTCCCGTAATCTAGTAATTTCACGCAAATGTTCCCGTTTTCTACCCACTTTTGCACTCCCTCACCCGGGCGGCTTAGCCGCCAAGTGCCCTTTTTCAAACATAATGCCTACGCCCATCCATCTGGCGCACCTGAATCAGCATGAAGCTGCGCACGTGCGGATGATCGCTTTCAGCTCTATGTAGGCCGTTTCCAGATCGTCATTGACGATCTGATTCGCATAGCACGAGGCCTGTTCCATCTCTGCGCGGGCATTTTCCAAGCGCTTCTGAATGACCGACTCTTCATCCGTTCCGCGCCCGCGAAGACGGCGCTCCAGCTCTTCGTACGAAGGCGGCGAAATAAAGATATCCACAAATCCGCGGGCAATGGGATGACGAGGATCGAGGCGCTTGATCGCCTCGCGAATCTGCTGGGCGCCCTGCACATCGATATCGAGGAGGACATGATTCCCCTCCTCCATCGCGAAGAGAACAGTGTCTTGCAGCGTCCCGTAATAGTTCCCATGCACCTTGGCATATTCCAGAAACTCACCGTTTTTGGCGCGCGTTTTGAACTCCTTCTTCGAGAGAAAATAGTAGTGCACACCGTCCTTTTCCTCTCCGCGCGGCGGGCGGGTGGTGCAGGAGACGGAATAGATCAGCCTCGGCAGATCCTTCACTAAACGATCGCACAAGGTGCTTTTCCCTGCGCCCGACGGCGCGGAAACCACAATCATCAGCGGTCGCGAAGGCCGCGGCGCAATCGGTTTTTCATCCATCAATCCGTGCGTTGTTTCGTCCATCTCTTCTCTCCAAAATTGCGTGTTGCGTGTTGCGTATTGCGTGTTGCGTAATGCGTAATGCGTATTGCGTATTGCGTATTGCGTATTGCGTATTGCGTATTGCGTATTAAGAATCCCGTCCCTTACGAAATACGCAATACGTAATACGAAACATTTCCTCCCCTATTCCACATTCTGCACCTGCTCGCGGATGCGCTCGAGCTCGGTTTTAAAGGCGAGCACATGCCGGGTAATTTCCACCTCATTCGCCTTGGAACCGATCGTGTTGATTTCGCGGAACAGCTCCTGACACAAAAAGTCGAGTGTACGCCCTACCGGCTCGTCGCTCCTCAGCAGCTCATCAAACTGTTTCAGGTGGCTCCGCAGCCGCACGAGCTCCTCACTGATATCGCAGCGGTCGGCAAACAGCGCGACTTCTTTGATAACCCGCTCATCCTCGGCTAGTTCGTTCAGCCCGGCCTCTTGCAACCGCTGCACCAACTTGTCGCGATACACGCCCACCACGCCCTCGGACAAACCACTGACCGTCTCCACCACCCCGCCCAGCTGGTCGATCCGTTCGCGCAGATCCTTCTCCAGCGCCGCGCCCTCAGCCAATCGCATTCCGGTTAGGCTCTCCAACGCGCTCTTGAGCGCCGTTTCCAAAACATTGCCCACATGATCCGCATCTAGATTATTTTGCTCAACCGTCACCACCCCCGGAAGTCGGGCAATCGTCTCCGCCGCCAGATCATCGCTCAGGTTGAGTGCCGCCGCACTTTTACGCAGCGCCTCCACATACGCGGTTGCCAGTTTTTGATCCACGCTGACGCGCCCGGCAAAGCCCTCCTCGGCTTCCACGCGGATAATCCCCGAAATCCGCCCGCGCGAAAAGGCAGCGCGCACCAGCCGCTGCACCTGCGCATCCAACGTGATTAGATTGCGCGGAAGATTTACATTAATATCCAACTGCTTGCGGTTCACCGAGCTCAGCTCCGCCACCACCTGAATTCCCTCCGACGAAGCACACCCTTCGCCGAAACCTGTCATGCTTTTCAGTGCCATAATTATCCTTGATCCATCCTGCGCAAAACGCGACTCTTCCACACATACGAAGCCGTAGGATTTATGATTTATCCCGACATGTCACGCATTTTGATTAACGAGGCCGACGGAACCCCCGTTCTTGAAAAGCTCATCCTCGCCGAATCCATCGGCTCACGGATGCGCGGACTGCTCGGCCGCGCCGATCTTCCGCTCGATACCGGGATGCTTTTGCGCCCGTGTCGCAGCATTCATATGTGGTTTATGCGCTTCGCCATCGATGCTGCCTTCCTCGATGCCGATCTGCGCGTTCTCAAAATCGCCCGCAACCTGCCGCCTTGGGCGCTCGGCTGGGCCCCGCGTAAAACCCACTGCGTCCTCGAAACCGCCGGCGGAGTCCTTCAGCACCTCAACGTCGGCGACCGCCTTTTAATAAAAACCCGCCCTGCTGAGCTATGAATCCGCACAAAAAGGACCTCTCCGTATAAGCATACACCCGCTTTTCGCCGCTTTTTTCCTGAATCGGGTATTTCGCTTTACAAACCTCCGTTAAATGGATACCACTTTAGCCGTATTGAAACGGAATAGAGAAGGGTGCCTGTATGCGTACAAAGAGAAGTTCGATTGAGATTACCGCGTTTGACCTCCAACGATTAAAGAAGCTGGTGGATGATTCTCCACATGAAAAAAAGCGCGGAATCGACTATATTGCCATGCTGCAATCCGAGCTGGATCGTGCGCGTGTCGTTGACTCGCAGGCCATCTCATCGGAAGTGGTTACCATGAATTCCACCGTGGTATTGCACGATCTGGATAACGGAGAACAAGAAACCTATACGCTGGTATATCCCGAAAACGCCAATGCAGGGCAAGGCAAGATTTCTATTTTGGCCCCCATTGGTACGGCCATGCTGGGCTACAAGGTTGGCGATGTTTTTGAATGGGAGGTACCTGCCGGGATCAGACGCTTGCGGGTCGACCAGATCCTCTACCAACCCGAGGCGACAGGTAATTATCGCCTGTAGAGCGAGCCGACCTTGGAAACAAGGTCCGGCCGCGGCGTATCAAAAAACTCCGTTTCCCTAAGCGCAGGGGATGGTGAATATGGACCGCCAAATCACACAACGGGGGCAATTGCCCACTTTGCGTCCGTTTCCGTCCTGATGTCAAAAAACCGTGCGTGAACACTTCTCAGAACAAGGGTAACTCCGATCAAAAAAGTGCAAACATTGCCCTTGCCAAGGTGGGGGTGTTTATCTATGTTCTGCACCTCTTTTGAACAAAAAGGGCTGAGTAGCTCAGTCGGCAGAGCAGCGGAATCATAATCCGCGTGTCGTGGGTTCAAGTCCCTCCTCAGCCACCATTTTAGCGGCGATTTATTCGTCGCTTTTTTTATTCTGTCTCACCTGCGGCACGGAAAACTTACGTTCCATAACAATATCCAGCGGAAGCACAACAACCAGCGCGAGCAACACGCCGGATATCATGCCGACCGTAAAGCCGAATCGTTCATAGCAATAATAGGTCACGGGGCCCACCGTTGCGATAATGGCCAGCAGAATGGTCGGCCAATAAAACAGACGATGTTTCCCTTTGAGCGGAGTCTGACAATGCGGACACTCAAAAGAACCAAACGGAGCCCCAAAATAGAGCCCCAGGGACAATTCAAACTCTTCATTGCAATGCGGACATTTCATATCATTCTCCGGTCTCACAATTCCTCGGGCGCAGCGTTCGCTTGATCAACACACCCCGCGCACGGATTATTCCTACCGGAAAATTTTGCGGACGGAAAGTAAACAACCGGGAAATTGAG
>CAYOBH010000206.1:0-2358 GCA_964402125.1 uncultured Verrucomicrobiota bacterium
CGGTAAGGGAAGGAATGATAGGAGGGTGACGATTCGCACACGGTTGAGTTTTTGCCGCGTCGATAGTTGGCGGCATGCGGGAATGCAGACGAGAAAGTGTAATTCTGAAAGTTCATAGCGAGAAAGTAGCACATAAAATAGGTAAAATCAAGGGTTTCGTATTTCGATTGAACCAGCGTCTCGGTTTTGTACTATCTCGCGCCATGAATTCAATACAGGCAGATCGAGTGATGAAGGCCGTCGTCGACGGCGTAGAGGAATATGTGCAGCTGTCGCAGCGTTCAGGAGCGGAACCCGTTGATCTGGCGGCACAGAGCGAGATCTTGGACCGGGCGATTCAATTGATGCGCGGGTTTTATAAATATGGCCACGAAAACATGAAGCCTGCGGGTATTCCGGCACCGCGTAATCCCTATTTCGATGCCGATGCATCGGTAGATAGCCAGCCGCCGGAATATTACGCTTACGAAGCCGTTCAGCGCGGCGGAGTAAACCGTGCGCGTTGCCTCTGGATCTGCGGACAGTTTGGACTGGCACCAGAAACGGCGGAGCAGGCGCTGGACAATGTCATTATGCCGTGGCGCGAAGCCAACCACTGGCGGACCTATGTACGCGAAAACGAAGACGGCATATATGTGCTTCAGGATAAGCCGCCGGTCAAATTAAAGCGCCTTCTCGAGCGTTTCCTGCAGCAGTTGGTCGATGCTCAGGACTTCTGACCGTCTTTAATCAAAAGGCGGTGGGAAAGGACCGCGAGGCTGGAGGCGAGTTCTTCGCGCTGGAGGATTACGTTGTCCGGAACGTCGAGCGTGGTGGGCGTAAAGTTCCAGATGCCACGGATCCCGCCTTCTATCATCATATTCGCTACCCCCTGCGCAACGGAGGCGGTGACGGTGAGTACGCCGATCTGTACGTGCATCCGCTTGGCCAACGCAGGCATTTTGGACACATCCATAATCGGTTTCCCGTGGACTTTGGTTCCAATAATTTCGGGGTTGCTGTCGAAAGCGGCGACAATTTTTATGCCGTATTGCTCAAACCCTTTGTAGCCGAGAAGAGCCCGACCGAGGTTGCCGACACCGACCAAAAAAGCATCGCTGGTGTTGGACCAGCCCAGAAAATCTTCGATGGCGGAAATGATTTCGTCCATGGGAAAGCCCAAGCGCGGGCGCCCCACCGCTCCCGTAACAGCAAGGTCCTTGCGGACCACAATCGGGTCGAGGTCCAGTTCGCGGGCAACAACGGCTCCGGATGCATATTCTTCGCCCCGCTCCTTCATCTGCCGCAGCAGGCGGAGGTAAAGAGGCAAGCGTTTAAGTGTCGGCACACCCGCTGTTCTCTGTTCCATTCGACTCATAGATCAATCTCCAATCGGGCCGCAAGATACCCTTCACGGGAGGCGGCGTCAACGGAATCATGACCGCATATATCGAGGATAAAAATCCATTAGGAACCCTTCTTTTCAGGCTTTTTTGTACTGTACAGTTGCGCTGATCGAGGATCTGCATAAGAATGCGCACTTCATGGAAATGATAGACCACATTAACAGCTTTCCTGCGTTGCCGGAGGAGGCGATTCATATCTGGGGCGTACACGTTCCCGAGGTGCAGGATCGGGCCGCAGAGCTGGAGCTCGTGCTCAGTGCGCACGAGCGAGAAAAGGCTGCTCGGTTCCGGCGTGCAGCGGATCGGGTATCTTCCATTTCGGCGCGCGGTGCTCTGCGGATGCTGCTCTCCGGATACACCGGGATTCCGACCGCAGCGATTGATTTTTCCTACACCGACACGGGAAAACCGTACATCCGAAATTCGGATATTGCGTTCAACGTTTCTCACTCCTCGGAATGGGCTCTTATTGCGATCGGAAGAGGCCGCAAAATCGGCATAGATATTCAAAAGATTAAGCGGACGATGAAGCTGGAACCGATTACGGATCGATATTTCAGTTTAGAGGAGCAATCCGCGATGTTGGCGGCGGACGATCCGTGTGCGCTCTTTTTTGAGTTGTGGGCCCGCAAAGAAGCCTACATTAAAGCGTACGGCTCCACGCTCTTTTCTGAGCTGAAGCGCATGAGCGTTCCAATTGAAGCCGTTGCGGAAAAAGAGGGTTGGTTTTTTCATCGGCTGGAAATCGACCCTCAATATGCTGCCGCTGTCGTGAGTGATCGGCCCATAGAGCGGCTCCCCTGCTACAACTTTGGTGCCTCGTTTCGGAGCGGGTTATTTACAAAATGATGATGGACAAAATAATCGCGTAACCCGACAAGGACCCTCCTTATTTCACCACGGAGTCGCTGAGGCACGGAGTTATTCCTCTCTATTGTGCACGCTTTTAAACACCAAGGTCAAAAAGAACTCA
>CAYOBH010000206.1:2458-4058 GCA_964402125.1 uncultured Verrucomicrobiota bacterium
ATGGGTGAACTAAAAAATACATTTTCGTGGTCGTTCAGCGCGGCGGAGGATTTTGAGCAGTGCCGCCGTCGGCGCTACTGGAGTAAATACGGGATGTGGGGCGGCTGGGCGCGTACCGCCACGGCGGAGCAGAAGCTCGCGTATCGCCTCAGCAAAATGGATAACCGCTGGGGGCTGATGGGGCAGGCGGCGGAAAATGCCATTATGTGGGTGCTCAAGCAGCACCAGCAGGGCGTGTCCGTCGACAGCAAAACTGCCTGGGAAAAAATGGCCCGCCCGTTTCTAACGCAAAAGTGGAACGAGTCGAACGAGGGCAACTGGCGTAGCAGCCCGAAGCGCTTCTGCTGCTTGCGCGAGCATTACTACAAAACCATGGAAGATGAAAATGCCGCGAAACGTCAGGTTGCCGCGCAGGTGCAAAACTGCATCGACAACTTTATTGATAAAGTCCTGCCGCGCATCCGTTCTATTGCGCCGGCGCAGGAATTTCAGATTGCCGTGCCGGAGCTTGGCGGCGACGTGGAGCACTTCTTTTATGAGGACGTAAAAATTTATTCTATTCCCGACTATGCCTACAAGCTCGGCGATCAGGTGCATATTCACGATTGGAAGGCCGGAAAAATCAAGGCGGAGCAGCACAAGCTCCAGCTCTCGCTCTACGCGCTCTGGGCGATCGTTAAGCATGGGGCCTCGCTGGATAACATTTTCCTCTACGTCGAATATCTCAACGAAGGCCAAGTGCTTCCGTTCCAGCTGACGCAGGAGGAACTCGACGAAACCAAAGCGCTGATGAGCGACTCCGTCGGCGAAATGACCGAATACCTCGTCGACTGCGACCGAAATAAAAACGAGCCGCTGCCCAAAGAGGAGTGGGAACTTGCCCTCGACCCAATCAACTGCTCAGAATGCAACTTTTACGAACTCTGTCGCCCCGAGCTGGAGTGAAGGGGAATCCGTTGGAGTGACCCTATATACTGGCTCCATCGGTCTCCAAAAGCACCTCTAGCAGACTGTCGGACTTAAAAAATAACCCGCTCAGAATTCAAAAACCAAAACTGACCGATGACCAAGTCAGCCATTCTTCTGCTCTGCCCCCAGTTGTTTTTCAATTTTAGCTCTATTTTCGCGATCCGACAGCCTGCTAGGGGAAATTATTCGGCGCCGCGCCCCATGGTGCGGCTGGGTTCCTCCCCGAATCCCGTTTCAACCAGCAGGTCGGGGTTGACTTCGATGATGGCAAACGCGTTGCCCTCCGGCGATTCCAGCATGGCCTTGACGGTCACATGATGAATCCCGTTTTGGACCGCATAGCCGCCGGCATGGTCGTGTCCCGCAAAATAGGCCACCACGCAGCCGGATCTTTCAATGAGGTCGAGGACCGGCTGCGGTTCCGCCATCCGGGCATACCGGGCAGTGTCCCTGATCAAGGCGAAGTGGTTGAAGACGATGACCTGTTCCTTGCGATTTGCGGCGGCGGCCAATGTCTTTTCCAGCCATGCAAGCTGCTCTTTTCCCAGCACGCCCTTGCCGGCATCGTTGCCGTCTAGGACGATGAAGCGCCAGCCCTTCGCTTCCGGCACGGTAAAGTCGTAGTAGAGGC
>CAYOBH010000207.1:0-3944 GCA_964402125.1 uncultured Verrucomicrobiota bacterium
TTTTCTTCGCCCGCGACATGTTTGCCCTCGGCGGGATCCCCTTGTTCTGACGGTGTGGCATTAAAGCGCAGGGCGGAGAAATATAGCCAGTCCTTTTTTCGGAGAATCTTACATCCACTTATATTGATCCGGTATTCTGCGGTGTGGTGCGGCAAACGATAAGATTGGGCTGAAGGACCAAAAGAGGCGGCATCTTTGCTCTTGTGTTCGGCAGGAGAGCTACATAAAGTTCTCCGCGTTTGAAGGTTGATCTGTCCGATTATTTATAATTTTAAAACGGGCGATCGGCTGATAAGAAAAGCGGAATCGGTTGCGATTCTCGAAGGAGGAAATAATATGCCTGATATTGCTGTAAAGCTGGGAATCATGCTGGTGTGGTTGGTTGTTAGTGTAGTGTCCGTTAATCTGCTGGACCGAAGTCTCCGGGTTTATATTCTGGATTACGAAGTCAAGCGTCCTCGGATTCTCCGCACCATCATTGTTGCTATGATCTGGCTGCTGGTCACGATCGGTTGCATTGTAAAGGTGCTTGTAGATAAGTAGACGATTGCTGCAAGTCAACCCCAATGGTTTTCGGCGCGCACCCCGTCGGTGAACGGGTGCGCGCATTATGTTTATTCGGACTGAATCGGAATCCGTTTGTCCTCCTTTCGAGCTTCTTCGCATTTCGGAAGTGTAAGCGTGAGAATGCCACGCTTAAAATTGGCGGAAGCGTTTTCGCGCTCAACCTTTGCCGGAAGCGGAATGATTCGATAGAAGTTACCGTAACTCATTTCGGTAATGTGATAGTTCCTTTTTCGGGACTCCTTTTCTTCCTTCCGCTCACCGCGAATGGTCAGTATATCCTCTTCTAGTTCCACCGAAATATCATTTTGGCTCATGCCGGGAAGTTCAACGCGAATCCTAACCTCGTCGTCCGTTTCAGAGAGCTCGAAGCCACTCGAACCGTTCCCGCGCCGTCCGGCACTGCCGCCGAAATCGCGGCAGTAACCGTCGAAGAGCGAATTAATTTCTCGGTGAAGCACATGGAAGGGGTCGTTGCCTTTAGAGCGACTCAACGTTCCTGAATCTCCTTTCCTTAGAATCGATTTACTCTTCATCTGCACCTCCCTGTCGGCATTAAGCTCCGGTTGTAATTTCAATCCGACGCGGTTTGGCCTGCTCCGCTTTTGGCAGCTCGATGTCGAGCACGCCGTTATGGAGTCGAGCGCGAATATTGTCGCGGTCAATCAACTGCGGAATGCTGAACTTGCGCCGGAAGACGCCGGTGTCGTATTCACCGATCAACAGTTCATAGCCCTCCGGATGTTGCACCTTCTGCGTAGCGGTAATCTCCAGCTCATGATGGTCGAGATGAATGTCAATCTGCTCCTGTGTTACGCCGGGGACGTCGCACCGAACGAGAATGGCATCCTCTTTTTCATAGATATCCGTGGTCGGTACATACGTCCGCAGATCCTGTTTCGACTCCATCTCCTCGCGGTTCACCTTGGATAGATTTTTTTCATACGTATCTTTCATCTGAATCCCTCCTTTAAGATGCTTTGATTGTGATTCGTTTTGGTTTGCTGGCCTCATGACGCGGCAGTACAACCGTCAGAACGCCGTTTTCATATTTGGCTGTCGCCTTGCCGTTTTCCACCGTGTAAGGAAGGCTTACGGTCCTCATAAACTTTCCGGTTCCCCGTTCGGTGCGATGGCATACCGCATTGTCCGCCGGTTTTTCAGCCTTGCGTTCGCCCTGAATGGAGAGCTGATTGTTGACTACATTAATCTCAATCTGATCAATCTCCATTCCGGGGAGTTCTGCGGTTACGATCACATTTTCGGCGTTGCCCCAAATATTCAATGCGGGAAAACGAGTCATTGCGATCCCGTTGTCGTATCCGTCAAACAGACGATTCATTTCCCGTTGGAGGGAACGTAGTTCCGCAAACGGGCTCCATGTTCTATCGTTGCTCCAATACATGTTTGCACTCCTTTCATTTCTGCTCCCACAACCCCTGTAGGAGCCTTTGGTTTCAATTCAGCTCGCCTCTATACAAAAAGTGTGCCAGCGGGCTTGTTTGATGTAACTGCTTGGAAATAAGGATAAAGCGGTTTTGTTTGGTTTGTCGTATGCGTGAAAAATCGGCACACTTTGCGTCACAGGTGTGCCGATTTTATGCAGATGATCTGAGGCGGCGCGTTGATCACAGCGCGGCAGAGCCGCAACCAATAAACACCAAGGCACAAAGGGCTCCAAGCTTGGTGTTCTTGGTGCCTTGAGCGTAGCGGGTGTTTGGTAAAACGTGCATAGAAAACAAGGAATCGGCGGATAGTATTACAGGAAACGGCTCACCCTCGCATCGTCCGAATGAGCGAACGAAACATCCTGAGTCGTTTGATGGGCGGTCCAAAGGAACGCCGTTTCGACTTAAACCAATGGTCCTGAAGCGGGGTTAAGCGCAGTTGTAATATGCCGAGTGTTGGCATGAATTGTTCTTATACTCTCCATTATTAGAATCCGGTTTTGCGGAGTGAAGCCGGGATTATGATGCAAAAATTTAAAACATGATGGCGGATGTGATGAAAAAAGTTGAGAAAAATCCTTTTGACAGGGAAACGATCGCGGAGGAGATGCTTCAGGAATGGCAGAACATTCTGGATGAAACGGCGGACATATTCAATGTGCCTGCAGGGCTGATAACGCGGCTTGATGGCGACCTGATTGAGATTTTTCTTTCGAGCAAGGGAGAGCATAATCCTTATCCCGTAGCTGTTTCGGCAAAGTATCCCGGTTCCGGATGGTACTGCGAGAAAACACTGAAGAGCCGAGCGTTGAACATGATTCCGAATGCACTTCAGGATGAGAAGTGGAAGGAAAATGACGCCGCTGTGGATTTAAATATGATTTCCTATATGGGCATGCCGATCAGCCGTCCGGATGGCGGATTCTTCGGTACGGTCTGTTTTATAGACAACAAACAAAATGCGCATAATGACATGCATATCAGGCTGATCACTCAAATCAAAAGGATGATTGAGCTGTCGCTTCATGTTATTCTGGATCGTAAGGAAATCGATATGCGCGACAGTATTCTCGATGATCTGAGCCGTATTTATCCGATATGCAGCTACTGTAAGAAGATCCGCGAAAAATCGGGTCGCTGGGTTTCAGTTGAAAAATATCTCAAGAATCTCTCTGGAGCCACGGCGACGCACGGGGTTTGTCCGGAGTGTTATGACCGTGAAATGAAGAAGCTGTAGCAGGTAAAGCATCTTAAATGGTCAGGTTTTTTTGTGCGCATCCTAAATGGCAGTGAGAGATTGCGCCAAAATGGATTTCATGGTGTTTTGAATTCGCGCCGCGCGGGGGAATCCTGTAGTGGTTTCCGGCTAAATACATGGAGTCATGATGAATAACTTTGAACTGGTACGTACGGAGCAGGTTGAGGAATTAAATACGCTGGCCAAAATTTATCGGCATATTCCGACGGGCGCGGAAATTCTTTCGATGGAGAATGATGACGAGAATAAGTGCTTCGGCATAGCTTTTCGTACGCCGCCTTCGGATTCAACAGGCGTTGCGCATATTCTGGAGCACACGGTGTTGTGCGGCTCGCGGAAGTATCCGGTCAAGGATCCGTTTGTTCAACTACTGAAGGGTTCGCTCCAGACCTTTCTGAATGCATTTACCTATCCGGATAAGACCTGTGGTAGAAAAGAAGCCTCCGTGGATAAAGAACAGACAGAATGATTCCGCCTGCTTTCTCCCGCCACGCCAGAATGGCCGACGCCCCGACAAGGCAAAGAGCAAAAGGGATAAGATAGGCGAAGAAAAGCGCCTGTGTTCCAGTAATGACCGTGGTGGAGCGGTGGGTCATGGTGGTCAGATCAATGCCGATAAGATGATGGAAAGGTAAAATGTATCCGTAAAGATAGACGATGGTGTAGAGAGAAAA
>CAYOBH010000208.1:0-3760 GCA_964402125.1 uncultured Verrucomicrobiota bacterium
CCCCGCGCCGATGTTTCAATTCTTTTTATCGGCATCTTTTCAAGGAGTTGAGGATTTGGATCGTGGGATTCCAAGGCAGGTGCACTTTGGCGGGCCAAGCCGTCGGTGTTCCTGAATAAGGTAAAGGTGCTGGTCCCGTAATCTAGTCAAAATTCGTTAATTACGTTATTATCGATCGGTCCGCTCCGGCGCTGGGGAAATAGGTCGGTAGGCGAGTAAAATATCTCCACAGGACTTGGTTGATGGAGAGGTCTGTTTAACTCGTGCGTTTATATCCTTTCCCTCAGCGGCAGATTCGGGATGATATGCAGCTCGTATCGGTTTTTAGAAAACAGCAGAAGGAATCCGCAATGCAGAAAAAACTGTTCCTCATCGACGGCATGGCCATTATCTATCGCGCCTATTTTGGCCTCATCCGCAACCCGCGCATTACTTCCAAAGGGGAAAATGTGTCGGCTGTTTTCGGTTTTATCAACACGCTGCTCGACATTATGCACAGCCACGAACCGACGCACCTAGCCGTCGCTTTCGATACGCACGAACCGACTTTCCGCCACGAAGAATATCCGGAATACAAAGCCACGCGCGATGAAACGCCGGAGGGTATTCGTACCGCCGTGCCGCATATCCGCAACCTGCTCAAGGCTTTTAACATTCCCATTTTGGAATATCCCGGTTTTGAGGCTGACGACGTGATTGGAACGCTGGCGCGCATCGCTGAAAAGCAGGGCTTCGATACCTATATGGTGACGCCCGACAAAGACTATGCCCAGCTGGTTGATGAACACACATTTATGCTTAAACCCTCGCGCGGCACCGGCGAAGCCGAGCTGCTGGACGTGAAGAAGATTCTGGAGCAGTGGGAGATTGAGCGGATAGAGCAGGTTGTTGATATTCTCGGGCTTGCAGGCGATACAGCCGATAACATTCCCGGAATCCCCGGCATCGGCCCCAAAACTGCCGTCAAACTGATTGCGCAATACGGCTCCATCGAAAATCTACTGGAGCACACCAACGAACTGAAGGGTACGCAAAAGGAAAAGGTTGAGGAAAATAAACACACCGCTTTGCTCTCCAAACGGCTGGTCACGATCAAGTGCGATGTACCAGTCAAAGAACAGCCCGACGAATTGGTCATTGGACCGCGCAACGACGATCAGCTTAAGCTGCTCTTTACTGAGCTCGAATTTAAAACGCTCATCCGCCGTCTCTTTGGCGAAGCACCCACTCCGGAATCCGTTGCTGTCGCCAAAGTTTCCTTGGGACAGGGCGACCTCTTTGAATTTGCCGCTGCGCGACAGGAAAAACTGCTGGAGCCCGCTCCTCAGTTTAAAACCGCCAAGGATGTGCCACACAACTATCATTTGGTAACGACTGCCGCCGAGCGCAACGAACTGGCGCAAAAACTCTCCGGATTTGGCATGGTCTGTTTCGATACCGAAACCACGAGCCTCGATGTGCGCTCCGCCGAGCTGATCGGAATTTCATTCTGCGTTGAACCGCACGAAGCCTGGTTCGTTACACTCCCGCCCGATCGCGAACAGACGCTGCAGGCGCTGGCACCATTCCTTCCTGTCCTGTCGAATCCCGATATCCGAAAGGTCGGTCAGAATCTCAAGTTTGATCTCAGCGTGCTGAAGTGGCACGGCGTTGAGGTCCGCGGTGAACTGTTCGATACGATGCTCGCGCATTACCTGATCGATCCCGATCAGCGTCATAATATGGATCACCTTGCCGAAAGCCTGCTCAACTATTCGCCAATTTCGATTACCACGTTGATCGGCGAAAAGAGGGGACAGCAAAAGTCGATGCGCGAGGTCGATCTTGATGCGCTGTGCGAATATGCTGCCGAGGATGCCGACATCACGCTCCAGCTTTGGAATAAGCTCAAACCGATGCTCAAAGAGCGCGGACAGGAGCGCGTCTTTTATGAAATTGAAACGCCGTTACTCCCTGTACTGGTCGAGATGGAGCACAACGGAATTAAGCTGGATATTCCTGCGCTGGAGACCTATTCAGTGGAGCTTGCAGACACCATTCAATCGCTCGAAAAATCCATCTTCACCATGACGGGGATGGACTTTAATCTGAACTCGCCCAAGCAGCTCGGCGAGGTTTTGTTTGATGTCCTCAAGCTGGCGGAAAAACCGAAGAAAACCAAAACAGGACAGTACAAAACCAACGAAGAGGTGCTCGTCGAGCTTGCGCCCAAGCATGAAATTGTCCGGAAGATTCTCGACTATCGCCAGCTCACCAAACTCAAGAGCACCTATGTCGATACCCTTCCGCAGGAGGTGTTCGAAAAGAGCGGTCGCGTTCATACCACCTTCCGGCAGGCGGTCACCACCACCGGGCGGCTCTCCTCCGAAAATCCCAACCTGCAGAATATTCCCATCCGCACCGATGCCGGACGCCAAATACGCCGCGCATTCATTTCCGGTGCGCCCGGCTACACGCTGCTGGCCTGCGACTATTCTCAGATTGAACTGCGCATTATGGCCGAGCTCAGTCAGGACGAGCATCTGCGCGAAGCGTTTATTCACGGCGAAGATATTCACACCGCCACTGCGGCCCGCGTGTTTGGCGTAGAGAAGAACGACGTAACCCGCGAAATGCGATCCAAGGCAAAGATGGTCAACTTCGGCATCATCTACGGCATTTCCGCCTTCGGCCTCGCTCAGCGCCTCGGCATTTCCCGTACCGAGGCTGGCGATATTATTGAACAATATCGCGCCAACTATCCCGGCGTGCAGGACTATCTCGATCAGACGATCGCGTTTGCTCAAAAACATGAATATGTCGAAACCATCACTGGCCGTCGTCGCTATATCCGCGATATCAATGCCCGCAATCAAACCGTCCGCTCTGGGGCCGAGCGCAACGCCATCAACGCGCCTATTCAGGGAACCGCCGCTGATATGATCAAGATCGCCATGATCGAAATCCAGAAACTGCTGCGGGAGCGTAGTGCAAAAACCAAACTGCTCCTGCAAGTGCACGACGAACTCGTCTTTGACCTCGCGCTCGATGAGAAGGACGAACTCGTTCCGCTCATCGAAGAAAAGATGAAATCCGCCATCCCCATGGAAATCCCCATTCTCGTGGAATCTGGAACCGGCTCCAACTGGCTGGATGCGCATTGATTCTCAAAGAACGCCCGTTCTGTATCGCCCGCTTCCAGCGGGCTCTGGAAGCCGCCAGGATGGCGGCGGCACGGTTTCGCCCGCTTCCAGCGGGCTCTGGAAGCCGCCAGGATGGCGGCGGCACGGTTGTATCGCCCGCTTCCAGCGGGCCGTGGAGCCGCCAGGATGGCGGCGGTACGGGTGTTTCGCCCGCTTCCAGCGGGCCGTGGAGCCGCCAGGATGGCAGCGGTACGGGTGTTTCGCCCGCTTCCAGCGGGCTGTGAAGCCGCCAGGATGGCGGCGGTACGGTTGTGTTGCCCGCTTCCAGCGGGCTCTGGAAGCCGCCAGGATGGCGGCGGTACGGTTGTATCGCCCGCTTCCAGCGGGCTTTGAAGCCGCCAGGATGGCGGCGGTACGTTTGTGTTGTAGGTGGATCGCTTGTTCCTGAAACAGGCCGCTTTTCGGACAAACTGCGCGAAGACTAAGAGCCATTCTCCTAGAATCCGGCACCAGCTCCAACTGGCTGGATGCGCATTGATTATCGAAGGGGTAGATGAACGTAGACGGAGCATCCTGCTCCGTTCTGGAGTTTGGTCATTCACTAGTTTCTCCGGCTTCCTCTCTTTCAAACGCCCCTA
>CAYOBH010000209.1:0-3730 GCA_964402125.1 uncultured Verrucomicrobiota bacterium
ACAAGGCTACCTCACTTTTTGAATCTGACCAGTGGGTCCCCGCTCGGACGCTTACGAAAAAGCAGATGCCGACCGCGAATAACGCGGCCGGCATCTGGGGGTGGGGAGGAGTAGGTTTAGTTAATGGTAAGTTGAGGAAGATCTTTCGTCCATGAGGCTAACGTATTGGGTGTCGAAAATTCCCGTATGGAGATTACGCCGTTTGTGCCGGAACCATATACTCTGAAGGAAATTCCCAGTACGCTCTCGTTATCTATTAAAACTTCGTCTGTGCTGCTGCCAAATGCGGTCTGTGTGGTCTGTATTTCATAGACGGTGTTGAGCGCGATATCGCCGGTTTTGACGGTGACTTTTTCGCCTTCAGCCAAGCTTCCTATTTCAATATGCCCTTGCTCCACACGCGAGAGCGTTGCTTGACCATTCTCGGTTGATCCGATGCAGTAGTAGTATTCGATATAGAGCTTATCAACGGGTTCTGTGGCAAAATTTCCGACGGTAAGCTCGCAAAAGTGCGGCGTTTCGCGGGTGTAGCCACTTTCCTGCTGAACCGTTTTGGTTTTTCCCTGATTCTGCAGAACGGAAACAAGTAGACTGTCGGCAGAAATCAGCAGACTCGATTCATACCACGCTTCAATATATTCAAGATCTTCGCTGCTGAACGCATTCACGCCAACCCATGCTTCCGCGCCGTCTTCTCGCCGGAGCTGAATTTTGGACTCTTCAAAATCGATGCCTGTGATCTGGGCGTAAATGGTGCTGCCCTTTGTGTCGGTGAAGTTACGGTAAAGGCTGAACGCCTGAGCATGAGCAAATCCCGTCGTCAATCCGATTAGTACCAGTGTCAAAAATTTAGTTTTCATTCTCATCTCTTTCCGTTTGGGTTTCGCGAATCCAGCGTTCGCATGGCCAGAAAACAGAAATGGATGCAAATTATTTGCCCTTTTATGATTACAGTATTTTCATATTGCTGTCATGTGGGTGTAATGTTTTGTAACCAAAACAAAACAAGCATCTTACAGAAAAATATCAGTCCATATTTCCAGCCCGGAGTGAGTTGAAAGAGCTACGCCGGCAGCAATTTTTTCGGGAGTGGAGAGCAGCGCTTGAATAATATTTTTCTTTGAAGTGCCCGTAATGAGCAGAATAAGCCGCTGAACGCGCTGGAGAAAAGCGGGGGTTACACTGACGCCGTGCATACCGTCGGGGCGATCGGTGTGCAGTACCAGCGGACCCGCTTTCCGGCGAGCCTGTTCGAGCGTAAAAAATCCGGCGGTATGGCCGTCGCTTCCCATCCCGAGGAATCCGAGATCAATATGCTTCATGGGTTGCAGCGCGTTCTCAAATTGCTGTGCGGCTGCCGGAGCGGACAGGGCAGTATTAACACGCAGGAAGCGATTCTCACACTGGAGCGCGGTGATCATCGGCATTAGATTGTGCGCATTGTTTTTATTGGAATCGAACGGTTCCATACGTTCGTCGCTGAGAAACAGGATTCGTTCTGGATGAACGGGGCAGGGGGCTGCGGCAAGGCGATTATAAATAATATAGGGTGTGGAACCGCCGCTGAGCATTAGGTTGCCTGATTCGGCCAGCGTTCTGCGCAACAATGCTTCGGTTTCAGCGACCAATGCTTCAAGGGTCTCAAAATGTCGAATCTTTATCATGCGTTCTTTCGTACCATTTTACGGACGCAGATTCCACTTAAACCAGAGAACCAAAACGCAACGTTCTCGTCGCGTCTAAAAGAAAGCAGACCAAAAACAGAGAACCTAGGGATCGGACTCCCGAGCAAATGGTAGAAAAACGGGGGCATTTGGGTGAAATTACTCGATTACATGACAGAGCCCTCTGAACAGACCCCTCTGACATGGAGGGTCGGACTCTGTTCCGACCATGGACGAAACGGCGGTCGTCCCTTCACATGAAGAACTGGATGCCGCACAGAATATGTCGGAAACGGCGCGCCCTTGTGCGCCTCAAAAGCGGTTGATTTTGTGAACGGCCACATTCTCTATGTGGACGGAGGCATTTTGCCAACTTCGGTTATGTAAAAGGCGAGAACGATGTGTAATATGTGACGCAGGGCATTCTTGTCTGCCCATTATTTTGCAGGCAGAGATGCCAGCAGCACATGTAGGAGTATGCAGATGAAGATGAATCGTCGTTCGTTGAGCATCATTATTATTGGGGTTGTGGCCTTTATTGTGTTTAAACAGGTCAGGCATCGGCATAATTTTTCCGCCGGAATGCAGATTCTCCAGTCCGAGCTGAAACAGGCCAAGGACGAGCGTAAGCACGTGCTGCTGCTCTTTACCGGCTCCGATTGGTGTGTGTGGTGTGTGAAGATGGATCAGGAGGTGCTCGATACCCCGACGTTTAAGGCCTATGCGGACGAGGCGCTGGTTGTTGTAGAGGCTGATTTCCCGAATGATAAAGCCGGGCAGAGTGAGGACCTCCAAGCAAGGAACCGAAAACTGAAAAATGCGTTTTCGGTAAATAGTTTTCCGACGCTGCTGTTTCTGGATTCGACCGGCAAGGTGGTTGAGTATCAGGAGGGGTATCAGGAAGGCGGCGCTGAGGCCTACGTCGCACGCCTTCGCCAAAAGTTTGATGCCCTCTGATTTCCGTTCTGTTTTTTGTCCACAGATTGCTCAGATTTGCACTGATTTGGCAGGGGGAAATATTGACCCAGCAGAATCCTTCTTCTGTAGAATTCTGCGATAATTTGAGTAATCTGTGGAAGAAATTCAGCTGAGCAGAATGCGGATAACATCGGCGGCGGAATAGTCGAGTTGTCCGGGTTCGCAGAAGCGACCGACATTTCCCAGATCATCGCCCATGGTGATCAACGGTTTTTCATGTCCGCCGTCGGGGAGACGCTGTCCCATGCCGATGTTCGCCGCCAGCGCGTTGCAAAGGCATTTGCGTCCAACGGTATCTTCTTCGCGCCCGCCCTTGGCGACATAGGCCTTAACCGGCTCCGCCGCGCAGCGGTAGCCGATTTCTCCGTTTGCCCGTCGATAAGGCTGACGGAGAAAACCGACATCGCAGATACGACGGCGCTGTTCGTAGACTTCCTTTTCGGAGAGGCTGCCCGCCAGATCGGCCACCTTGAACGGGAACCCGGTAGGCGATGCCTGCGGATCGGTGAAGACGTGCGCGGTGCCTGCGATGGCTTCGCGGACCAGTTCGCGGCGAACTTCCGGGAGAATCCCGGAGTCGGTGCAGAGTGCAAATGCGGTTCCAACCTGTATGCCGGCAGCACCTTCCGCCTGTGCGCGTTTCAGTCCTTCGGGGGTTCCATATTTTCCAGCCAGCCAGAACGGCAGCTCGAATTTTCGGAAGGCAGAGAGCTTGGGTTCGTCGCGCTCGCCGTAGATCGGTTCATTCTTATCGCTCAGGATCATCTTGCCGCGCGGCGGTGCGTTGTGGCCTCCCGCCACATTGCCCTCAATAATGAATCCGTCGACGCGACCAGTGGCTCTGCGGATAAGAATGGAGGCCAGCGATTCGGATGAGACAATCGGCAGAAAGTCAGGGCGCTTGAGCGGAGGAAGGTCGAGTCCTTCCTCGTTGTAGGATGCGGGGTCAAATGTAAGGTTAACCACTTCGTTTCCGCCATCAGCGCCTGCCACATTAACGGGGTAGCGTACGGGCTGGTGCTGCGCCAGTGCATCGAGCTGATCGCCCGCTTCCCCGGGGCGTCTGGCATCTACCATGTCACCGACGG
>CAYOBH010000210.1:0-3693 GCA_964402125.1 uncultured Verrucomicrobiota bacterium
GATGTAAATTTCATCTGGGCAGGAATTAATGATTAATGAAAAGCCAAAAATACTAAAATACGGGACCGCCCCCTTTTTCCCGCCTAATATGGTTTTTTATCTACAACAATTAAGGCTCCAATAGATCCAAGAATTGGAAGCAGCAGGATTAAAAGAACCCAGCAGAATTTTAGTGCATCACTGAGTCTGGAATCAGCTACTCGAACTAATCCTAGAAGAATCAGCCTGATTGCTATGAAAATTCCAATGACAAATGCAATGATGCTAAAAGGCATTTCGAGTGAAGTATCTTTTACGAGAATCGTAATTACAATTGCTACTAAAATTCCGGCAATATCAAGAAAGAGTAATGGTGTTATTTTCATTTATTCTCCTTAAGTCGAACCCCTAATTGAGTGGGCTGTCATATTTTCCAGTCAAATTTAACAAAAATGCATTTTGCAGATGGGGTGGGCTTCTTGCAACCCTTTTAATTCAAAGTTTTTCCGTTTGGATATCCAAATTTCGACAATATCTGACAGGCATAAGAGACTCTTAGAAAACCTCCGGTTCCGGAAGAGTCAGTTGAACATTGGCCATTGTTGTTTGATGGAAAATTTTCTTGTAGCGCATGCGTCCCGCTTGCGAAAAAACGAGCGGGACGCTCTTTCTGCTCTGGGGCGCTGGTGGCCGTTTGAAAAGCTGCAGGAAGGTGGAACTACGAACGCGATTAAGCGACGGGGACGTGCGCTTCTACGGCATAGATTGTTTTTCTGGGGTGCCTGCTCAGCGATGAAGCCGCCAAGATGGCTGCGGTACGGGTAGCGCCGCCGCTATGTCGGTGGCGGTTTTCAAGAATGGGCCGAAGGTGCATGAGCCAGCGCGCAGCGCTGGCTGTACTGATCTGAGATATATTTACAACGAATGAAGGAATAGCAACGAATAGGAATCATTCTGCCCAAAATCATTTTGCCTGAGATAAAACCTCCGCGCCTCCGATATACCCTTGAGATCCGTTCGTCGCAGTGCTAATTTCCGCTGTTTCAAGAAAGGACTTTACATGGCAAGGAACACACCGCTCATCGTTGAAAACGCCTCTTATTATGTTGAAGGAGTCAGCCAACCGTATCTCTGCGTCTCCCAAGACGATGACGAATATGCTATCTTTCTGGAAACCCTCGAAGAAACCATCCAGACCTATGAGTGGACCCTGCACGCATTCTCTCTGACGCCGGAAGCCTATTACCTGCTCGTCGATACCCCGCACGACAACCTCCCTGAATGCATGCGCTATTTCCAGGGGACCTACTCCAACCGAATCCACCGCCGTCGCAACACCTGCGGCCATTTTTTCAAACCCTATTCCGCAAAATTGATTGAAACCACCGGAGAAAACCTCGCCTCTGTCAGCACTGCTGTTCACCTGAAACCGATCCGGAAAAGAAGCATCACCGACCAGCAAAAAGCGCTGATCGAAAACCCGTACAGCAGCTTTTCTCTCTATATCAGCCCCAGCGAACGACCCGCCTGGTTATCGGTTCAGCCGGTACTCAACGCCCTCGGATTCCCCGACAACCGATCCGGCCTCACCTGCTACCGCAATCTGCTCATAAAACTGCTGGCCGAAGGCTCCGTTACCGCGGGAAGTGTTCAGCTCCACAAGCAAAACAAAGCGTTGCAGACCGACTGGGCCATCGGCTCCAATGCGTTCAAAGATTCCATTCTGGATTTACTGGGAGAAAAACTAAAGCGCGTTTCGATCGACTCCATACCCATCGCCATGAAAAATGCCTACCAGCTGCGGCACGCCGAACAGCAGCTGCACATCGCAATGGATGCCGTCGGCCTGACCGGTGAAAACTTGGAAGACCTGAAAAAACAGGATCCCCGAAAACAAGCCGTCTGCTGGTACATGAAACGGGAAACCCATGCCGCTTCCCCATGGCTCGCCCAGCGGCTCCACGTTGGAATCCCATCCGGTATCTCTCGGCTTGTTCGAAATGTTGAAGAAGCTATCGACGGCCCCCTGCTCGATCTGCGAAACACGCTGGAAAAAATCACCCCTTAACTGGGGAATTGGTTCAGAGAAACCTTCGCGAACTGCGAAGGAAAATCTTCGACATTCGCGTCGCTGTCTTTAATATTGCCTGCTTTGAGTTTTGAGAGACTTTTAGCGAGGACATTATTTATGGCGGATAAACCATCCAAATATTATGTAACGACACCGATCTACTATGTGAACGATAAGCCGCATATCGGCCACTCGTATACGACGATTCTGGCCGATGTGCTGGCGAATTATCATCGCCTGCTCGATGTGCCGACTCATTTTTTGACGGGAACCGATGAGCATGGGCAGAAGGTGCAGCAGGCGGCGGACGCGAACGGAATTACGCCGCAGGAGCAGTGTGATCAGACGGTGGTTCGTTTTCAGGAGCTGTGGAAGCGGCTGGAAATTACGCACGACGATTTTATCCGCACAACGGAGCCGCGCCATAAGACGGTGGTTCAGCAGACGCTGCAGGAGCTGTTTGATCGCGACGAAATTTATAAGGCGGAATATGAGGGCTGGTACTGCGTCGGCTGCGAGCGCTTCTTTACCGAGAAGGATTTGGTGGATGGAAACTGTCCGGAGTGCGGACGCAAGGTCGATTCGATTATGGAGTCCAACTATTTTTTCCGCATGAGCAAGTATCAGGATTGGCTGATTCAGTATATTGAGGAGCATCCCGGGTTCATTCAGCCTTCCTTCCGGGCCAACGAAACGTTGGGGTTCCTTAAGAAAAGGAAATTGCAGGATCTCTGTATTTCGCGACCGAAGTCGCGGCTTTCGTGGGGGATTGAGCTGCCGTTTGATGCGGATTTTGTGACCTATGTCTGGTTCGATGCCCTGATCAATTATATCTCAGCCATTGGCTATAAATCCGATGAGGAGCGCTTCAAGCAGTGGTGGCCGTGTTCGTGCCATCTCATCGGGAAGGATATTCTCACTACACACACGGTCTATTGGCCGACGATGCTCAAGGCGATGGGTCTTGAGATGCCGCAGAGCATTTTTGCACACGGCTGGTGGCTGACCGGGCGCACGAAGATGAGCAAGTCGCTGGGGAATGTGGTGAATCCAATGGATATGATCGACCGCTACGGCGTCGATGCGTTCCGCTATTTTCTGATCGCTGAAATGACGCTGGGGCAGGATGCCTCCTTTACGGAAGAGTCGTTTGTGAAGCGTTATAATTCCGACCTCGCTAACGACCTCGGCAACGTGGCCAACCGTGTGCTGAACATGATCTCGCGCTACTGCGACGGAAAAGTGCCGCAGACAAGTACCGACGGAATCGACAGCGCGCTTGAGGATGCGCTGTGGAAAGAAACTGTGGCGGTGGCGGATGAAATGGGCGGAATGATCGCCAATATGAAACTGGATGCGTCGGTGGCGACAGTGATGTCGGTGGTCCGCAAAATTAATGTTTATCTACAGGAGCGTGCGCCTTGGAGTCTGGCCAAGCAGGAAGGAACCGAGGCGCAGGTGGCGCACTGCCTTTATACGGCGGCGGAATGTCTGCGCGTCTGTGCGGCACTGCTCTATCCGGTTATGCCCGAGAAAATGGTGGCGCTTCGGACGGCGCTGGGTATGGCCGATGCCAAACCGCATCTGGACCGCCTGACCGAGTTTGGCGTGTTGGTTCCCGGTTCTGAAATTTCGCTGTCCGG
>CAYOBH010000211.1:0-3684 GCA_964402125.1 uncultured Verrucomicrobiota bacterium
GCGCCGCCGTTGTGTTTCAATGAGTTACAGCTGGTAATAAGAAACTTGGGTTAAGCAAACCTTTTGAATTATCTTCCATATTAAAGGAAATCCGGTCGGTTTCCGGCTAACTGCATGCCTCTAATAACCTGTATAAAAAGCCCGCCGATAAGCGGGCTTTTGGGAATCGCACACGCGATTTGATCAGTGTTTGAAGTGGCGCATTCCAATGAGTGCCATGGCGATGCCGAACTTGTTGCAGGCATCGATCACTTCGTCGTCACGGATGGAACCGCCGGGCTGTACGATATATTTCGCGCCCATTTCATTGGCGGCCTCAATACTGTCGGCAAACGGGAAGAAGGCTTCTGAAACGAATACGCACTCGCTGATGACCTGACGAATTTCTTCATCGGTAATCTCGGGGCGCTCGGTTTTCAGGTTTTCCACCGCTTTTGCCACGGAGAGCTTACGCAGAGAATCCACCCGATTCGGCTGTCCTGCGCCCATCCCGAGCACACGGAAACAGCCGGGCTTATATTCCTGCACCAGCACAATGGCGTTCGACTTGGTGTGCTTGGCCGCAGCAATACCGAAGAGCGCCAGCTCCTTCTTGGAATCATCGAACGGAACTTTGGTGGGGACTTCCCATTTTTCGAGAAGCTCTGTATCGACATCCTGAACCAGCAGTCCGCCGCCAATCTGTTTAACCATGCGCTGCGGCACCGCTTTACCCATCGGCTTTTTGAGTTTGAGAATACGCAGATTCTTTTTCTTCATCAGATGATCCAGCGCATCTTCGTCGTAACCAGGAGCAATGATGGCCTCAACAAAACGCTCATCGAGGCATTTTGCGGTTTCCATATCCATCTTCTGCGTAACGGCAATGACGGAGCCATATGCGGAAACGGGATCGCCCGACCAAGCCGCTTCAAAGGCTTCCGCCAGTGTTTCGCCGGTGGCATAGCCGCATGGATTCGTGTGCTTAATAACGGCCACGCCGGGTTTGCCGGAGAGATCTTTAACGGCCTCAAGAGCACCGTCGCCGTCGACATAGTTGTTATAGCTCATCTCCTTGCCGTGCAGTACGTCGGCCAGCGCAATCGCTGCATCACGGGAGTCGACATCTTTATAGAGCCAAGCTTTCTGGTGTGCGTTTTCGCCGTAGCGCAGCTCGGTTCCGTCGGAGTAGGCCTTAACAAAAGGTTTCGAGAGATTTTGCTCGGCCACCTGATCGGCCAGATAGGTTGCAATCGCCGCATTATATTCAGCCACACGCGCAAAGACCTTTTGCCCTAAGAGGAAACGAAAGGCCTCCGTGGTCGCACCGTCGTTCCCTTTCATTTCAGCAATCACCTGAGCGTAATCTGCGGGATCGGTCACCACAGTGACAAAGCGCATATTCTTTGCAGCGGAGCGGATCATGGTGGGGCCGCCGATATCAATCTGCTCAATGGCTTCCGGAAGCGTTACACCCTGACGCGCAATGGTCTCTTCAAACGGATAGAGGTTCACACAGACTAGATCAATCTGCCCCAGCTCATGCTGCTCCATCGTCTTCACATGCTCTTCATTATCGCGCATGAAAAGAATGCCGGCATGAACCTGCGGAGTGAGCGTTTTAACGCGACCGTCGAGCATTTCTGGAAACCCGGTAAATTCGGACACCTCTTTCACAGGAATCCCAGCTTCGCGAAGGGCCCGGGCGGTGCCGCCTGTAGAGAGGAGCTCAACCTCCATCACGTGCAAATGCCGAGCAAAATCGAGAATTCCGGCCTTATTGGATACGCTCAGAAGCGCGCGTTTGATTTTTACGTTCATCGTTGTTTTCCCTTTGGTTGAAATCGATGCACGTTTTTACCCGGACGCCTGCCGGATTGCACGGATTTTTTCGTCCATAGTGATGTCTTAACGAAGAAATTCGGACCACGCCTCGTGGGCCTTCCGCAACGCGTTCGCCCGGTGAGAAATGCGGTTTTTCACTTCACTCGAAAGCTCAGCGAAGGTTTCGGAATACCCGTCGGGAACAAAGAGCGGATCATAGCCGAATCCGTTGGTGCCCCTGCCCTGTTTAATGATTACGCCGGCACACTCGCCCGAAACCAATTTAACATTGCCATCGGGATCCGAAAGCGCAATGACGGTACGAAAACGGGCAGAGCGATCTTTCTTATCGGCGAGCTCCTGCAGCAGCTTTACATTGTTATCCGCATACGAACCATGTTCTCCGGCATAGCGGGCGGAATAAACGCCCGGCGCACCGTCGAGTGCATCGACCTCCAGACCGGAATCATCCGCCAACGTCCAGCAACCGGTCGCCGCAGCAATCTCAGTCGCCTTTTTCGCGGCGTTTTCCTCCAACGTTTCTCCATCCTCAATCACATCGGGGATCTCCGGAAAATCAAAGGCGGAGAGCACCTCAAGATTAGAAAAATCAAAAATCGCTCGAATCTCTTCGAGCTTGTGGGCATTTCGGGTGGCAATAACCAGTTTCAACAACTCATCTCCCTCAATACTTCAAGGTTTCGACCCAATATTCAAACACATCTTTCTGACAAGGGACCCTTGGTTCTGTTTCATCCCATTCCTCGCCTTCATCCTTGAGCCAATTTATCATCTTCTTCAGCGCACGTTTCTCATCAGAATCACTCTTTGCCTCTTTATAACCAAACAATGGAATATCCAATTCCAATATCTCCGGTTTATAAAAATTATAAGTATCTGCCTCAGTATAAAAAGCAAGCTGTATTACTTCGGATACATGTTCATACGGATGGGGCAATCCCATGGTATCATACTTTATCTTTCCATCTTTTAGCATTTGCACGAAACCTTTTTCCTCATATGTGTTTCCGTCTTCTTTTGTTACTATTTGCAGCTCTACTTCATATCCATATTTTCTTTCTTTGACAGATTTTATTCGTATGTTTTTAATCTCAGAACCATAATAGTTCATGACAGGAAAGGCACTGACTTTCCCAGTACCCCAAACACGTTCA
Source organism: uncultured Verrucomicrobiota bacterium (assembly GCA_964402125.1). GTDB lineage: Bacteria > Verrucomicrobiota > Kiritimatiellia > Kiritimatiellales > Pontiellaceae > Pontiella. The sequence goes on from CAYOBH010000211.1 coordinate 2,979, forward strand.
GGATCATCCGACTTCCAAATCAGCTTCTGCAAGGCCACTACATCATTATTCTTAACGGCCTCTGCATATTTTTCAGCAATTTCTTTGGCTTCTGAGTATGAAATATGTGGAGTCTCCTCCGTCTGTTCGGTCTCTTCCTTAGCAACCTGAGCAGGGGCTGACAATTTCTCTTCATTCTTAACGGCCTCTGCAATTTTTTCAGCAATCAGTTTGGCTTCTGCCTCAGAAATGCGCTGATTCACATCTTCCTCTTCGGCCCCCTCCGGTGAATCCTGAGCAGGGGCTGACAATTTCTCTTGAATATATGCCTGATCCTCTTCACACAACGTATCAGGACTTAACAAAAACTCTTTACCGTCCTCTCGTAAGAGAATAGCTTTTTCGTCCTTCATTCCTTTAAATTCAGCAGTTACTGATTTTTCTTCTGTATTCCGCCAAACACGAAACTCAGCATGGGATGAGAGATCTAACATAAATAAACAGAACGAAAGCAGAAGATACCTATTCATAACCAATCCCTCCGATCAAATCCGACTCAATCAATTAAACTGCACAATATGCACACTCGGGTTGAATAAATATCATGCTCTTTTTTCATTAGTCCACAAAAAAAGCCATGGATTAAAACCCATGGCTCAAAAAGAAAAAAATCCGGCTGCGTGCTACTCTCCCGAGGTCTTCTCCTCAGTACCATTGCCGCTGGGAC
>CAYOBH010000212.1:0-3499 GCA_964402125.1 uncultured Verrucomicrobiota bacterium
GAAGCCGGGCATGGCGTCGGCGCAGATTGCGATGGTGGGAACTCGGAGTGGTCGTAAAGAACTCTACATGGCGGACATTGACGGATACGGTATGCGCCAGCTCACGAATGACCGGAGTATCGTGGTGGGGCCCAACTGGGTGCCGAGCGGGAAAGCGGTGATCTATACGTCCTACAAGCTGGGTTACCCCAATGTTTTTGCGACAGGGAAGAGTGATCCGATTGCGCATTTCGGCGGATTGAATACCGGCGGGGCCGTTTCGCCGGATGGGAAATCGATGGCGCTGATTTTGTCGAAAGACGGAAATCCTGAGCTTTATGTGATGAATCTAAAGGACGGCAGCCTGAAACGTTTAACTGGAACAAAGACCGGAAATGAGGCCAGTCCGTGTTGGTCGCCGGACGGAAAATCGATTGCGTTTGTTTCGGATACGAGCGGAAGTCCGAAAATTTATATTATGCCGGCAGTCGGAGGTCAGGCTTCTCGGCTGCCGACGCTGGGCACAGAGTGTGTGGCTCCCGATTGGGGAAGGAATGGGCTGATTACATTTTGTGCGCGGATCGGCGGGAGCTACCAGATTGCGGTGGTGGATCCCCGCACAAAGAGTGCTCCGCGTCAGGTGAGTTCTGGTTCGGGCGACTGGGAAGATCCCAGTTGGGCTCCGGACGGACGGCATATCATCTGTTCGCACACAGCAAATCGTCGTTCTTCAATCTACCTCCTTGACACATTAAAAGATTCTCCTGTAGCTTTGTTCTCAGGCTCAGGCGATTGGTACTCGCCGACGTGTACTCCATAAACTTAAAGGTGGGATAAATAATGATGAAAAATACGATTCTAAAGACGGTTGGTTCTTCAATTCTGGCAGGATTTTTAGCGGTTTCAACGGGGTGTAAAGGGCCTAATACAGCGGGTGGTGACGATTGGGGGTTGGATCCGAATGGAACTGGAAGCCTTGGGGGAATCCCGGTTTACGGGGATAACTTAGACCAGCCGCAGGATGGTGATCGTACGTTGGTTGATCCGGTTTATTTTGCCTACGATAGCTCGCAAGTGAATCCTGCTGAAAGTGGGAAGTGCGAGCAGGTGGCCAGCCTGATTCGGCAGGGAAAATACAAGGGTGTTATTCTTGAAGGGCATGCGGATGAGCGCGGGAGCCGTGAATATAATATGTCGCTGGGTGAGCGCAGGGCCGAGGCTGTTCGGGAATATCTCGTTGGATTGGGCGTTGACTATACCCATATTCAGACACGCAGTTTCGGCGAGGAGCAGCCCGCTGATCCGGGGCAAAACGAGGCGGCCTACCAAAAGAACCGCCGCGTCGTGTTCGCGATTTACTAAGCAACCGTTTTTAAAAGGTGCGGACGCAATCCGCACCTTCTTTCTTTATGCCGATCCTTGCCGTTTCAGCTCAGATGAATGCATATTTTTTGGAATCCTTTTGGGAAGACTTTTTGTCGTCCGCTTCAGTGGTGCTTTCGGTGTCGGTGGTCTCGTTTGTTGTCATTCTGCTGGTGACCAGCTATTACCGTTTTCAGCACGTTGTTGAGCTGGCGGAAAAGGTGGATGCGGGTGAATTAGGGACTTCGGAGACCGAAGTGATTCGGGTGCAGTTGGCGCGTTATGTGGCGAACTGCTCAAGGCGCGGAATTTCTTTTTCGCTGGCACTGATTAAATCGGGGAATCCTGCCGTTCAGGTCCAGATGGATTCGGAGTTTGCGCAGGCGTTAAAGGCGGCTGTGCGGAAAAATGATGTCATTTGCGTTTACGATAATGAAACAGCGACGCTGCTGCTGGAATCTGAGCCGGAGGACGCGGAGGCCATTCTTTGTCGGATTATGAAGTCGGTTTCAGCCTCCTGTTCTTCGGTGATTCCGGCTGAAATGCGTGCTGCGGTGGTGTCGTATCCCGGACATGGTCTGAGTGGTCGTGAGTTGCTTTATGCGGTGGAACTGGGGCTGAAAGAGAGTTGTGCAGAAAAGCCGATCGTTTTCCCCGAAATGGTAAAGGATGTTGATAAGGATGACGATGAGATCGACACCGAGGAGCAGTTTGATCCGATTGAAGAGGCCTCCGATGGAAAGGTTTTAAATAAAAAGGAGAAGCAGCGGAGGGATTCTGTCCTGGATCCGGTTACCGGGGTGCTCAATTCCTCCGCGCTAGCAGTTTATCTTCAGCGCCGTATGGATGAATTCCGCCAGCGGAAGAAAGAGGCCGCTTTGTTCTGCATCGGTGTGAACAATATGGATTATATCCAACGGTTTCACGGCGAGGCGGTGGCCAATGATTTGCTGGCCGGGGTCTCGAAGCTGTTGCAAGATTCTCTTCGGGCGGACGATTTGATTGGTCGCCACGAGGAACATGCGTTTTTGGTGCTCTTACAATGTTCGTTGAACGAAGCGGCGGAAATCGGTAAGCGGATCAGCACATCAGTGCAGAAAGAACAGTTTTTGTGCGGGCGAAAGTCGCTCAAAACGACGATTACGGTGGGCGTTTCGGGGTATCCGCAGCACGGGCGAAAATTGAATTACCTCTATCAAGCGGGGCAGAAGGTGCTTGATTATAGTCGTGAAAATGATATTCGAGCCTGTGCCGTGTTCGATCCGCAGATTCACGATAAGATGAAGTCGCGTCCGTTGAGGAGCATCAAGGCATCGCATTGATCATTAGAAGGAGAGAATTATGAAGCTGGGAGTCAATATTGATCATGTCGCAACGTTGCGGCAGGCGCGCGGAACGGTCTATCCCGACCCATTGGATGCAGCCATTCTTTGCGGACGCGCCGGGGCGCACAGCATTACGGCTCATTTGCGCGAGGACCGACGCCATATTCAGGACGATGACATTTTCCGTCTGAAAGAACTGCAGCCGCTTCCGCTTAATCTGGAAATGGCGAATGTGGAGTCCATTGTTGAAATTGCACTGAACGTGTTGCCGGAAGAGGTCTGTATTGTTCCGGAAAAGCGTCAGGAACTGACGACGGAGGGCGGGCTGAATGTGATCGGCCATTTTGAGTCGTTGCGCAACACGGTGGACAGTCTTATGGAAGCGGGTATTGTTGTGAGCCTCTTTGTGGATGCCGATGAGGCTACATTGACGGCGTGTAAAGAGTTGAAGGTGCCCTATGTAGAACTGCATACCGGACCCTACTGCAATGCAGAGCCGAACGATCGTCCGTTCCTCCTCGAACAGCTGATTCATTGCGCTGACTATGCGCACGGGCTGGGGATGAAGGTCAACGCCGGCCACGGGATTAATTTGGAAAACCTTGGCGGGATTCTCTGTGTTCCTCATTTGGATACGCTCAATATCGGCCACAGTATTATCTGCCGATCCGTTTTTCACGGCATGGAAAAGGCCGTTCGAGAAATGCTCGAAGCGCTGCAGGAGTATCAGGGGTAGAGGCCTACGTACTGCGTATTGCGTACTACGTATTGCTTGACAGCCTGCCGAGCGATGAAGACCATCAATACGCAATACGCAATACGCAATACGCAAT
>CAYOBH010000213.1:0-3425 GCA_964402125.1 uncultured Verrucomicrobiota bacterium
ATTATTGCCGCTTCGCTGCCGTCGCTGTGCTCCAGCCTTACTTCGTATGTGCCACCAAATCATTCTGCCTGATATCCTCCGTGAACTCGGTGTTCTCCAGCGCAGCGGGTGGTGAGAATATAGCCGAGGGTGCATGGGGTTTTGACCGCGACGACGCAAAGACGCGAAGCTTTGGGGAAAGGATTTTTGACAAAATGATTTAGGACAGAATAATGCCGAGGGTGCATGGGGGTAGGAACCACGGATTAACGCGAATGGACACTAATTTTTATTTGCAACGAATGAATGAAAAGCAGCGAAGAGGAGTTATTGTGCCACTTAATCATTATCGTTTCGCTGCCGTCGCTGCGCGCCAGCCTCACTTCGTGTCTGCCTGATTATCCGAATGGGTCTGAGAAGGTTGAGTGCGAAAGGTTTTGCAATAGGGGGGAGAAGAATAACCCTGCGAGACAATTTCGAGGACGAGGACGAGGACGAGGTGTTTAAATTCGGAGGATTCGGTGGAGGCCCAGAAGAGCGAGGCCGACTCCGGCAATAATACCCATAACCACGGGTTTGGAGGTGATAAATGAGGTTTTGGCATTGTCTACCTCTTCCACATCGGCAGTGAGGTTTTGGCCAAGGAAATTGTTCGCGGTGTTCGTCCCGCTAATGGCAACAATGCCGGTGGTGTTGGTTTTGACGATGGACTCATAGACCTCGTCCCAGACTTGTTCTCCGGGATCTTTTTTATCTGAGTCTACCTCAAAGGTTCGGGCGGAAAGGTTGAAAAGATCTTCGCTGCGGGAGGAGGATCGCTCGTCGTCGATTGTAAGGTCGGCAAAGGGATCGTCTGGAGCGGGCTGTGCCGGATCGGTTAGGGAACTGAGCGGGGAGAGCGAATTCGCGTTGGTCGGGTCCTCGATAGTGATGGAGAAATCGGCGGCGGCATAATGTGCAGTATTGAACACAACCCAAACGGCAAGGAGCATCCATTGGGCCGCGTTCAATTTCGGGGATGCGTTGTGTTGTTTCGTTTTCATACGGCGTCGATTCCTTTCCTACAAAGCGGGCGAAAAGCTATCACTCCCAATTTTGCCATGTCGAGTTCTTTAGAGGTTTGGATGAGGGTTCTTCAAAGCGGTTGCAGTGATCGGTGGCTTGGACCTCCTTTTTATGGACCGAGCAAAATTGGGTGAAGGGGTTGACGATATAGTTGGCGCAGTAGCGGCAGAGGTGTCGGGTTTCGCCTTCGTCAAATATTTCCACTTTGGCAGATCGGTCGGCCTCGGTAAAAATGGCGGGGCCCGCCTGTTTGTTTTTAAAGGGAACGCAGGCCTCGGAAGCGAAAATATGCCCGCAGCTGGAGCAACTGAGCTGTTCGCCGGTTTTGGTAAAGCCGTCATAAATCGGCTCCCGCCGCAGGAGCGCCTCGTTTCCACAATGGGTGCAAATGATTTCAACCGTTTTCATGGACGTAATGCGTAATTCGTAATGCGCACAGATGCAAGATCAAAGATGTTTGCGGTGGAAGCGGAGGGATCAATCCGGTAGAAAGGCACGAATTGTACATGAGGGGGCAGGTACAATATACGGAGAGGGTTCTATGCAGAAAATTTCAGATTGGGGCAATTATCCGGTTATTGAAGCGGATGTGAGCGGGTTTGACAGCGCGGAGCAGCTGCGGAAAAAGCTGGCGGCTCCTGGGCAGGTGATCGCGTTCGGAAACGGTCGGTCGTACGGCGATGCTTCGCTGCAGAAACGGATGTTGACGACGCGGAGGTTTAATAAGTTTTTGGCGTTTGATGAGTCGAACGGCGAACTCTGCTGTCAGGCGGGTGCACTGCTTTCGGAGATTCTGGATGTATTTGTACCGCGCGGCTGGTTTCTGCCGGTCACGCCCGGAACCAAGCTGATTACGGTCGGCGGGGCCATTGCGGCGGATGTGCACGGGAAAAACCATCATGTCGACGGCTCGTTCGGGCAGCATATTCTTTCGATGGATGTGATGCGCAACGATGGTTCTGTGATTACCTGTTCGCCGACGAAACATGCCGAGTTTTTTGCAGTAACGGTGGGGGGTATGGGGCTGACAGGAATGATTCTCAATGCCACGTTCCGGCTGAAGCGCATCGAGAGTGCTTATATTGTGGAGGAAACTGTACGGGCGGCCAATCTGCATGAAATTATGGACTGCTTCGAGGCTTCCGTGGACTGGACGTACTCCGTGGCGTGGATCGATTGTTTGGCGAAAGGCGATTCGATGGGGCGGAGCATTATGATGCGCGGCGAGCACGCCCGCGATGCGGATCTGATAAAAATGGAGCATAAGCGCGCTCCGCTTCAGCTCAAACCGGGGCTTCCACTGGGGGTTCCGTTCCGCTTCCCTAACTTTGCGCTCAATCCGCTCACGATGAATGCATTTAACTTTGCCTACTACAACAAATGCCGTCCCGGAACCCATCGGCACATCACGAACTACAACACCTTTTTTTATCCGCTCGACGCGATCGATAAATGGAACCGCATTTACGGCAAGCGCGGCTTTACGCAGTATCAATTCGTGATTCCCAAAGAGGCGGGTCGTGAAGGGATGGAAAAGATTCTCAAGCGAATCACGGAGAGCGGACTCGGCTCTTTCTTGGCGGTATTGAAGCTGTTTGGAAAGCAGGAGAGCTTCATTTCATTTCCGATGGAGGGTTATACGCTGGCGCTCGATTTTCCGATCTCACAGAAGGCGATGGATCTGTTTAAGGAGCTGGACGCTATGGTCGCGGATTATGGCGGGCGACTCTATCTGGCCAAGGACTCGCGTATGGATGCGGCGATGTTTGAAAAAACCTATCCCAACGCCGCCGAGTTTAAGCGGGCTGTCGCAATGCTGAATGAAGGCGAAACCCGCTTCGCCTCGCTCCAGTCCAACCGGCTGGGTATTACGAGCTGATGCGAAGAACTTGATAACCACGAAATACACCAAATACACGAAAGGCGGAGCGATATGACGGAAATCATTTTCAAGGATGAGAGTTATCGACTCAATGGGGCGTTTTTTGAGGTGTATAAGGAAAAGGGCAGTGGATTTTTGGAGGATGTGTATCAGGAATGTTTAGAAATTGAATTGGAACTACAGGGAATTCCATTTGAAGCTCAGCATCCTCTCGAACTTGAATATAAAGGGCGACTTTTACAGAAGAAATATATCCCCGATTTTGTTTGTTTCGGTCAGATTATTGTTGAGTTAAAGGCAGTAAAGACGATTGCCGATGAACACCGGGCTCAGGTTCAAAACTATCTTAGGGCAACTGGGTATAAGCTTGGTATTATTGTTAATTTTGGACATTACCCGAAGGTGCAGATTGAGCGTATAGCAAACTAAAGTTTCGTGTATTTGGTGTATTTCGGTGCGTCAGGATAAGTCGGAATTGTCTATTCATCTGAAAGGAGAT
>CAYOBH010000214.1:0-3414 GCA_964402125.1 uncultured Verrucomicrobiota bacterium
CCCAATAAACACAGTGTAATTGAGACGAAATAAAGGACGTTCGTTTTACAGAACGGTAAATCAAATAAGGAGAGGGTATGAAAAAAAGAAATCTAATGATGTGCGGGGTGTTTGCGGCCGGAGCCTGTTTGGCGTCCAATCCGATTGTGCAGACCAAATTTACGGCGGACCCGGCTCCGTTTGTTCACGACGGCGTGGTGTATCTTTATACCAGCCACGACGAAGATAATGCCGGTCCCGGCATGGGCCGCTTTTTGATGAAGGACTGGCAGTGCTATACCTCCACGGACATGGTGAACTGGACGGATCACGGCACTATCGCCTCGCTGAAAACATTTCCTTGGGCTGTTCAGTCGAATGATGCCTGGGCACCGCAGGCGATTGAACGCAACGGGAAGTTTTATTTCTACGCGCCGGTCAGTGTGCAGGGTTGGCCCAAAAACGTGATTGGAGTCGCGGTGGCGGACAGTCCGCTGGGACCGTATAAAGATGCCATCGGTAAGCCGCTCGTCGGTCCCGAAAACGGTTTTATCGATCCGTCACCTTTTATTGATGACGATGGACAGGCCTATCTCTATTGGGGCAATCCCAATATGTGGTATGTGAAACTAAACGACGACATGATCTCCTATTCTGGTGAGGTCATTAAGGATCCTTCGATCGCTAAGGTCGAAGGTGAGCCGGATCCGTTCCATTTTCAGGAAGGTCCTTGGGCGTACAAACGCGACGGTCGCTATTACATGGCTTATGCGTCCACCTGCTGTCCTGAAGGCATGGGGTATGCGATGGGCGAAAGTCCGGAAGGTCCATGGGAATTTGGCGGATACATTATGCGCCCGGACAGCCGCTCTTCCGGAAATCATCCGGGGATCATTGACTATAAGGGAAAAACCTACGTTTTCGGGTTTAACTTTAAACTTAACTTTTCCATCACCGAAACCCACCACGAACGCCGCTCGGTCTGCGTGGCGGAGCTGAAGTTTAATCCGGACGGAACCATTCAGGAATTGCCGTGGTGGGAAGAAGCCGATCCCGTTGATCAGGTTGAAGCGCTCAATCCGTATGCTCGCGTTGAAGGCGAAACGATTGCCTGGAGCGAAGGAATGGAGTCGGAGCCCTGCTCGGCAGGCGGAATGAATGTTTATCCTTCCCGCAATGGCGCGTATATTCAAGTACAGGGTGTAGATTTTGGAGCGGGGGCTTCCGCTTTTTCCGCCTCGGTGGCCTGTGGCACCAAGCCCGGAGCTTCGAGCGGAGGAACCATTGAACTGCATCTTGATGCGGTAGACGGTCCGCAGATCGGTACGCTCTCGATCGGCTATACCGCCGACGAGTGGAAAAAAGAAACCGTTGCGGTGAGTGGCGCAGAGGGGCAGCACGACCTCTACCTAGTCTTTAAGGGCGAGGCCGTCGCTGAGCTGTGCAAGCTGGACTGGTGGGAGTTTTCAAAGAAGAGTGCCGACGCCAAACTGATCGCGGTCAATGCTTCGGTGGGCCGCTACAAGCTCGATACGCAGGCCGGAGAAGCTGGAACGTCTCAGTTTAACGTGGCCGCGATTTATTCCGACGGTACGAGCCGAGATGTGACGGAGCGTGCAAAAATTACCGTCCGAGATGCCTCCGTTGTTTCCGTGAACAAGACCGTCCTCTCCAGCAAGGCGTCCGGCGAAACAATGGTTGCGGCTGAGTTTGATGGGCAGTCGGATGAGGTTCTTGTGATCGCCAAGGATCTAAAGAGCGAGTTTACGCCGAAGGAGCTGATCGTTAGTGCGCCCAAAATGGACCTGGTGGTTGGAACCGCTCAGGAATTTTCGGTGAAGGCGGTCTTCCTGGACGGTCATACGGAAGATGTAAGCGATCAAGTGATTTGCCGATCAGAAAATGCGGAGATTGCCTCGGTGAAAGATGGGGTGGTTACTGCACAGGATAACGGGCAAACGTTAATTCGTGTGCAGTATAAAGGCAAGCTGGGCACCGTAAATAATGCGACAATCATCTGTTCGGCCTCATACCGTGATCCATTCGTGACGAACAAGGCGGATGAATATAATGCGCAGCGCGGGATCAGCACCGAAGCCTGCTCTGAAGGCGGAAATAATGTCTGCAATATTGAGAATGGCGACTGGGTTTCGTTTAACGCACTGGATTTTGGTGCCGGTGCTAAGACGGTGGAGATGCGCGTGGCCTCCGCAACCGACGGTGGTACGGTCGAAATATATCTCGACCGCGTCGATGGAAAACCTGTCGGAACCTGCAAGGTTGAGAATACTGGCGGCTGGCAATCGTGGGTGGTCAAAACCTGCACGCTGACCGGCGTGAAAGGTCAGCACGATGTTTACTTTAAATTTACGGGCGATTCGGGTTATCTTCTCAATCTGTATGACTGGAAATTTATAAAATAATAGTGGGCGAAGACGTCCGCTGAACATCGTGGAGCATTGGGGTTTATGATTCGAAAAGCAGGTGTGTTGTTGGCCGCCGTCGCATTGACGGCCGGATGTGTAAATTCGGAAACAAAGTTTAGGACGTGGGCGGAGTCGCCTCCGCTGGGTTGGAACAGCTGGGACTGTTTCGGTACGACGGTGACGGAGGCCCAGACCAAGGCGCAGGCCGATGCAATGGCGGAATACCTAAAGCCGCACGGCTGGACGTATCTGACGGTAGATATTCAGTGGTACGAGCCAAATTCACAGGGTCATTCTTACACGCCCGGCGCTGAGCTTCAAATGGATGAATACAGCCGCCTTACACCAGCGCTGAACAAGTTTCCGTCGGCGGCCGATGGTAAAGGCTTTAAGCCGCTGGCGGACTATGTCCATTCCAAAGGACTCAAATTCGGCATTCATATTATGCGCGGCATTTCAAAACAGGCGGTGCGTCAAAATACGCCGATCCTCGGAACGGATGTTCGCGCGGCGGACATTGCCAACCAGCGTAGCACTTGTTCGTGGAACCCCGATATGTTCGGCGTGGATATGAGCAAAGAGGGCGCGCAGGAATATTATGATTCGCTCTTCAAAATGTACGCTTCTTGGGGCGTCGATTTGGTGAAGATCGACGACATTGCCCGCCCGTATGACGCGGTTCAGCAGGCGGAAATTGAAGCCATTCGCAAGGCCATCGATAACTGTGGACGTCCGATGATCCTGAGTCTTTCGCCCGGCGATACGCCGATTGAAAAGGGCGAGCACGTGATGAACCACGCCAACATGTGGCGCATCTCCGACGATTTCTGGGATCGCTGGCTGCCGCTCTACGGTATGTTCGGTCGACTGGAAAAGTGGACGCCGTATCGCACCGAAGGCTCCTGGCCGGATGCGGATATGCTGCCGTTCGGGATTGTTGAATTTGACCGCGAAACGCGGTTCACCCAAGACGAACAGATTACCTGCATGAGTCTGTGGTGTATCGCCC
>CAYOBH010000215.1:0-3352 GCA_964402125.1 uncultured Verrucomicrobiota bacterium
TCGCTTCGCGTCCAGCCTCAATCGCTCGGCTCGGCATGTGTCCTTCAATTGCAATGACTTGGCGACGATTTCAGCCCGTTGGGCTGCGGCGGGAAGATTTTCAACCATTCCCGCCCTACAATAGCAAAAAAGCCTTAACTAAGTGCCATTCCGGGCTGACCCCGATCCCCCTTTGGTATGACGCATTAGGCGAGCCTGACACCCATTAACCACAACTTAAAACTTAACTCAACTACCTCCACCTGCTATAAAGCGACCGAAGAACGAGGTAAAACCATGTATACAACCATCGAAGCTGATATTAAAAACGGACGCATACAGAGTGCGGAAGCGCTGCAGATACCTGCTGAAGCCCATGTGCTGATCACGGTTCTGAGCGAAAAGCCGCATGCGCTGTCTGTTCCGGCCCGTTCCATGCGGGGTGCATTCCGACACTACGCGGATTCGCAGCGGGTGGCGGAGGAACAAGCTGCGTGGGGACAGGCCGCAGAGCAAAAACATGAAACGGATTGATGCCGAGGTAATCATTCGTGCATTGACTGTCTTTTCTGAGAAAAACATCGATTTTGTGGATGCACTCCTGTTTGCCTATCATGACGTTCGTGGTGATCAGATCGCAACCTTTGATAAAAAACTCATCAAGCGAGGACAAAATCATGTATACGACCCTTGAAGCAGAAGCATTAAAACTGACGCCGGTTGAAAAAGTGCATCTGGCTGAATTGTTGCTGGGAAGCCTAGATAAACCCGATCCTCAGGTTGAAGAAAAATGGGTGGCTGAATCGGAAGCACGATACGAAGCCTACACAAGTGGAGAGATTCAAGGAACTCCACTGGATCAGTTTACGCCGAGACTCAGCAAATGAGAGTCATTCTCCTGGCGCCATCTGAGGTTGAACTGCAGGATGCTGTTGACTTTTATAATGATCAGATGGCGGGTTTGGGCGATCAGTTTTACGACTCTTTTCAGAATACGGTACGATACATAAAGGCCTCCCCGACTTCCTGGAGAAAAGTGGGCAGGCATACGCGCCGGGTAAATATCGGCCGGTTTCCATTTCTTCTTTTATATGTCTGCGATGGAAAGGACATTTTAATAACCTGCATTGCTCATCAGCACAGAGATCCTGAATATTATACGGACAGAATCAACTAGCCTGAATTATTCACGCGCCCACTAAGAACTAAGGACTAATCACTAAGGACTAAGCACTAAGCACTAATCACCAAGGACTAATCACTAAGCACTGGCGCCCGCGCCCAAAACATTATTTCACAACTAAATGATGGACAAAATTATGATCAATAATCTGATTGAAAAGATAAACTCCCGCACTGCAAAGATCGGGATCATCGGCATGGGCTATGTCGGCCTGCCGCTTGCACGTGAATTTGTGCGCGGCGGGGCGAAGGTGATCGGCTTCGATGTCGATCAGCGCAAAATTGACGCGATCCAAGCAAAGAAAACCTATATTGAACACATTCCTGACGAAACCATTGCCGATATGGTGGAATCTGGATTGTTTTCCGCGACTTCTGACTTGGATCGTCTGAATGAACCGGATGCCATCCTGATTGCGGTGCCGACACCGCTTAATAAAATGCGGGAACCTGATTTGTCGTATGTGGAAAGTTCCTGCCGTGAGATTGCAAAGCGGGTTGAGGAAGAGTCAGTTGGTCGTGTTGGAGTCTACTACGTATCCCGGTACGACGCGTGAAGTAATGAAGCCTATTCTGGAAGAGGGAAGCGGCTTGAGCGCTGATCGCAATGAGTTTTTTTTGGCTTTCTCCCCTGAACGCGAAGATCCCGGCCGCAAGGACTATTCAACCAAGACCATTCCCAAGGTGGTCGGCGGCTATAATGAGTCTTCATTGGAGGTTGCTGTAGCAGTATACAAAATAGCCATTGACACACCTGTACCTGTCAGCAGCTGCGATGTGGCTGAAGCCGCGAAGATTCTTGAAAATACCTATCGCTGCGTAAACATAGCTTTGGTCAATGAGCTCAAGATGCTTTTCGATCGCATGGGTATCGATGTCTGGGAAGTGATCAACGCCGCCAAAACAAAACCCTTTGGTTTCACGGCGTTCTATCCAGGGCCGGGACTGGGCGGGCACTGTATCCCGATCGATCCCTTCTATCTTAGCTGGAAAGCACGGGAATATGATGTGCCCACCCGTTTTATCGAGCTGGCGGGCGAAATAAATACGGCCATGCCGGAGTGGGTAGTAACCAAGGTCATGCATGCGCTGAATGACAAAGGCAAGGCGGTGAAAGGCAGCAAAATTCTCCTTCTGGGCATGGCCTACAAGCCCAACGTGGACGACGACCGTGAATCGCCCAGCTACAAGATCATGGAATTGCTCGTAAAATTTGGCGCGCAGGTCGATTACCACGATCCGCATGTGCCGATCATCCGCGACAAGCGCGAATATCCCCAGTATATCGGCAAGCAGAGCGTCGAACTGACAGAAGAAAACCTAAAAGAGTACGACTGTGTCCTAGTATCCACCAACCACAAGGCCGTTGACTATGACTTGGTCTGCTCTCATGCCGCTCTTGTCGTCGACACGCGCAACTGTTGCGATAAGGGAGCCATTAAGGCCTAGATTAATAATGTTGGGTAATGTGTAAATGCGTGTGATAATTCCATCGTTGTTAAGGGGTAAAACAAGCTGGGAGCTGCTATTTGGAGTCAGCGTCTTGAGACTCTTAATGGATTTGGTGTATTCAAAATACGTTGTCCAATTATTTGGCTATATGGGCTTTAACCTTAGTGTTCAGCTGGCAAAATACACCATCTCTTGGATTGTGCTGGTTACATGCTTCGTACCTGCGATGCGTTTATCAGAGAAGTGTTAAGTAAATTCGCAAGCCGATGGAACGGGTTTGCTTCGAGGTGGTCGCGGGGAACGTCGATCACGACGGCGAACGCGAGGCCGATTCGGCTGTTCGCGAACTTCGGGAGGAGACCGGCTATATCGCCGAATCCATGGAATTGCTCGGGCCGATCTATCCCAGCGTCGGCTATTGCTCCGAGCGGATCGATGTCTTCTATTGCGCCGTTTCCGGAAAGGGAGAAACCTCGTTTGACGACGACGAACGGATCGAAACGGTGCTCCTCTCGGAACAGGAAATGGACGAAATGATCCGCCGTGGAGAGGTCGCCGACGCCAAAACCCTCTCCGCTTGGGCGCTGTACAAGGCAAAAAAATCTGCGTGAGATGAAACCACGAAGCACGGGAGGACACAGGGGGCTCTATTTGCAACGAATGAATGAAAAGCAGCAAATAGACATTATTGCCGCTTCGCTGCCGTCGCTGTGCTCCAGCCTTACTTCGTATGTGCCAC
>CAYOBH010000216.1:0-3266 GCA_964402125.1 uncultured Verrucomicrobiota bacterium
ACGGCTATGGTTTCGACCATGCCGGTTCCGGCAAGGCACCGAATCATCCGGTGCATACGGTGAGCTGGTACGACGTGGTGAAGTGGTGCAACGCCCGCAGCGAGATGGAGGGGCTGACGCCATGCTATACGGTGAATGGAATCCCTTACAAAACAGGGCAAAGCGCTCCGGACTGTAATTTTGAAGCCAATGGCTACCGCCTGCCGACCGAGGCGGAGTGGGAATATGCCGCGCGCGGCGGACTCTCCGATAAACGGTTCCCGTGGGGCGATATGATCAGGCATAGCGAAGCAAACTATAATAGCTCCAGTTCGTACAGCTACGACATCAGCGCCACGGGCGGTTACCACCCGGACTACAACGATGGGACGATGGTCTACACGAGTCCGGTGGGCAGTTTCCCAGCAAATGGCTATGGGTTGTACGACATGGTGGGAAATGTCTGTGAATGGTGCTGGGACTGGTACGGATGCAACTACTATGCGCCGTTGCCCTCGTCGAATCCGCAGGGGCCTTCATCGGGCTCCCTTCGCGTGTTACGGGGCGGCGGCTGGTTCAACTTCGCCGTCTATTGCCGCACGGCCAATCGCTACTTCTACAATCCGGACCACGTCAGCAGCGGCATGGGCTTCCGGGTGGTTCACCTCTGAGGTCAGGCGTGCGCTCCCGCCTTCGCCGAGGCTTCGGCGGGCAGGCCCGCAGGCATAATAAACAAGACAAGGGCCGTCTGGCCGGGCGGTGCCGCCTTGGAGTGCGCAGGCTCGACTGCGCTTTAACCCGTCTTTCGCTATTCGAGGGTAAAAGTGGCTTGTTTGTTCGATTTTCACTCAAAGGTCTTCACTACAGCCCATTTTGGGGTGCGCACCCCCGAAAAATTGCACACCACCCCTCGAAAAAGGCATTTTGCACGCGAATAGCGAAAGACGGGCTAATAATATTGTCAATACCCGTGCACAGAGGATTTTATAGCCCTTTGGCTGAAAAGTGGGGTAGGCATCCTTGCCTCCTTGTCGTATCGCGGGCATCCTGGCCTGCTATTTCGGCTCACAGAGCCGACGCTACAACTTTGCATATCGTAGCAACGTCCCCGTCGCGTGGTCTAAACAGAGAATCGATTAGATCGATCCCTAAACAGCCGGAATTCCGCGAAAAGGGTCGATCAAAAATCCGAGGCGCGGAAGGTAAGGTTGGGATTTCTGCTGAATATATCCATAAGGGTTTGATTTTTGGCTCTTTTTTCGTTTCTATGTTTGTAAAAGGAGACGTGGTGAAACACCCGACCCTTTTCATGAAGGAAATGTTTTCATATTAGGACTGGCACCTTTTTCTTTTATAGGCGAGATACTAAAGATGATGTTCAAGATACGTATCAGACGTTTTCTGACTATTGCGGGAATGGCTCTCGTTACGATCATTTGTATCTCATGTTGTTCAATACTAAGACGACAGGCCATTGAAGGGGCATGGAGTAATCCGCAAGTTTCTCTGTCCAGTATCAAACACGAGTGGGACGCCCCAAAATCGAATGTCTTGATTCAATGCGCATATCAGCTCTCGCAAACAGCCAGACTTCGACATCCTCGGACCGTCTGGGATAATACGGATTGGGAAAGAGACATAACCGAACGTGCCAATGTGATATCTACAGGCAGTCTAGTGGCAATAATTTCCTCTGATAAACCTAATAGCGTGAGACCTTTGCCATTTACAACAATGGCAGATCAGATAATCAGCATGCCATCGATAGATAGCTGGATATTAAGCTTTCCGGAGTCAATAAGCCTTGTCTCTACCGAAAGAACCAAAACCGTCTATCGTGCGCCTGCAAGAACAACGATATCCATGTTAGGCATGTCCGATATTGAAACCGATGTGATATTTTGCAGCACACAGGGATGGAAGACAGAATGCGTCCGATTGAACGTCGAAAGTCAGGCATCAGAGGTTCAGTATACGTTTGATGCATCAGGTGTACACGGCATTCGGATCTCTCCTGATGACATAGTCTATCTCGACTCTAATCCGAAGTACACAGTCTTCATAACGGAGAGAGGAACGCGGCCGGGAACTGGCATCTTGGCCATTGGTATCGATACCCAAAACAACACCCCGATTTCTATGCTTCACCCGAAAGACATTGACATTGATGCACAAGGATATGAGTGGATGTTGTCGCCCGACAAGAAAATCCTCGGTCTCAGGATTCAGCACAAAGACAACAAGCAGGAAAGTCTGTGGATCAGCAAAACAGGAAAGCTACCGGCGTTCCAGTCAGTAGATGAAAATAAATGGAACGAGATAATGGCGCAAGTGAAGCAGGAGTTGCCATCAGCCATTACGGAAGGCATTAGAAAGCATATCGAGAAGGAACTGCCCGAGCAACCAAGTCAAAATAACTATTACCCGCCGTTAACGCAATAACCTCACAGCGGTAGATTTCTTCGGACGAATTTATACTTCCAAGGGGCGGGATTATATTAAATGATCCCGCCTCGATTGATTTTTGGAGTGATTACTATGAATTATATCAGTACGCGCGGGCAGATGGACCCGATTGGTTTTCAGGATGCAGTGATGACGGGGCTGGCACCGGATGGCGGTTTGCTTCTGCCGGAGACGCTGCCGAATATTTCGGATAAGCTGGAGCACTGGAAGGATCTTTCCTACGCGGAGCTGGCTTTTGAGGTAATGAGTCTGTTTGCCACGGATATTCCGGCGGAGGAGCTGCGTCAGCTCATCAATGACAGCTATGCCACGTTCGAGCATCCGGAAGTGGCGCCTTCGGTGAAAGTGGGTGACCTCTATATTTTGGAACTGTTCCACGGACCGACGTTGGCCTTTAAGGACGTGGCGCTGCAGTTTTTGGGCAATCTGTTTGCCTACATCCTCGAGCGGCGCGGCGGTAAACTGAATATTCTCGGCGCAACGAGCGGCGACACGGGCAGCGCAGCGATTCACGGCGTACGTGGAAAGCCGAACATTAATATTTTTGTGATGCATCCGGCGGGTCGCACCAGTCCACTGCAGGAAAAGCAGATGACCAGCGTGCTTGATCCAAACGTATTTAATTTGGCGGTTGACGGCACGTTCGACGACTGCCAGAGCATCATGAAAACCACCTTTGCAGATGTCCCGTTCAAAACCGAGTATTCGCTGGGATCAGTCAACTCGGTCAACTGGGCGCGTGTGCTGGCGCAGACGGTCTATTATTTTTATTCCGCCTTCCGCGTAATGAAGGAAACTGGAGCGGAGTCGGTTCAGTTTTC
>CAYOBH010000217.1:0-3241 GCA_964402125.1 uncultured Verrucomicrobiota bacterium
CATGGCTGGAAGGGCGTTGCCCATTCCAGCCCTACAAAAACGTGATACGACATGTGATTCGGGAAATGCGCTAAGCCTGAATTCCGAAACCCGAAACAATCCACAAAATTCACCCTCGAAAACGGTTTCGTGTCACCCGTTTTTAGAATTGAGTCGCTTATATTTTGTTTCGTCTGATGAAATATAGCATACCGAACAATTCAATTTACGCAACATGGAGGTTTCAGTAAGCTCCGCAAATTCGAACCAAACAAGGAGAAAACAATGGGAAAAAATTATTTCAACACGCTTCCGATGCGCCTTAAGCTGAAAGAACTCGGCACCTGCCGCTTTATGGACGCTTCTGAATTTGCGAACGGATGCGAATATGCCAAAGGCAAAAAGATCGTTATCGTCGGCTGTGGCGCTCAGGGCCTGAATCAGGGACTGAATATGCGCGACAGCGGGCTCGATGTTTCCTATACGCTGCGCGCTGCGGCGATCAAAGAAAAGCGTCAGTCCTACCTGAACGCCACCGAAAACGGCTTCAACGTCGGCACCTACGAGGAAATGCTCCCGACCGCCGATATCGTTATGAACCTTGCTCCCGACAAGCAGCACACCAACGTGGTTGAAACCGTTGTTCCGCTGATGAAGAAGGGCGCCACCTTCTGCTACGCCCACGGCTTCAATATTGTTGAAGAAGGCACGCAGATCCGTAAAGACCTGACCGTGATCATGGTCGCTCCGAAGTCGCCCGGCTCTGAAGTCCGCGAAGAATACAAGCGCGGATTCGGCGTACCGACCCTCATTGCCTGCCATCGCGAAAACGATCCGAACGGTGACGGCATGGAAATTGCCAAGGCTCTCTGTGTTGCACAGGGCGGACACCACGCTGGTGTTCTTGAATCTTCCTTTGTCGCTGAAGTCAAATCTGACCTCATGGGCGAGCAGACTATCCTCTGCGGTATGCTCCAAGCCGGCGCCCTGCTCTGCTACGACAAGATGACGGAAAACGGCATCGATAAAAACTGGGCGGTTAAGCTGATTCAGTACGGCTGGGAAACCATCACGGAAGCACTGAAACAGGGCGGTATCACCAACATGATGGATCGCCTCTCCAACCCGGCAAAGATTAAAGCCTTTGAGCTGGCTGAAGAGCTGAAGATGATTATGCGCCCGCTGTTCGAAAAGCACATGGACGACATCATTACCGGCGAATTTTCCCGCACCATGATGGAAGACTGGGCCAACGACGATGCCCAGCTGCTGGGCTGGCGCGCGGCGACCGGCGAAACCGAATTCGAAAAGACTCCGGCCACAGATGAAGTTATCACCGAGCAGGAATACTTCGACAAAGCCATCCTCATGGTTGCTATGGTCAAAGCTGGTGTTGAGCTTGCCTTTGAAGCGATGGTTGAAGTCGGCATCCAGCCGGAATCGGCCTATTACGAATCGCTCCATGAAACACCGCTCATCGCCAACACGATTGCGCGCAAGAAGCTGTTCGAAATGAATCGCATCATTTCCGACACCGCCGAATACGGCTGCTACCTCTTCGCTCACGCGTGCGTTCCGCTCCTCAAGGACTTCATGAGCAAGATCGATATCGACGTTATCGGTAAAGGGTTGGATCTGAAAAACAACGCGGTCGACAACAAAACGCTCATCGAAATCAACGCCGAAATCCGCTACCACGAAGTGGAAATCATCGGCGAAGAGCTTCGCGCCGCCATGCAGAACATGAAGTCGCGCTAAGCGGCCTTGAACCTGCATTGAACAACGCCTTCCTGCGCAAGCGGGAGGGCGTCTTTTTTAGTCATAATGAATATGAAATGCGCTTCTTCAAACCGCAGAGCGAAGAAAGCATGTAGTTCGGCCTTCAAGCTGTATGGAAAACGTACTGACACGGGACACGCTAAAGCGTGAACTACAAACAAATCTTCTATGGCGCATTCCCCAAAACCGTAGACGAAGCATCCTGCTCCGTTATGCACCTTCGCGAAACCGTAGACGTAGCATCCTGCTCCGTTGTGCACCTTCGCAAAACCGTAGACGGAGCATCCTGCTCCGTTATGCACCTTCGCCAAACCGTAGACGGAGCATCCTGCTCCGTTGTGCACCTTCGCAAAACGAAGCAGTCGCAAAGCCATTCTGGAGTTTGCGACAGAGAACCCCGCGATACGGCAAGGCAGGCAGGATGCCCGCGATACGACGAGGCGCGATACAGCAAGGCAGTCAGGGATGCCTACCCCACATTTCACTCCAAGGGCTATAGTTCATTTTTAAATGCGCTATGCAGGAAGGGAGGGTGACAAAATAATTAGGACAAAATGATTACACCAGACGTGAACCCGAATTATTTTCTACCCAGAAGCGTAGCGCAGCTAATTTCTCGAAGGGAAATAGCGACGGAGGAGCGGTTCTTCGACACTCCTCAATCGGCATTCGTCACTCCTCAATCCTCAATCGTCCCTCTGTTCCCCACGGAATCCCTTCTTGACTGGTCTGCAAATGGGTGTACGTTGTTTTGTGGTTATTCAACTTGCGGAAATAAGCCATTCTTGCCCTTGGTGTGCCTGTTTCCCATCGTGGTTTTAATGAAGCGGTTTTTCGAAAAATGAGGGATGAACGACGCATTTACAGGAGAATGAGATGAAAACGAAATATTTGGCCGCACTGCTTATACTTGTCCTGCCGATCACATTGGTTTCGTGTTCGGACGAAACGCCAGCAGAGTCGAAAACCTCCAAAAATGTAGAAGCTGCTGTCGATGCAAACAGTTATCTCAAGGCCGCAGAACAAGGCGACGCCGAGGCTCAGTACAACCTCGGGCTTTGCTACGAAAAAGGCAAAGGCGTCATGCAGGATTGTGAGGAATCGGTGACGTGGTACCGCAAGGCTGCAGAGCAAGGCCACGCCAAGGCCCAAAAGAATCTCGGGGACTGCTATGCTTCTGGAAAAGGCGTCGTGCAGAATGTTGAGGAGTCGGCGAAGTGGTGGCGCAAGGCCGCAGACCAAAACGACGCCGATGCGCAGTACAACCTCGGGTTCTGCTATAAACAAGGCATAGGCATCACGCAGGATTACGTGGAGGCGGCGAATTGGTTCCGCAAGGCCGCATGGCAAGACCACGCCGAAGCACAGTACAACCTCGGGAACTGCTATTCAAATGGCGAAGGCGTTCCGCAGGATTACGAAGAGGCAGTGAAGTGGTACCGCAAGGCCGCAGAGCAAGGCTTCGCCAAGGCTCAGTACAACC
>CAYOBH010000218.1:0-3223 GCA_964402125.1 uncultured Verrucomicrobiota bacterium
AAAAGCAGCGAATGGGCATTATTTCCGCTTCGCTGCCGTCGCTGTGCTCCAGACTTACTTCGTATGTGGCACTACATCATTTTGCCGAATCTCCCTTCGTAAACTTCGTGCCTTCAGCGTAGCGGGTGGTGAAAATGAAACTGAGGGTGCGTGGGGGTAAGAACCGCTGATTAACGCAGATGGAGACGGATACAGCGATACAACCTCATTCGAGAGTGCATGAGCCAGCACGTAGTGCAGGCTGTACCGCTCTAGGCTCCTCGGATTTTTGAAAGAACCCTTTCACGCAATTTCGGGTGTTTCGCGGTCAATCTCCCCGGTTCTCGTTTTTACGCGACGAGGACGACGCGTCTCCGACGATGCAACTTTTCCCCCAGTCACACTGTGCCGAAAACAGCAGAAAAATGCGCCCAGACGATTCATTCTCCGTGCGATAATTGCGTTCGTTTAACCCACTGTAACTGCGGGCTTGTAAAACAAAGGGAAGAAACTACCCTTGTGCGCTTTTGGAAGGCCATCTCCGCATTAACACGAAAAAATCCAGCCTGATGCATTATTTTGTTCCGCATCGCTTTGCGATTGCGGCCACAGCGCTTTGTGGTCTGCTGACAGTATGGAGCAGTCTGACGCTGCCCTACATCATGCGGCTGGTGATTGAAGATCTGGAAAACGGAACGCTGACCCCCGAACGGCTTTGGCGGCGTATCGGCCTCTTCATCGCAGTGGGCGCCGTGGCGATTATCTTTTCCCGGCTGATCCGGAAAATCCCGATGAAGCTTTCGCACATGGTTGAATATGATCTGCGCAACGATCTTTTTGAACATTTGACGCGGCTCGACCAATCATTTTACCGCCGCGAACGCACCGGCGATCTGATGACCAAACTTTCCTCGGACATTACCATTATACGCGATGCCATCGGCCAAGGTCTGCTTCAGGGCTCACGGACACTGATCGCGCTGGTCTCCGCTGCAGTGGTTATGCTGATGACGGATCGGCAGCTCGCCGGAATTATCTTTTCTATTTTTGCACCGATGTCGCTCATCTTTTTTCTGGTGCTTCAATTTGTGCGTCGTCATCAGCAGGCACTTCAGGAGCATGTTTCCGAGGTTTCCAACTATTGTCATGAGACCTTTTCGGGCATCCGCTGCCTGAAAGGGTTTGCCCTCGAACGCCGGCGTAACAGCGACTTTGAAGCGCTCAACAGCGAGCTCATTCGTAAGACCATGCGGATGCAGCGCTCGCGTCAGCTCCTCTGGCCGTTTGTGGACTTTTGCTTCAGTGTCGGCACCATCCTCACCTTCATTGTCGGAGGAAAGCGGATTATTGAAGGAACGTTGACTATCGGAACACTGATGCAGTTTATCCAATATCTTGCCTTTCTCCGCTGGCCGCTACTGGCGCTGAGCTTTGTCACCAGCATGGTCCAACGCGGAAAAGTCAGCTGGATCCGAGTGAGAGATATCCTCGACACCCAACCCGAAATTACCGAGCCGCACGCCGACGTAGCCACCCCCGAAAAACCGAAAGCCTCGATCCGCTTCCGGAATGTTGATGTGGAAATCGGCGGACAACTGCTGCTTAAGGAGATTAATCTGGATATTCCAATGGGCACCACGCTGGGGATTACCGGTCCCACCGGCAGCGGGAAGACGCTGATGACCTCGCTGGTCGCTCGCCTGCTGGACCCTACGCGCGGCGAGATTTTGCTCGACGGCAAGGATCTTCGCACACTACCGCTCCGTGTACTGCGCGGCATGATCGGCTATGCGGCGCAGGAACCTGTTCTCTTTTCTAGAACGCTGGAGCACAACATTGGATTCGGCATCGACGATCCCGACATGGGCACCATCGGATGGGCCGCCGATATTGCTCACCTGCACGGCGACATTGAAACCTTTCCCGACCGCTACCAAACCATCCTCGGCGAGCGCGGCGTAACGCTATCCGGCGGCCAGCGTCAGCGCACCTCGATCAGCCGCGCCATTGCCCGCCGTCCGGACATTCTGATTCTCGACGACGTGCTCTCCGCCGTGGATACCCAAACTGAAGCCGCCATTATGAAAAAGCTCCAGCCCGTCATGGCCGAGCGCACCACCCTTTTTGTCAGCCACCGCGTTTCCACACTCCGCTATTCCGACGAAATCGTTGTGATTGAAAATGGGCGGATCACGCAGCACGGCACCCATGAGGAGCTCATTCAGGTGCCCGGCTACTATGCCGAACTCAACACCATGCAGCAACTACAGGAAAAACTGGAGGCGGACGAATGAAGATAGCCAAACGCCTCCTTGCTTATGTCCTGCCCCACTGGCGCGGTCTCCTGTTTTCGCTCGCGCTTATTCTCAGCATGACGCTGCTGGTCAACAGCCTGCCGCTGATCCTTCAGCGCATGACCGACGACTGCCTAGTCGATGGAACAACATCGGCGGCGGAGCGAATCCGTAAGCTCTCGTTCCTCGGCCTCATTTATCTGAGCTTCGCCGCTCTGGGTCACCTTGTCCGCTACATCCAATCGCTCCTCACCGCATGGATTGGACAGAAAATCATTTATGATCTGCGGCTCGACATCTTCCGTAAAGTTTTACGGCTGCATCAGGAGTTTTTCGATAAAACCGCCGTCGGCACCCTTATGTCTCGCGCCACATCCGACATTGAGCGGCTCCAGTATTTTGTTACCGAAGCGGTCGTCGGCTCGATCGCCGACCTCGCCATGCTCTTCGGCATTATGGGCTACATGATTTACCTAAGCCCGCTCCTCTCCATCTCCATCTTTGCTACATTGCCGATTCTCTTTGCCGCCATGGTCTACATCAACGCGCGCCTGCGTAATGCCAACCGCGACATCCGCGACCGCCAATCGCGCATTAACGCCCTCGTACAGGAAGACCTGACCGGCATGACCACCATCCAGCTTTTTAACCGCGAGGCGCAGGCACAGGAAGAGTTTGTTCAGCGCAACCAACACCTGCGCTCGGCCTATTTTGACGAAGTCCGCTGGTTTAGCCTCTATTTCCCCACCGTGGAAATTGGCCAAACCCTCTCCATCCTCATCACCCTCGCCGTCGGCGGCCTTGCCATTCTGAATGGTTCCACCTCCATCACTCTCGGCACATTCATCGCCTTCCTTGCTTACGTCCAGAACTTTTTCCACCCGCTCGGCTCCCTTTCCGACAAGGCGGGCTCCTTCCAAGTTGCCCTGGCCTCCACCGAGCGCGTCTTT
>CAYOBH010000219.1:0-3159 GCA_964402125.1 uncultured Verrucomicrobiota bacterium
GCTCCGCCCTGAGGCAGCGCAAACCTGTTTTTCGGACATGGTAAACGCGCCCCCGCTACGTCGGTGGCGTTTTGGGGAATAGACCGAATGTGCATGAGCCGGCGCGTTGCGCAGGCTGTACTGGTTAGCTTGTCTGGAGATCAGATTGCAACGAATGAATGAAAAGCAACGAATTGAAAATCATTCTGCCTCCAAATCATTTTGCCCAGATATCTCTATCCTCTCTTGCGTCTTGGCGGCTTTGCGCGGTTTAAACTCTGAAGGTCCGAGTCCATGAGCGCAGCGGGTGGTGAATAATTTTGACCGCTAAGAAGAGAAGACGCGAAGTGTGCAAGGGCATGAATGTAGGCAGGATCATTTTCGGGCAGAATGCTTTTATTTGGAATAGGGCCAAACCGTTGGATTAAGGTCATGTTGTGATGTGGAACGATCTTCTTGGGCGGGTTGTATTTTTCCTTTTGTTGAAATTTTCTGGCTTGAAGATTGGGCGGGTTGTCGCTTTAAGAGGTGGAAGTGCTGTAGATAAACTTGGTATTCGGAAATTAAGGCACCTGATGGGATTGAACGATTTTACGGGTTTGGGCGAGAGTTTTGCGCGATTAAGTTGGCGGTTGATTGGGTCTGTGAACGGTAAGCTTGGGGTGGCATCATGAAAACAGGATTGGGTGTGAAAGGGCTTTTCATCGCTTTTGCAGCGGTATTTTTATCTAGCGGCGGTATGACAAGAGCTGCCGATGAAGTGCTGCAGCTGGTTTCACCGGACGGGAAGAATGTCGTTCATTTCTGGATGGCGGAAGGCAAACCCATGTATCGAGTTACCCGAGTGGATAAGGATATAATTGATCCGTCGGCCATGGGATTTGTGTTTAAACCGGGCTATGCTTCGTTGGGCACCATGGAGCTGGCATCGGCGAAGGTGACGAGCTTAGACGAAACCTGGACGCAGGTTTGGGGCGAGAAGCAGGAGATTCGCAACCAGTATAACCAATTGGCGGTTTCACTACGCGAGACGAGCGGAAAGAAGCGTACGCTCAATATTGAATTTCGCGCATTCGACGACGGAATTGCCTTCCGCTATCTCTATCCTCAACAGGGCGAGAGCGATCTGGTGATTATGGACGAGCTGACCGAATTCAATCTCTCCGCCGATGGCGAGGCTTGGTGGATCGGGGCGTATCAGGATAATCGCTATGAATATCTGACGACCAAGTCAAAAATCACTGAACTGGATAAGGTACACACGCCGTTGACTATTAAGAGCGACAATGGACTGTACCTCAGCTTTCACGAAGCGCGTCTGGTGGATTTTGCCGGCATGGCGTTGGCACATACGGATGGAGCGCATTTAAAGGCGGAGCTGATTCCGTGGGCCGACGGGGATCGGGTTAAAACAACGGGCGAGTTTATTTCGCCGTGGCGTACGCTGCAGATATCGGAAGACGCCGGCGGGCTGATTACCTCCTATCTAATTCTGAATCTGAACGATGAGCCGGTTCTGGAGGACACATCGTGGATCAAGCCGTACAAATATCTGGGCATTTGGTGGGGGATGCATATTGGAAAATACACGTTCTGGGAGAGTGTCAAACAGGGCGCAACGACGAAGAATGCGATCGAATACATTGATTACTGCGAAAAGCTGGGCATAGACCACCTGCTGATTGAAGGATGGAATAAAGGCTGGACGGAGGCGTGGTATGAAAATGCCATGCATATGTTTAGTTTTACTGAGGAGGCCGACGGTTTTGATCTCAAGAAAGTGACCGACTATGCTCGCGAAAAGGGAGTCAGCATTATTGGATATCACGAGACGGGCTCCAACATTATCAACTATCGCAAGCAGATCGACGACGGCATGGCGCTGTATAAATCGATGGGCATGCACGATATTAAGATAGGTCAGGTCGGCTCGCGGCTCAATATGGAGGAGTGGCATCACGGGCAGTTTGGGGTGAATTATTACCGCGAAGTACTCAAAAAGGCAGCGGAGTATCAGTTGACGGTCAACTTCCATGAGCCGATCAAGGACACCGGAGAGCGCCGGACCTATCCGAATATGATCTCTCGGGAGGGCGCGCGCGGTCAGGAATATGATGCATGGAGCGAGGGCAACCCGCCGTCGCACACCGCCACCATTCCGTTCACCCGGATGCTGAGCGGGCCGATGGATTTTACGCCGGGCATTTTTGATCTTGGAATCTCGCAAGGGTATCCGGGGCGCGATGTGCACACCACATTGGCCAAGCAGCTGTCGCTCTATGTCGTGCTCTATTCTCCAATTCAGATGCTCGCCGATCTGCCGCAAAACTATGTGGACCATCCGGCGTTCAAATTCCTGCAGGATGTGCCCGTCGATTGGTACGATACCCAAGTGCTGAACGCGGAGATCGGTGAATATATCACGACCGTGCGGAAAGACCGCTACAGCGACGACTGGTATCTGGGCAGCCTGACCAACGAAGATCCCCGCAGTTTTGAGGTTTCCCTCTCGTTCCTTGATGAGAACGCGGAATATTTGGCCGAAATCTATGCGGATGCGGACGGTATTACATGGAAGAACAAGGCCGATCAGGTGACCATTTCGAAGAAGACGGTGACGGCAGAGGATACGTTGAGCCTGAAGCTCGCTCCCGGCGGCGGTGCGGCGGTTCGGTTTAGTAAAAAGTAGATATGAGGATGATAGACAGCGGATTGACGAAAGGAATCTGTATGAAAAAAAGTATAATTGTTTCGATGTTTTTCTTGGGATACGCGGTGGTGAATGCGCAGGTGCATAATAATCCTTTTGCGATCAATCCGAATCCGGATGAACCGATTACGTATAATAATCCTGTGCTTCCGGGATTTCATTCCGATCCGAGCGTCTGCCGCGCCGGGGAGGACTACTATTTGGTGACGTCCACCTTTGAATATTTTCCGGGCATTCCGGTGTATCACAGTAAGGATTTGGTCAACTGGGAGCTGATCGGTCACTGCATTCATCGTAAGGAGCAGTTTCCGCAGGGCATGAATATTTATGCCTGCACGATTCGGTATCACGAAGGAACCTTCTACATGATCACCACCGACATCAACGGGATGGGTAACTTTTATATGACCGCCTCAGATCCTGCCGGACCTTGGTCTGACCCGATGGCCATCGATCTTCCCGGCATTGAT
>CAYOBH010000220.1:0-1704 GCA_964402125.1 uncultured Verrucomicrobiota bacterium
GTAAATGAGCTCCTTCCGTTCCGGGGGGAGGCTCACTTAGTTTGTCAATTCACCGTAACGCAGGCTGTACTAGAAAAAGCGGGCGAACCACTTGAAGGGCGGAGGGAAAAGTTCTATGTTGTGCGCTTTTGAAGGTTAGCCACAACCCTATCTTGTGGCATACGAGGAATTCAGCCCATGACCGCTACTAATAATCACGAATATACGGAAGACAAGATCAAGACCCTTTCATCGCTCGAACATATTCGTCTGCGTACGGGTATGTACATTGGCCGAACCGGCAGTGGCGCCCATTATGACGACGGCATATATATCCTCGTCAAAGAGGTCATCGACAACGGTATCGACGAGTTTATCATGGGACACGGCGGACGGATCGACGTATCGATCGAGGACGACATGGTGACGATTCGCGACTATGGCCGCGGCATTCCACTGGGCAAAGTGATCGACTGCGTTTCTAAAATCAACACCGGCGCAAAGTATAACGACGACGTTTTTCAGTTCAGCGTCGGCCTTAACGGAGTCGGCACCAAAGCAGTCAATGCGCTCTCCTCTTATTTCCTCGTCCGCAGCCACCGCGACGGAGAATATGTGGAAGCCGAGTTTGAGCGCGGAAATCTGATACGCGAAGAGTCAGGAAATACCAGTGAACCCAACGGCACGCTGGTCGCCTTTTCTCCTGATGAAGAAATCTTCAAAAAATTTGCATTCAACGCGGATCATCTGGCGCGGCGCCTGCGCTTCTACGCCTATCTCAACGCCAAATTGAAGATTTGGTTTAACGGCGAGCTGTTCCAGTGCAAAGGAGGCCTGCTTGATCTGATTCGCGACGAAAGCCAGTACGAAAAAATATATCCGCCGTTTCAATATGCGGACTCAACGCTCGAATTTGCATTCACGCACACCAATCGCTTTTCGGAAGAGTATTACTCCTTCGTGAACGGCCAATTCACCTCCGACGGCGGCACACACCTCTCGGCCTTCCGCGAAGGGCTCCTGCGCGGCGTCAATGATTATGCCTCCAAAAAATTTGATGGCGATGACGTGCGCGAAGGCATACTCGCGGCAGTGGCCATCCGCCTGAAAGAACCCATCTTCGAGAGCCAGACCAAAAACAAACTCGGAAACACCGAAATCCGCTCCGACCTCGTTGCCCGTATTTCGCAGGCCGTAGCCGAGCTGCTGCATAAAAACCCCGACGATGCAAAGAAGTTGGTCACCAAGATCGAGGAAACGCAAAAATTGAGGAAGGAGCTCAATAGCGTCAAAAAGCTGGCCCGCGAGCGCTCACGATCGGTTTCCATCCGCATTCCGCAGCTTAAGGACTGCAAGAACCACTATAACCTGGAAAAGGAAAAAGGGCTTGAAACGCAGATTTTCATCACCGAAGGACAGTCCGCTGCGGGCTCGCTGGTGAGCTGCCGCGATGCCAACAACCAAGCCATCTTCACCCTTAAAGGGAAACCGCTCAATGTCTGCGATCTCAAGCGCGATGCACTCTATAAAAATGTTGAAATCTACAACCTGATGCGTGCGCTCGACATAGAAGAGAGCGTCGACAACCTGCGCTACAATAACGTCATCCTTGCCACCGACGCCGATGTCGACGGTCTGCACATCCGCAACTTGATGATCACGTTATTCCTTCGATTTTTTGACCCACTCGTCAAACGCGGGCATCTGAAAATTCTTGAAACGCCC
>CAYOBH010000220.1:1714-3091 GCA_964402125.1 uncultured Verrucomicrobiota bacterium
CGCCCCTCTTCCGCGTCCGCAATAAAAAGGAGACGATCTACTGCTACTCCGAAACTGAACGCATCAACGCGCTCGAAAAACTGGGCCACGGAGCAGAAATCACCCGATTCAAAGGACTCGGAGAAATCTCCCCCAAGGAGTTTAAGGATTTTATCAGCGACGACGGTATGCGCCTGACTAATGTCTCTGTTGAGGGCGATCATTATGTTTCTGAAGTAATTACCTTTTACATGGGCAAAAACACGCCAGAGCGCCGCGAATACATCATGGAAAACCTCACCGTCGATCCGGAGCTGCTTTAAAATCCTCTGCACTCACTGGTCGTGAGCATCTATTCCTCTATATCTTGGATGCTTCCACTTTTTGGTACGCGCATCCTATCTATGTCATCAACGCTCATGATGGGCGCATACATAACACTCTCAGGATCGATGGAACGGCCTATACCATACAGTCTTTCACTTATGGTGCGAATCAGCATTTTGCTTAATCGGTCTCCGTAAATTGCCTCGGCGTGTCTACGACTAGTGACTCCGTAGGGCACCATCCTGTCGGTCGCTATAATGGAAATATTCCCAGAATATCCGAGTTGGAAGGCGAAGTTCCATGATGAATTCCTGTCATACATATCTCCGGCCAAGAGTGCAATATATAGAGCGTTTTTATTCGTGCTCCCTAATCTTTTAACGCAGTCATAAAGATACGGATATAGGTCATCAGCGACATACTGTTCTCGGTCTTTATCAAATGCATCTTCAGGCAGTGGCATATACGCCGTCTCCTTGACCGAAATGTTGTAATATTCAGATAGAAACCGAGCTAGGTCAGCAGCTGCGCTTACAGAAAACCCCTCCAGAGGGATCAAATACACATCTGTGGCAAGCGGCTTCCCAGCTTCGTCTGTATGCACAAAGGGCAATGACGGCGTAAGTCCCCCATTACGCATCTGTTCATAAATGAGGTCCACATAGTAGCGTGAAACAAGGCCTATGAGTATGCCCAGAATGAGGTTAAACACTGGATGATAAAATATACGCATCAGTAAGCTCCCTTGAATCAACGTCAGCGGTCTGCCTGAGCAGCTCTAGCGGTGATATATGCAGCACCGGTTTGTTCGGAATTTACGGGCAGTGATTAGGCCCATTGGCGAAGGAAATGGCCAGTCATAATTTTAACCTGTTCTGTTTGTGCAACACACGTCCCTCTATTTCAGGCATAGCGGAAAGGCAAAGCCTCCATTGTGAACAATTTTTTACACCTTTTTTACATCTCTGTGACACACGTGGCGATTTGGCGTAGCATTATCTCGGCGTTCAAAATTTACAGAAAGGACGAACCATGAAAAAGCATCCACTGTTGCTCCTGTTCACGATGGTC
>CAYOBH010000221.1:0-3065 GCA_964402125.1 uncultured Verrucomicrobiota bacterium
GAGCGGTTCAATCGGAAATCTATTCTGCCTGCCTATCTTAATTTGCATCGTTGCAGCGTTGGCTCTATGAGCCAATTCATCCTCGTTGCAGCGGAAGGGCTACAGAAAGCGACGGCCTTTAAGAATGATCTGCACGTTGACACATCCCGCCCGCCCCCCTATGCTCGGGCCCCGTGCAGTTGATTCGGTAAAAAACAAACTCACCCGCAACCATTGGACAAAGATTCGTTGATATGAAAAGAAAACACGAAATTATTCTGATCAACATATATGGTAACGACAAACCGGGGCTAACCTCGTCGCTTACCGAAATTCTCGCTCAATACAATGTCAACATCCTCGACATTGGTCAGGCGGTCATTCACAACAACCTCGACTTGGGCATCTTGTTCGAAGTGCCTGCCCAATCGGAATCGGCGCCCATTCTTAAGGATTTGCTGTTCAAAAGCTACGAGCTGGACATCAAAATAAAGTTCACGCCCATTCCCGAGGAGGCCTACAACCAATGGGTTGGCCGGCAGGGCAAGGAGCGCTACATTATCACGTTGGTGGGCCCTATCATCACCGCCAAGCACATTGCCGAAGTGACACGGGTTGTTTACCATCAACAACTTAACATTGATAAAATTACACGCATTTCGGGACGTATCAAATTGACCGAACGGTCTCAAGACACCAAAGCGTGCGTGGAATTTCTGGTGCGTGGCAAGCCCCTCGACGCCGCTGCCATGAAATCCAGTTTCATGACCATTGCGCACAGCCTAGGC
Source organism: uncultured Verrucomicrobiota bacterium (assembly GCA_964402125.1). Taxonomy (GTDB): domain Bacteria; phylum Verrucomicrobiota; class Kiritimatiellia; order Kiritimatiellales; family Pontiellaceae; genus Pontiella. Next base: position 768 of record CAYOBH010000221.1, read on the forward strand.
GTTGATATTGCTTTTCAAACGGACAATATTTACCGGCGTACCCGCCGGTTGGTCTGTTTCGACATGGATTCTACGCTGGTACAAACCGAAGTCATTGATGAACTTGCGCATCGGGCCGGCGTGGGCGATGCCGTGAGCAAAATCACCGAAGCGGCCATGCGAGGCGAAATCGATTTCGCCGAAAGTTTCAAACAGCGGGTTGCCTTGCTCAAAGGCCTCGACGAAAAAGTGATGATTCAAATTGCCGAAAACCTACCTTTGACCGAAGGGGCCGAGCGCCTGTTCCGGACCCTCAAAAAATACGGCTTTAAGACGGCCATTCTCTCGGGCGGTTTCACCTATTTTGGGAGGCACGTTCAAAACAAACTGGGCATCGACTATGTGTTTGCCAATCAGTTGGAAATTAAAGACGGAAAACTTACCGGAAACTACTTGGGCGATATCATCGACGGAGCAAAAAAAGCCGAACTGCTTCGGAACATTGCATTTAAAGAAGATATCGATTTGGCTCAGACGGTGGCTGTGGGCGATGGTTCCAACGACCTGCCCATGCTGAACATTGCCGGCTTGGGAATTGCCTTCCACGCAAAACCTTTGGTCAAAAAGAATGCACAACACGCCATTTCAACCACGGGCCTCGACGCCATTTTGTTCCTGATGGGTTTCCGGGAGCGGGATATCGAATAACCGGAACCCACCCGCCTTTTCTTCTCCTCATATTCGTATCCATCAGCGTTAATCCGCAGTTCTTCGGCCCGAGCGCCGATGATGCTTCTCTGGGTTATATTGGTTTGTGCTCATGCGCTTGCTCACAGCAGGTTGTAGAACGATTCCTGTTCAATGTGAACGACATATTTCTTGAGCATGGCAGAGAGGGTTCCTTTGCCAAGGAACAGCCAATCCGATGGACCGCCCATCCAACACCTGCGGTGTGCCGCGAATGTCCGATTCTTTCGATCGACCAGTTCAAACTTGAGCACCGCCTGGAACGGGACACGGGCGGCCAGCGCATCGAATGCTCCATGCCGGATACCCGAAAAATTGCGGACAAACCCCTCCAATTCCGAGAATTCTCGCGAATGGATCAGCAGCTCCTTTTTCCTCACCTCCACTACGGTTTCCACGCCCTTGCGCACCAACTTCGGGCAAAGCTCCCGCGCCAACGCGATCTCCTCCTCCGACAGATCGCTCGCCATTTTTACGCGGCACGACACCTGCCCGTTCGGCCTTTCCACAATCTCGTGCGTGTCCGGAATCGCGGAAAGATCGCTTTCCGATTCCTTAGTGGAGCAGGCAATCCGCTTGCCCCGCTTTCCTTCCACCTCCCGGAAAAAATAGGTCTTTCCCTTCCGATTCGTGTAGCTGAACGTATTGCCCATCGTATTCCTCCATTTTTCTCAGTAATTTCCGCGTCGCAGACCCACCCGAAAGCGAAGCTGCAGACAATTTGCGAATGTAAATAGCTCCCGTAGGGAATGCTTCAATGGTCCCGAAGCGTAGCGCAGATAATTTGCGAATGCAAATAGCTCTCGTCAGGAACGGGACATCGTTCTCGTTCTTCGAAATTGTTCCGCAGGTTTCCAGAGCCGAAAGCTCGAGAATGGCTTCGCGCCAGCTTCGTTATGCACAGCGAATCTACTTGCCGATTCAGCACAACGGAGCAATATGCGCCGTCTACATTTTTCGCAGCAAGCTGCGGGGTAAAATTTGGATCGATGGAAGGGAGATGCAGATGAACAAGAGAAGACTGGGCCGTAATGGCTTCGAGGTGAGCGAGGTTGGTTTGGGTTGCTGGCAGCTGGGGGCCGATTGGGGCAGGTCGTTCTCGACCGAGGAAGGGTTGGCGATTCTTCGCGAGGCCGTGGCGCAGGGGATCACGTTTTTCGATACGGCCGACGTGTATGGTTCGGGCAAGAGCGAACGCATCATCGGCGAGTTCCTGCGGTATGTCGATGTCCCGGTGCGGGTGGCCACTAAGTTTGGGCGGGGCGACGATGTCTTTCCCAACCGCTATTCCAAAGCCGCCCTGCGCCGCGCTGTGGAGGGATCGCTCGAAAGGCTGGGCGTTGAATCGCTCGACCTGCTGCAGCTCCATTGCATCCCCATGGAGGTGATGCGGCAAGGCGATGTCTTCGATTGGCTGCGGGCTCTAAGAAGCGAGGGGCTCATCAAATCCTTTGGCGCCAGCGTGGAAACAGTCGATGAAGGCCTGCTCTGCCTAGAGCAGGAAGGAATCGCGTCGCTGCAGGTGATCTTCAACATTTTCCGTCAAAAGCTGGTTGGGGAACTCTTGCCGCA
>CAYOBH010000222.1:0-2977 GCA_964402125.1 uncultured Verrucomicrobiota bacterium
GGTCTCGCTTAAAATCTACAAACGCGCCGGCGAAAACTCGGTTAAGGTGATCGATACCATCAAGGAACTGCTCGAGGAGCGGAACCTGCCCACCGAGATCAAAATCACCATTGTGCAGGACGACTCCGATTATATTCGAGATATGCTCGAGGAGCTGGAAAACAACATTGTATCCGGTTTTGTCCTCGTGATTGTAGTCCTGTTCATCGTCATGGGACACCGCAACAGCCTGTTCGTCGGCATGGCCATTCCCCTGTCGATGCTGCTCTCCTTCACGATCATGTCAATGATGGGCATTACCCTGAATATGGTGGTGCTTTTTTCTCTGATTCTCGCGGTCGGCATGTTGGTCGATAACGGCATTGTGATTGTTGAAAACATTTATCGACTGCACTGTGAGGGACTTTCTCAGTTTGAGGCAGCGCGTAAAGGCGCGGCTGAAGTGGCCTGGCCGGTCCTGACCTCTACGCTTACCACACTCGCCGCCTTCTCTCCCCTGCTCTTCTGGCCCGACATTATCGGCGACTTCATGAGCTACGTTCCCCAGACGCTGATTATTACCCTCTCGTCTTCGCTCTTTGTTGCACTGGTCGTTAATCCGGCCATCTGTTCCGTGCTCATCAAAAAAGGGCGACTGCGCTTCGACGACGACCGTATCGAACTGCATCCGTTTGTCCGCAGCTATGAAGCGCTGCTGCGCGGCGCACTCAACCATCGGGGCATGTTTGTATTGATCGGCTTCGTCGTACTGATCCTCACCGGACAGATCTACGGACGCTTCGGCAAGGAAGCCGTCTTGTTTCCGAACGTCGAACCGAGGGGAGCCCAGATCGAAGTCCGTTTCCCCGAAGGCGCTTCCATCGAAAAAACCGACGCCGCCATGCGAATGATCGAAAACCGTATCCAGGGCTTTGACGACGTTAAGTTTATTCTCGCCACAGCAGGACAAGGTCTCTCTAGCGGTTTTACCGCTGCGGGCGGTGGAACCTACCTCGGCTCGTTCTACATTGAATTTGTTGACGAAAACGAACGCAAAGGGAACACCTCTGAGCTGATTGAAACATTCCGAGAACGCATTGGACAGATTCCCGGTGCCGAAATCACCATCGATCAACTCGAGGAAGGTCCACCGCAAGAGCCGCCGGTCAATATTGAAATCTCTGGAGAAGATTTTGAGCAGCTCAACGACATTGCCACCGAAATTAAACGAAGAATTAGTACGGTTCCCGGCTTGGTCGACCTTCGTTCAGACTATGAAAATGCCCTGCCTGAACTACAGTTTGTCGTCGACCGCATGCGCGCCGGCCTTCTGGGTCTGGATTCAGAAAGCATTGGATTTTTCCTGCGCACAGCCATTTACGGAACCGAATCAACTCGAAAATTCCGTGCCGGCGAGGATGAGTATGATATCACTATTCGTCTGCCACTCACCTCGCGCGATCAGTTTAACCTGCTCGACGAAATTTCCATTCCCGTTCAGGACGGCGACCCGGTTCCCCTCTCCTCGCTCGGAAAGTTTGAATACACCTCCGGCAGCGGCGTGATCCAGCGTAAAAATGAAAAGCGACTGATCACCATAACGGGCAACAAATCCGCCGGCCGCGAATCCAATGAACTACTGGCCGATATCATGCCGATCGTTGACCAAATTGAATTGCCGCCCGGCTACAGCATTGCGTACACCGGCGACAATGAAGATCAGGAAGAGTCCACCGAATTTCTCGGCAAAGCGTTCCTATTGGCGCTCGCGGGTATTATGGTGATTCTCGTGATCCAATTTAACTCGGTGATCCTGCCCCTCATCATCTTTACCTCCATTATGCTCTCCATCATTGGAGTCATGTGGGGACTGCTGATCACGAACATGGCCTTCAGCATCATCATGACCGGTGTAGGCATTATCAGCCTTGCGGGCATCGTCGTGAACAATGCCATTGTGTTGGTGGACTGTATCAACCAGCTGAAGAAACAGGGGTTCAACACCAACGAAGCGGTCGTCCACGCAGGCCGCCTGCGCCTGCGCCCGGTACTGCTCACCGCCATCACAACCATTCTCGGGCTGATTCCGATGGCGATCGGCTTGAGTTTCAATATCCACACCCTCCGCTTTACCACCGGCGGTTCCACCTCTGCCTGGTGGGCACCGATGGCGATTGCGGTCATTTTCGGACTGGCCGTATCCACCCTCCTTACCCTCATTTTGATACCGCTGATGTACAGTCTGGCCGACTCCTGTGCCGCAGCGTTCAGGCACCTCTTTACTCGAGAAAAAGAAGAGTAAATCTTGGCAACTCAAAAAGAGAAAGCATTGCGGCAATTGCAGCGGATACGCCCAAAAAGATGAACACCGAACCAGCCGCCGAGGTTGGCCGTCAACGCGGAAATTGAACTTTTAGCTAGGCCCGTTCCACCCGACCGCATCCCGGAACTCGGCGCGAAGGTCTTCGACCCTTCGCGCCGCCCTACAATTCCCACCCCCACCCACACTACGTTTTCAGTGGAGATGAGATTACGATTTTAGCCCGGTCGTCACGAAAACACCTACAGCTCCCCAAGCATGTTCATCTTGGGCCGCTTTTTTTATTTTCCGAAGACAGTTTAGTGCGAGTAGTTTTTGGAAGCCATTCAACATTTCCACCCGAAAAAGAACAGCAATACCGAGAAAATAACGAATGCCAAGGTCTTTTGAGGAGAGTGGATGAACATTTGTTGAAACATCCTGATAGCCAGTGTTCTTCAGCATGCCATAGAGTTGCGAACCGATCAATCGATTGCCCCCCTTCCGCCGTTGGCCAGCCCCTGCTTTGCGAATAAATTTCACAAAAGCATCGCTCTCGGGCGAAAAACTGGTCCAGTTATCATCGATATCGGTGATGCAGAGCACCCCCCCCGGCCTAAGTACCTTCAAGATGTTTTCCAACGCCTTTTCTGGGTGCTCTAAATGTTGGAAAACGAAACGAGCATAAACAAAATCAAA
>CAYOBH010000223.1:0-2908 GCA_964402125.1 uncultured Verrucomicrobiota bacterium
GGCGGGTTGACAACGACTCTTGAATCGGCGCGCAACGCGTTCACCAATGGGTTGATTCGTACGACTCAGTCCACGAAGTCGGTGGTAGCGAATCAGAAGGTTTATGTCGGCGTGATCAACAATCGCACGCACTCGTATCTTAACCATGAGGGCGTGGGTTATCCTGCTGCAGGCCCAAGTGGTGCTGCTGGGTGGGACTTCCTGCGTAACTTCTCCGATCGAGTGGAATCAAAAATGAGTACCGACGGGCTTCGTTCTTTCTCTGATCGAGTGGAAGGTCGGTACGGATATGACGACGTTGCCAGTTCGATGCGCAACGCCGAAGAAGGGGCCTCTTTGGCAGGCGTTCGCTTGCCGGAATCTTGGCAGATTTGGGGAGAAGGATTCGGTTCTACGGCCCATCAGGACACGATTGACGGGGTTGCTGGTTATGATGTGGGCACCGGCGGCGCAATGCTGGGTGTAGATAAACGCTTAAATAATATGATGATTGGTATTGCCGGTGGATTTTCACAAAGCAGTGTAAATGGGAATGCGGGAAATGATGCCAAAATTGATACGCTCAATCTTATCGGATATCTCTCCGCGTATATTGAGAATGCCTATATGGACCTCAATCTGAACTATGCAATGAACAATGTTGACACCGAGTTCAGCGGCCTTAGATACACGGGTAATTATGATGCGAACGCACTCGGTTTTTACGTGGGGGGTGGATATGGAATCGCGCTTAACGATTGGCTTATGCTGACCCCAGAGGCCTCCTTCCTGGGAACGTACTACAGCCGCGATTCGTATGATGAAAAGTCCTCTATTTTGTTGCCGACCAAGCAATACGACACCTACGACCAATTTTCTTCGGTCGGTACGGTCGGCGCTACGCTCACGATGATCCGGAAGATTGATCTAAGCAGTCATGAAGTGTTAATGCAGCCCGAAGTTCGTGCACATTTAGTCCATGATTTTAATGCAGATATGGACCCGGAAACATACCGCTTCCTGGGCGGTACGACCGTCGTTGAGACTCCAATGATTGAAACGGAAGACAACCTCTTCAAGATCGGTGCGGGGATTCGCCTTTCCGAATGGAATAATTCGTCAACGGAAGTGGGTCTGGACGTAGACGGTCTGTTTGCTGACGGTTACAATGCGTATATGATCAGCGGTAAGATTACGCATCGCTTCTAAGCAAGATCAAACCGTCTCGCAGAAAACCCCTCTTCATAACGGAGGGGTTTTTTGTTTATGGAGCGCTTGTCGGGTGAACTTTCTTGGGAAGATGAAAGTCCTCTATCGACCCACCGGACGCCATATTGTGGAGATACCGGCGGCCCCTGTGACTTCCAGATTAATGTGCCCGAGCCCGTCGAGTCGGAGCTGAGAAGCCACCGTGCGCAGGGCCGTATCCGGCGTGTTACAGTCGGAGCTCAGATGGGCGAGAAAGACGTGTTCGAGATGTTCGGTGGCACACTCCGCGATCAGGCGCGCAGCATCGATGTTGGAGAGGTGGCCTTGCCGGCTCCGTATGCGCTGTTTGAGCGACCACGGGCGAGGAGCCTCGCGCAGGAGATCTTCGTCGTGATTGGATTCCAATACAATGGCACTGCATCCTTTGAGCTTTTGCTGAATCAGTGAGGTGCTCATCCCTAGGTCGGTTACAACGCCCACACAAAAGGAGCCTGCCTGCAAACGGAAACCGACCGGCTCGTACGCATCGTGTGGAACGGAAAAAGGCTCAACTCGAATGTCGCCGATCGTAAACGGAGAGCCGGTCTGAAATATCTGTACGGCAATTTCGCTGCCTTTCGGTTGTCGGCGAATTCCATTAAGGGTGCCGGCATTAGTATAGACCGGAGTGCCGTGGCGCTTCTGTAAAACGCGGATGCCTCCGACATGATCGCTGTGTTCATGTGAAACGCAGATGCCGTTAATGCTTTCGGGGACTACACCGATCTGCTCCAAACGCAGGGCAACCTGCTTGGCACTCAACCCGGCGTCAATCAATATTCTGGTTTTCGGGGAGGCGATGTAAATAGAGTTCCCGGAACTCCCGCTCGCCAAAACACAAACTTCCAAATCCATAACGGCTCCTAAAACGCTGCTTATAATAGGAACTGCGGTGCGGATGAAAACAATAAAGCGGAAAAAGAGCCCACTGTTTGGTCATTTCAAATAGGAGAGTTGACGAGAGGTCGCTCTTCTCCATGCCTCCCAATGGATCAGACGAGATCAGTAAGCTCGTTGAGCCGATGGCTGACGAGGTAGTCGTGGAACACCTGAATGAGGCCCTGCCGGGCCAGGGCGGAGCGGTAGACTTTGGGAGAGTGATCGGGACCGAATAGCGTGTGGGCGGTTTGCCGAATAATGCTGTTGCTCGGCTCGGTGGGCAGATTCTGGAGATTGAGTTTCGTTTCGCCAATAGCCGCGCGGAAAGGAACGAGAATGTTGGTAATCATGGCGTGTGCACGCGCTTCTCCGACGAGCGAGGTTGGGGGACACTCTCGCTTCCAGCTGATGTGTGTGGTCCAAAAATTAACGGGGAAACAGGACAATAGATCGGCATTTTGAGGAATGGATTGAATCCGAAAAGCATAATATGCTGCGGCCATAAGGCGACGGACCGGATGGTTGGCTGGACGGATACCCGAAAGCGACCAGTCTGACCAGTTGAAGGAGAATTCGGAGAGATCATTGTTCTTTTTCCACCAAAAATCCCAGAGTGTCCGGACAAACATGCGCGTTTTGGTACTCCAGTCAGGATCAGGATTTTGGGGAAGCAGACCAGAGAGCCCAAGGAGTAGAGCATAGGTTTCGTCGGGGGTTTCTGCTACTGCGGGAATACGTGCAAGGGGAAAAAGCGCGGCGAGTCGGCGAAAAGGAGCTTTGTTGTTTTTGTATCCGAGAGCCG
>CAYOBH010000224.1:0-2823 GCA_964402125.1 uncultured Verrucomicrobiota bacterium
CCAAGAACGCAAATTCCACTTAAGCTAGTGGTCCGAAAATCGGGGGTAACCGCAACCGAAGCCACTATCCGCTCGCCGATTGAGGCGCAAAAAAAAACCGACATTCGATTGAAGTCGAATGCCGGTTTTTTTGGGTCAGAGAAAACGAATGATTACATGTCCATTTCTGTATCCGACGACATTTCCATCATCATGGCTTCAAATTCTGCTTCCGCAGCGCTTTGAGCTTCCTGAATAGCCGTAACTACTTTCGCAATCAGCGATTTCGGGATAATAACGCTGCCCATGGCGGCACCGTTTTCAACGTAGGCGGCCATGGAGATCGGGTCCACACCGCGGAGGGTCTGGAGAATAGACATTACCTGTTCCATTGCGGCTTCTTCCATTCCAGCTTCTTCCGGTATAAGGGAAATAATGCCTTCGATATATTTTAATAAATCGATGTCTGCGTAAAGAACGGCATCCGCAGGGAAGACGCTGCGAGCGAGCAACGGTTGGGTTGCGATATTTTTGCTTGTGATCCGGTCAATGAGCTGATCCATAGATCCGCCCATGGTGGAGACCATCTTGTTATCAACCACCGCATACTCCACGGTGAGGTCGGTCAGTTTCATCATCTCCAGCGCCATCTGTACTTCTTCAGGCTGTTCCGAGAAATCAAAGATGATCTGATGGATTTTGGTGCCTTTGTATGTGCGAGCATTTTCCTTGTAGTCCATTGTCATGGGAACACCGAGCTCCTCGTAGAGGTCAAAGATCGGGGCCATGTCGCTTTTCATAGAGCTCAGCAGGGCCATCGTTTTGTCTGCATCCTTGATTTCTACAACTTCCCGAACATCAATGAAGGAATCGCCACCGAAGCTCATGGTTCCCGTGAAGGAACCGCCGTAGAGTCCCTTCCATTTGTTGATAGTATTCAGCCATTTTGAGAGATCGCTCTCACTAATTTTCATCTCTTTGGCGAGCGCCATGGCTTCGTCGTTAATGAAGGTGGTGAACGCATCCGGGTTGGCCATCAGACCGTCGACAGCAATAGCGCCTCCGCCCAGTAGTCCGGCATGAATTTGGGAGTTGGCTTTGTTGATTTTCGGGGCTTTCAACAGTTTTTCCAGACGGCTGCCTGCAACCGCTACGCAGGTTTCCTCGATGCGGACAGAACCATCGACCGGGGTGACTTCAAATTCGTAGGCTTCGCACTGTTTGACAACGGAGAGCAGGACGCGCAGTTCAGCTTCCAGAATTTTTACGACCGGAGCGGCCTCAGTTCCGCTCAATCCCGATACGACTTCACTGAACAGTTCTTCCATACCCATGTCGATAAGGTCGCCAAATTGGGTTGTCAGTGCTGCGGGGGAGCAGCTTACCTTCAGAGAAGGACTGCGCTTCGAGAGGAGTTGCTGCTGAACGGCCGGGGCCATTCCAACGAAGCGATCAAGCTGGAGCGGATCCATGCAGACCACCAAAAGTCCGCCTTGATACTTGGCTGCAAGGTCCATACCTTCGGCTGCGAGGGTGTAAAATTCCTGTTTATCTGCACTGATTTCCGCCACGGCAAAAAAGTTTTCAGGATCAAGCATTACAACCGCCAGACCTTTTCCCGATTCAAAACCGTTCAGTCCGAGGTCGCCGACCATTGATCCCAGTGCAGTTTTGATTGCTGCGCCGCTCATGGTGGGATCAATCTGTACCGCCACGCTTCCCACTCCGTTAATGAATCCGTGAAGATCCGAGATGGTTGCTGTGACCATCGCCTCTTTCATGACGGCCGGTTTTTCAATTACGGCCGCATGCCCCGCTGTAACAACGGATACGCATACTGCCAACATAAATTTTGCTGATTTGCGCAGCTTCATACCAATCTCCTTATTGTTAAATACCCCTTATCCTGAGCCCATCTCTGCCCTCAGAGATTGTGCTCGTTATCATGCGACTATTTTTGCATGACAATTTGCACATAATTGCACTTGTGTTGGTTCCCTGCAAAAAGATTTTCCGCTTTTTTTGCGGTGCAACCGGTTGATGGATTTGGGCGTTTGGTAAAACTTGGGAATATAAACACTCAGAATCAAGAGAGGTGAATGAAGGGAGTCTCAGGAAGCAAAGCTGCGGAGCAGTTTTATCTCTTCGGCCCAGCGTGTTTCGTCAATGGTTTCGAGTATGAGCGGCATGTCGTCAAATCGAGGATCGTTCATGATAAACTTGAACACTTCCATTCCCAGAAGGCCGAGACCCAGGCTGTGATGACGATCGACGCGGCTGTTCAGCCCTTTCTTTGAATCGTTCAGGTGCATTCCGCGCAAATAGCTGAAGCCGATAATGCGGTCAAACTCTGCGAAAACAGCGGCACAGGAATCGGACGTCAGCAGGTCATATCCGGCGGCAAAGCTGTGGCACGTGTCAAGACAGACGCCGACGCGCGATTTATCTTCCACCTGATCGATGATCTCGGCGAGGTGCTCAAAGCGAAATCCGACATTGGAGCCTTGGCCTGCCGTGTTTTCGATGACGGCGGTAACGCCGCAGGTTTGGTCGAGTGCCCTGTTAATAGATTCTGCGATGGTGGTCAGACATTCGGATTCGGTGGTCTGTTTCAGGTGGCTGCCGGGATGAAAATTCAGGCGGTCAAGCCCCAGTTGTTCGCAGCGCTGCATTTCCTCGAGAAAAGCGACCCGCGATTTGTTGAGCTCGTCTGCTTGGGGATGGCCGAGGTTGATCAGATAACTGTCGTGAGGAAGAATGCTCTGCGGAGTAAATCCTTGTTCTGCACAGTTTTGCTTAAAGGAATCAATTTCCTCATTGGTTAATGGATTTGCAGTCCACTGT
>CAYOBH010000225.1:0-601 GCA_964402125.1 uncultured Verrucomicrobiota bacterium
GCTTTGCCGGTACCGGCATGGTCGAAACCATAGCCGTTCTTCACCGACCAGCTGTAGACCACGTCCCACTGCGCCTTCGTCACCTCAGTGCGATCCATGTAGAATCCGTCCACAGAGACCGAATGCACCGGCCGTTCGTCGTCAAATACATTGTCCCTCATGCTGTCGCCCATGCTGAAACTTCCTGCGGGAATCCAGACCATCCCCTCCGGCGAATTACAGGCGTTGGTTTCCACCTTTGCCCCAAAGGCAACCTTTCCAACTCTGAATTTCTTCACACCAACTCTCCCTTATTACTGGATAAAACTTTGCAGAGTACTTACCCCTTTCCGCCAACCATTGAAACCCAAAACCTGCGCTGATTTTTCAGGACTCCAATCTCACCCGCTGCCCCCTCCGCCGCAGCGATGATAAGTTGGCTCGCTTTAGAATCTCCGGCTTGTGCCGACTGCTCGAACAGTGATACCTTAATCCGAAGTTGTTGGGGTTACGGTGCTGGATTTAGAGGGGTGAGGTCTGCGTCAGCCTAAAAGGTGATGGGTAAAATGGAAAAACTGGACGGACAGGTTGAGCGGGTTGTTTTTCAGAACGAGGAAAACGG
>CAYOBH010000225.1:611-2818 GCA_964402125.1 uncultured Verrucomicrobiota bacterium
GATTTGGTGACGGTTACGGGAACAACGTCGTCGATCAGTTCCGGCGAGTGGATGGCGGCGGACGGCGAATGGATGATGGACCCGCGCCATGGTCCGCAGTTTAAAGCCGAGCGCATACGGATGTCGCAGCCGGATACGCTGGAGGGGATTGAGAAATATCTGGCGTCAGGCATGGTGAAGGGCATCGGCAAGGAATATGCCGCACGGCTGGTGCAGACGTTCGGACGCGATGTTTTTGATGTGATTGAAAATTCCTCGGCCAAACTCCAGAAGGTGCCGGGCATCGGGAAACAGCGTCGGGAAAATATTAAGAAGGCGTGGGATGAGCAGAAGAACGTTCGGCAGATTATGTCGTTTCTCTTCAGCCACGGAATCAGTACGGCGCGGGCGTTTCGAATTCATAAAACGTATGGCGATAAGGCCATCGAATTGGTCCAGCGCGATCCCTATTGTCTAGCGCGCGATATCCGCGGCATCGGGTTTGTGATTGCCGACCAGATTGCGATGAAGCTGAGCATCGGCAAGGATTCCGATCTGCGCGCTCGCGCTGGTCTGGAATATACACTGGGCGAATTGACGGCTGCCGGCCATTGCGCATATGTGCGCAACGATCTGCTTTCGCGCGCGGCGGAGCTGCTCGAAATTGATCTGATGATTGTTGAGCGCGCGCTGGACTATTCGCTTGAAAACAATCGACTGATTCTGCGCTCCGATGCGCAGGGGCGAGAGCTGGTTTATCTGCCGAAGCTCTATTTTGCAGAAATCGATCTGGCTAAGCAGCTGCAAGCGCTGGCGCAGGGACGCCATCCGTGTCCGCCGGTCGATTTTCAGAAGGCGCTTCAGTGGGTTCAGCAGAAGAGCGGCATTGCGCTGGCGAATGCGCAACGCGAGGCGCTGAAGAGTGCGGTTGAGTCGAAGGTGATGGTGATTACTGGCGGACCGGGGGTGGGTAAGACGACGTTGGTCAACTCGGTGCTGATGGTTTTCAAAGCCAAAAAATTGCGCGTGAGTCTCTGCGCTCCGACGGGACGGGCAGCAAAGCGTATGGCCGAAACGACGGGCATGGAGGCCAAAACGATTCACCGTACGCTGCAGTATAATCCCGGAACGGGCGGCTTTATTCATAAGGCGGACAATCCGCTCGAATGCGATGTGCTGATTGTGGATGAGTCGAGCATGATCGATGTGGTCTTGGCGTCACAGCTGTTTGATGCGGTTCCGCTCCATGCGGCCGTGGTGATTGTCGGCGATGCCGATCAGCTCCCATCGGTCGGTCCGGGCCGTGTGCTGCAGGATATTATTCGCTCAAAGACCATTCCCGTCAGTCATCTGAACGAGGTGTTCCGTCAGGCGGCAACGAGCCGAATCATCACGAACGCACACAGAATTAATCAAGGTCAGATGCCGGAGTTCCCCGCCGAGGGCGAAATGAGCGACTGCTATTTTGTGGAGGCCGATGATCCGCAGAAGGCTGTGGGGCTCCTTGGGAAAATGATCAAGGATTCCATTCCAAAAAAGTTTCGGTTTGATCCGCGGAATCAAATTCAGGTTCTCACCCCGATGCAGAAGGGCGAGCTGGGTGCGCGTAACCTGAATCAGACGCTGCAGCGGCTGCTGAATCCGCGCGGCGAAGAAGTGGAGCGCTTCGGGCTGATCTATCGTGTGGGCGATAAGGTGATGCAGACCGAAAACGACTATGACAAAGAGGTCTACAACGGCGATATCGGCCGCATTACGACGATTGACGCTGAATCATGCGAGCTGGTGGTCGACTTTGACGGACGGAAAGTGGGGTATGATTTTTGTGAGCTGGATGAGCTGACGCTTTCGTACGCCATCACGATTCATAAGAGTCAGGGCAGCGAATATCCGTGCGTGGTCATTCCGCTGCACACGCAGCATTACGTGCTGCTCCAGCGCAGTCTGATTTATACCGCGATCACCCGCGCCAAGAAACTGGTGGTTCTCATCGGCACCAAAAAGGCGCTCAGTCTGGCGGTAATGCGCTCGGAATCGCGTGAGCGCACGACCACCTTGGCTGAACGCCTGAAGGAATATTCCTGAGAAAGTTGCGCAACCCAAGGATTCGAAAATTCCAGTTATCCGTGCCGGCACAACGCCACCGTATAACAGCGGCGTTGCTGGAGCCTAACCCGTCTTTCGCTATTCGCGGGCAAAAATGCCTTTTTTCGAGGGGTCAACCTTCG
>CAYOBH010000226.1:0-2723 GCA_964402125.1 uncultured Verrucomicrobiota bacterium
GGTGTTTATTGGTTGCGGCTATGCCGCGCTGCGTTTATGGCGCCCAACGAACCGGGCTTAACCCGTTTTAGGGACCACTGGTTTAAGGGTCACGCTTTACATAATATCGAACGTCAGTCCGGCAAGTACGGTAACGTCGTTGTGTTCCATGCCAGGACCATCGGGAATGTTGTCGTATTCATCGCGCAACTCAACAAAAAGCGAAAGTTTGTCGCTGACCTTGCTTTTCACTCCGGTCACGAGCAGGCCGGTTCCGTCTTCCGCATCCTCAACGTCGGCACTGTATTCTGCTTTGAAGTAATAGTCGGAGTTTTCCGACACATCCCAAGAATAGTTCGCAGCAATACGCCATTCACCGAAGGCCCGCTCATCAGCCGCTGTCCGTTCATAGACTTCATTGAGACCCACGCTGAGGTCCAGTTTCATTTTATCGTTATCAATCAAATAGACCCCAAGATTTGGACCAACCTTTACCCGGGCGTTCACCTCTTTGATCGCATCATGATAAGCCTCCGTAAAAACACCGCCATAGAATTTTTTTTGGGCAAACTTATAGCGAAGGTCGCCTTGTCCACGGAGCTGGCCCTCGGTCTGTTCGCCCTCGGTTTCTCCCTGTTCGCCATAGAGGGAGCTGATCAGATCGCACCGCTGAGAAAAGCGATTGAGCTTAATATTCATCGTGTAGAGCGTTTTATCCGTATTCCCGCTTTTGAACGAAGCACCCAGCGAAACGCTACTCTTCCATGTCACATTGGTATCCCCAGCCTGCGCGAAAGCACTGCCCACAAGCATTACCGCACAACAAGCAAACCCAGTCATTCTATTCATTCTCTCATCTCCTTGTTATAGGCCGAAAAATTTAAAGAATCCTGCCCGCACGAGCAACTCCTTTAACGCATTAAATACGCAGAACTTGAAACTTGAAACTTGAGACGCAATCCTCACACTCTGACATTAGGTATTACGTATTACGTATTACGTGTTACGCATTACGCAATACGCATTACGCATTACGCATTACGCAATACGCATTACGCAATACGCGACCGACGGAGCATTCAACCATGAGCGACTATATCTACAGCCCCACAATTCAACATGCAGCGGAGGACCGAACGACCTACCGTTTGGTCACAACCGACGGGGTACGCACCGAATCGTTCAACGGCAGAGAGCTGATTGTAATCGAACCCGATGCGCTGGAGCGATTGGCCTATGAGGCATTCCGCGATGTCTCGTTCTACCTCCGCCCTGCGCATTCGGCGCAGGTCGCCGCCATTCTTGACGATCCGGAAGCGAGCGAGAACGACCGCTTTGTCGCCCGTTGTATGATTGAAAACGCCGTCATTTCCGCCATCGGCGAACTCCCATTCTGTCAAGACACCGGAACCGCCATTGTCGTTGGGAAAAAGGGCGCGCAGGTCTGGACCGAGTTTGACGAAAAGAAAGCGCTCTCCAATGGCATCCACCGCTGCTTTCAGGATTTTAATCTGCGCTATTCTCAGATCGCCCCGCTTTCTATGTTTGAAGAACAGAACACCGGCAACAATCTGCCCGCGCAAATCGATCTCTATGCCGACGAAGGCTCAGAATACCACCTGCTCTTTGTCGCCAAAGGTGGTGGATCGGCCAATAAATCGATGCTCTTCCAGAAAACCAAATCGCTCCTGACCGAAGAGAGCCTCGAAGCCTTTCTGAAAGCCGAGCTCTTCAACCTCGGCACCGCCGCCTGCCCGCCCTATCATTTAGCCGTCGTCATCGGCGGAACATCCGCTGAGACCACTATGAAAACCGTCAAGCTCGCCTCCTGCGGAGAACTCGACGATCTTCCCACCTCGGGCGATGCCTCCGGCCGCGCTTTTCGCGATCTGGAGTGGGAACAGAAGATTCTAAAAATGGCACAGGATTCCCAAATCGGTGCCCAGTTCGGCGGGAAATATTTCTGCCACGATGTCCGCGTCATCCGCATGCCGCGCCACGCCGCCTCCTGCCCCGTCGGCATCGGCGTCTCCTGCTCCGCCGACCGCAACATAAAGGCAAAGATTACCCGGGACGGCGTCTTCCTCGAAGAGCTCGAAACCGACCCCGCGCGCTATCTCCCCGAAAACATCGGCACCGAAGTCGACAACGCACCCGAAATCAATCTCGACCGTCCGATGGACGATATTCTCGCCGACCTGTCCAACTATCCCATCCGCACACGCCTGCGCCTCAATGGCACGCTTATCGTTGCGCGCGATGCCGCCCACGCCCGAATTCAGGAGATGCTTGATCGCGGCGAGCCGATGCCCGACTACTTTAAAAACCATCCCGTCTACTACGCCGGCCCGGCCAAAACGCCTAAAGGAAAACCCTCCGGCTCCTTCGGTCCCACCACCGCCCAGCGCATGGATCCATACGTCGAGGAATTCATGAGCCGTCGCGGCTCCATGGTCATGCTCGCTAAAGGAAACCGCGCACCGGAAGTCACGGCCGCCTGCGCAAAACACGGCGGTTTTTACCTCGGCTCCGTCGGCGGCCCCGCCGCCCTGCTCGCCGAAAAATGCATCAAATCCGTCGAACTCGTCGACATGGAGGAACTCGGCATGGAAGCCGTCCGTAAAATTCAGGTCGTCGACTTCCCCGCCATCATCCTCGTCGACGACAAGGGGCACAACTTTTTCGACGACCTAGAGCATTTAAAATAAACTATTTCAACTGCACCTCGATCTGGTAGAAGCCGG
>CAYOBH010000227.1:0-2722 GCA_964402125.1 uncultured Verrucomicrobiota bacterium
AATAGAGTTCCCGCAGTCGGAGTTTATCTGTTAAGTTCCCGGCCTTTTGACCGTAGAAAGGATTTCTTGGATGAGTAAAGCGGATTTGATTGTGGCGCTGGATGTGCCGAATGCGGCAACGATGGAGCTGAAGCTCCAACAGATGCCGGAGTTTATTGAATGGTATAAGGTGGGTTTGGAACTCTTTTGTGCAGAAGGGCCTGCAGTGCTGGAGCCGCTTAAAAAGCGCGGGAAGAAAATCTTTCTGGACCTTAAGTTGCACGATATTCCGAGGACGGTCGGCAACGCAGTTAAAACGGCAGCGGAGCACGGCGTTAACCTGATGACGGTGCATGCGATCGGCGGACGCGCAATGCTGGAAGAAGCGGCCAACGCCGCTAAAGCGTGTAAAAATCCGCCGAAACTGGTGGCGGTAACAACGCTGACGAGCCTGAGCCAGGACGATTTTAAGGATCTAGGGATTAATCGCACGGTTTCGGAGCAGGCGATTGAGCTGGGGCGTTTGGCGATTTCGTCGGGTATCGACGGTCTGGTGACGAGCGCGCACGAAGCGAAAGCGCTGCGCGAAGCGTTTCCCGACGCGATATTGGTAATCCCGGGCATTCGTATGCCGGAGGGCGATCTGGGCGATCAGAAGCGCGTGGCCACGCCGTCGTATGCCGTGGAGCAGGGGGCAACACACTTGGTGGTGGGCCGCCCCATTCTTCAGGCCGAGGACCCGGTATTGGCTGCGGTAGCGATTTTTGAAGACATGAATAGATAATTTTAGATTGATGATTTCAGATTTCCGATTTTGGGTTTCCGCCGCTTTTCTGGAAAGAGCGTGGGCGAAGTCCAAGAATAGATTCGAAATCAAGATTCCAAAATCGAAAATGAGGAACAGAAGCGATGAGCAAACCAAAGGTTTTGATTATTACGGGTTACGGCGTCAACTGCGAGGCGGAGTCGGCTCATGCGTGGAAGCTGGCGGGGGCCGAGCCGGAATTGGTACATCTGAATGATCTGTTGGAGCAGCCGGCTCGTTTGGCTGATTTTCAGGCGATGATGTTTATCGGTGGTTTTTCGTATGGCGATCATATGACCAGCGGTCATGTTTTTGCGCTGCGTGTGAAGCACCATATGCAGTCAGAGCTGCAGCAGTTTATTGATGACGGCAAGCTGATCATGGGTATCTGTAACGGTTTCCAAGTGATGACGAAGATGGGGCTGCTGCCGGGCTTAAACGGGAACTATTTTGAGCCGACAGTTTCGCTGATGCAGAATGATTGCGGCACGTTTCAGAATTTCTGGTGCGATATCCGGTTCGAGGAAAATTCGCCCTGTGTCTTTACGCAGGGATTGGGCACCATTCCGCTGCCGATTCGTCACGGCGAAGGTAAAATCTTTACGCTTGATGATGCGCTGCTGGCGCGTATTGAAGCCGAAGGCTGCGTGGCCGCACGCTATGTGGATGCGCAGAATCAGCCGACGCAGGATTTCCCCGCCAACCCGAACGGATCGCTTAATGCGATTGCCGGGTTGACCGATCCGACCGGACGCATCTTTGGTATGATGCCGCATCCGGAGGCCTATCTTTTCCCGGAAAATCATCCGAACTGGGACCAGCAAAAGCTCGACGGCACGCTGCCGGAGCAGGGACTTGGTCTTAAGTTGTTCCGTAATGCAGTTAAACACATGACCCGCTGAATCGGATCTCCTGATGGAGTTGGCCGTTCCCATTATTAATGCCGAGATCACGGTGCTCGATTTTGAGACCACCGGGTCGGTGAAGGGGTATGAAAATGAGCCGTGGCAGATCGGCATGGTGTCACTGATCGGCGGGCGGGTTGCGTCGGACTCCATGTTTGAACACTTGATGCGGGTGGATATTAACCGCCCGTTTAATCCTCATGCGCCGGGGCGTCATGCGTTATTGCGCGAGGAGCTTTCTACGGCCCCAACGCCGCAGGAGCTCTGGCCGCAGATGATGCATCGGCTCACCGCTTTTCCGCTTTGTGCGCATAATGTAGCCACAGAGAAAAAGTTTACCCGCGCGATGGCGCCGATGCATCGGTTCGGTGTGTGGATCGATACGCTCCGGATTGCGCGTAAAGTCTGGCCCGGCTGTGCTTCGTATGCACTAGGGGATTTGGTGGTTCTGCTGGGTTTAAAAGCGGAAGTCGACGCGTTGTGTCCGGCGCGTTCGGCACACGATGCGCTCTATGATGCCGTGGCCTCAGCGATGCTTTTGGAGCATTTGCTCAAACAGCCCGGCTGGTCGGATATTTCGGTGGGTGAGCTGGCCGCGCTGTAGTGTATGCAACGTAGACGGAGGATCCCTGCTCCGTTCATTCTGAGGCTGAGACCTCGAATTTCCCCGGTCGAGGGTGACATGGAGCAAAAAAAATCGCGGTTGTTTGCTGACCCCCCGCACAAAAAGGTGGCATAAGATCAGACATTAACAAACAAGAACAACCGCGAGAAGACAAGATGTCAAAGAAGAAGATCCAACGCAAGTCTAAATCCCCACAAATCCATTCGAGAAATCTCATTGCAGACAACCAAGGAGCCAGCAGCTGGTGCGGGCTCGCAATGATCGAAAAGGCTGCATCGAGGCTTTCCGTCTGGAAGTTTTTCGAAAAGCATATCCCGGAGCGACGGGGAACCTTTGCGTCTCTTAGAAAAAAACCTAGTGTATTGTCCCGTAATTTACTTTACATATTCCGCAGGCTAGTCGATATTT
>CAYOBH010000228.1:0-2645 GCA_964402125.1 uncultured Verrucomicrobiota bacterium
CGGATAACGAAAATCTGCACTTGGCAACCTTCGAGCTGTTCGGCATAGTACGCGGCCTTTTTAGAGAATAAATCAGTAGAGGACAACACTATGTATAATGCATCTGACCTTAAGAAGGGGCTGAAAATCGAGATTGACGGCGATCCGTGCACGATCACCCAGTTTGAATTTTCGAAGCCCGGCAAGGGCCAATCCCTGTATCGCTGCAAAATCAAGAATCTGGTTACAGGTAATCAGTTCGAAAAAACCTACCGATCGGTGGAGAAGGTAAAACGCTGCGCGCTGGTTTCGCGCGCGTATACCTTTTCGTATGTCGACGGGATGGAATATGTCTTTTCCGACAATGAAACGTATGAAGAATCACGTCTGAACGAAGAGCTGATCGGCGACATGAAATATTTCCTCGTCGACGATATGCAGGTTGAAATTCTATTTCACAACGACCGACCGATTGATATTTCGTTGCCTAACTTTGTGGAGAAGGTGATTGTGGAAACCGAGCCGGGTGCGCGCGGTGATACGGCCAACAATGTGACCAAGCCCGCGAAGCTCGACAACGGCTACGAAATCAACGTTCCGATCTTTATTAACGAAGGCGATACGGTTCGAATTGATACCCGCACCGGGCAGTATTCCGACCGCGTATCCAAGGGCTGATTATGCCGCTTGGGAGTATATTGCCCAGAGATGCCCTGATGCGCGCGATCAGGGCTTTTTTTTATGAGCGCGGCTTTGTGGAGGTGGAGACGCCGATCCGTCTAAAGACGCCGTGTATGGAGCTCTATATCGACGCTGAACCGAGTGGAGATCACTACCTCCGCACCTCACCCGAAATTTTTCATAAGCAACTGCTGGCCGCCGGCCACGAACGTATTTATGAGCTAGGCAAATGTTTCCGTCGGGGCGAGCTTGGGCCGCTGCATCATCCTGAATACACCATGCTCGAGTGGTATCAGGCGAACGCCGACTATATGGACGTGTTGGAGGAGACGCGCGCGCTGATTGCCTCCGTGTGGCCGGACGGGCCCAAGGAATGGTCGATCATGACCGTCTCGGAGGCCTTTCTTACATTTGCCGGTTGGGATCCCGTTGGGCATTACGACGGAGATCGGTTTGATATCGATCTGGTTGAAAAGGTGGAGGCCGCGCTGAAGCAAAAGGGTGGAGCGGTGGTGCTTAAAGATTATCCGGTCGAGGCCGCCGCGCTGTCGCGCCGGAAACCCGAGCAGCCGCAGGTGGCGGAACGCTGGGAGCTCTATATCGACGGCATTGAGCTGGCGAATGCCTATTCCGAGCTGACCGATTCTGCCGAACAGCGCCGTCGATTCGAAGAATGTGCCGTCCGCCGAAAAGCGATGGGAAAAGAAGAATACGGGATTGATGAAGCATTCATGCGGGCGCTGGATCAGATGCCGAACGCGGGTGGTGTGGCGCTGGGGGTCGATCGCCTGCTCATGCTCATCACGGGGAATTCTTCGCTCGATCCGCTTCTCCCATTTCGTTGAGAAACGCTTTGCGTGCAGAATTGATCGCTCGGTTTATTGCTGAGGAATTTGTATGCAGATCTGCGGATGGGGGTAAGGCATTGTATGGAGCAGCGAAACCTGCCCGGTGAATACAAATCATATACAGACTAGGATTGTGACATTGTGGGCGCTGTGCTAGAACGGCCGCGATTATTTCAAAACGGGAAAGGGTGAAGGCATGAAGAAAACGGTTTCATTTTTTGTGGGAGGAATCCTTGTCGGGGCGTTGATTGCGACGGCTGGATTTGCGATTCAATATGGGCAAAAGGGCCGCTCCAGCCGGCAGAAGGAGCTTACGCTGGGGCATAGCTTGGATACAATGCACCCGGTCCACAAGGCCATGGAGTTTATGAAGGAGCGGCTGGAAGAGCTTTCCGGCGGCACCTTAACCATCAATATTCACGCGGGTTCGGTACTTGGGTCAGAAGCGCAGTGCATTGAAATGCTCCAGAACGGATCGCTGGACATGACCAAGACCTCGGCGGCAACGATGGAAAACTTTGTTCCTGAAATGTCCGTTTTTGGGCTTCCCTACATCTTTCGAGATGCCGATCACTACTGGAACGTGTTGAACGGTTCGATCGGCAAACGGCTGCTGGAGGCTGGACAATCTAAGTTCTTATACGGCCTCTGTTACTATGACGCCGGAAGCCGAAACTTTTACACCAAGGACAAGCCGATCCGGACGCCGGACGATCTCAAGGGAATGAAGATTCGCGTCATGTCGAGCCCGACGGCCATTGCCATGGTCGAAGCGATGGGAGCGGCGCCCACGCCAATCGATTGGGGTGAACTCTATTCGGCGTTGCAGCAGGGAACCGTGGATGGCGCGGAAAATAATCCGCCAAGTTATACCTCGAGCAAGCACTACGAGGTCTGCAAACACTTTACACTCGATGCTCATTCTCGCATCCCTGATATGCTGATCATTAGCACCCTGACTTGGGAAAATCTGAATAAGAAGGAGCGGAAATGGATAGAGCAGGCGGCCGACGAATCTTCCGTTTACCAACGGAAGCTCTGGGAGGAAAAGACGGTTGAGGCGTTGGAACTATCGAAGGCTGAAGGCGTCCAAATCTACGAGGTGGACACGGGGGCCTTCGCAGCAAAGGTGGCTCC
>CAYOBH010000229.1:0-2585 GCA_964402125.1 uncultured Verrucomicrobiota bacterium
GGCGGGAAAGGCATTGCGTTGCAACAGCCGCCCGTCGGGCCTACTCTACTGGTTGGTTAAATGGGGAAGAGAGTCATATGAAAAATGTTCTGATTTTGGGGGCCACGTCGGATATGGCGCAGGCGATTGCGAAGAAGTTTGCTGCCGAGGGGTGGAGTCTGTCGCTGGCAGCGCTGGAGCCGGAGATGCTGGATACCATCGCGGCTGACCTGCGGATACGCAGTTCCGCACCCGTGGAAGCGTATCCGTTTAACGCGACCGATTTTGAGGGTCACGCCGCCTTTTATGCATCGCTGAAAACCAAGCCGGATGTTGTGGTGGCGGCGTTTGGATATATGAGCGATCAGGAAAAAGTGCGAAACGATCTCACGGATATCCGCCGGACGATTGATATTAATTTTACCGGCATGGCGACGATGCTCAGCGTGATTGCCGACGATTTTGAAAAGCGCGGCAGCGGGGCGATTGCTGCGATCAGCTCCGTGGCGGGCGATCGTGGGCGCCAGAGCAACTATATTTACGGCAGTGCCAAAGCCGGGTTAACGGCTTTTCTCGCCGGTCTGCGCAATCGGCTTGCGCGCAAGGGCGTGCATGTGATGACGGTGAAGCCGGGCTTTGTCCGCACGAAAATGACCGAAGGGCTGGAGCTTCCGGGCATTCTGACTGCTGAGCCGGAGCAGGTTGCCAAGGCGGTTTATAAAGGGCTGGAGAAAAAGCGTAATGTGGTTTACGTCCTTTGGATGTGGCGCTGGATTATGCTCATGATCCGCCACATTCCCGAATTCATCTTCAAAAAGATGGGGATGTAGATTTTATGATGATAGATGGTTTGAGCATCGCCCAGCGCTTGGATAATGTGCGCATTTTTCTGGTTTACGGCGTGTTAAACGAACGGAGACGGGCGGCTTTCGCCCGGCTCTCAACGAAGTTAGATTGTATGGAATATGGCAAACGATAAAAAAATCGAGGAACTCAATCTGTTCGGTGACGATGACCTGAACGCGGGGCAGGAGGCGTCGGCTCTGGACGAAGAATCTCTGGAGGAGATGTCTCAGGAAGGGGACGCTTCTGCGGACGGTGCAGCGGAAGTTGCTTCCGACGACAAGAACAAGTTTGATCCGCTGCGGGGCGACCACGGTCCGCTCAAGCGGTTGGTCGACGATAACTTTCTCCAATATGCCTCCTACGTGATCTGCGACCGCGCCATTCCAGCATTGGAAGATGGATTAAAGCCGGTGCAGCGCCGTATTCTCCACGCGCTGAAGGAAAAGGACGACGGTCGTTTTATCAAAGTCGCCAACATTGTCGGCCACACAATGCAGTATCATCCGCACGGCGATGCCTCCATCGCCGACGCATTGGTCACGCTCGCGAATAAACGCTATCTGATCGAGGGCCAGGGAAACTACGGAAACATTTATACCGGCGACCGAGCGGCGGCTTCGCGGTATATTGAGTGTCGCCTGACCAATCTTGCCCGAAACGAAATCTTCAACAAGGATTTGACGGAGTGGATTCCCAGCTACGACGGACGAAATAAAGAGCCGGTCTCGCTGCCGTCCAAACTTCCGCTCATGCTAATGCTCGGCGCGGAGGGTATTGCGGTCGGCCTTTCCACGAGCATTCTGCCGCACAACTTTATTGAACTGCTGGAAGCGCAGATTGAAATCTTGCGCGAAAAAAAACGAGAGCCTGTCGAACTGCATCTGCTGCCCGACTTCCAGACCGGCGGGCTCATGGATGTGTCGGAATATAATAAGGGCAACGGTAAAATTAAGCTGCGCGCACGGATTGAGCCGCACAAAAACAACCGGCTGATCATCACCGAAGTACCGCACGGCGTGACGACCGATGTGCTGATGACGTCCATCGAAGATGCCGTGAAGAAGAAAAAGGTGCCCGTCCGCGCCATCGATGATTTTACGGCGGGAAAGGTGGAAATCGAGCTGACACTTTCGCCGGGTGCCTCGCAGGAAAAGGCCACGCAGGCGCTGTATGCCTTTACGAAATGTGAAACGTCCGTTTCCAGCCGACTGGTTTGTCTGCGCGAAAACCGTCCGGTGGAAATGACCGTGGATGAAGTGCTGCGCGAGAATACAAGCCAGTTGTTGATCATCCTCGAAAAAGAACTGCTGCTGCGCAAGAGCAGGCTGCTCGATGATTTTCATAGTAAAACGCTGGTGCAGATTTTTGTGGAAAACCGGGTCTATAAGCGCATCGAGGAGTGTGAAACGCTCGAAGCGGTATTTCAGGCGGTTTACGACGGGCTCCGTCCGTTTAAACATCTGCTCAGGCGCGAGATTGTTGACGAAGATATCGAGATGCTGCTGGGCGTGCGCATCAAGCGCATCTCCCTGTTTGATATCAACAAAAACCGCAAAGACATTGAGGATATTCTGGCCGAACTCGATGAGGTGGAAAAGAATCTTGGCGCACTCAATGGATATGCCATCCGCTACCTCAAGCGGTTGATCAAAGAATACAAAGAGGATTATCCGCGTTTGACCCAGTCCACGAGTTTTACAGAGGTGGAGATTCGCGAACTCACAGCGACCGAGCTTCAGATTAAGCAGGATGAAAACGGA
>CAYOBH010000230.1:0-2528 GCA_964402125.1 uncultured Verrucomicrobiota bacterium
AATCAGCACTAATCATTAGTGAAGATCAGTGCAAATTAGTGGTTGGTCATCCGATGTTTCTGGATTTACAAGGCACTATATCAGCTTGGTGCCTTCGTCTGTAAATTCAATCAGTCGTTTCTTATACAGTGCACCGATCGCCGCCTTATACGTCTTCTTGCTGACACCGAACCGATCATAAATATCTGCGGGCGGTGTTTTGTCGGTGATCGGAAGAAAGCCCCCGTTTGCTTTTAACGCATCGAGAATAACCGTGGTCAGATCGGTCACTTTTCCATAGCCGGGCGGATGGAGCGCCAAATCAATCCGTCCATCGGGCCGCACGCGCTTAATATATCCGGTCAGGCGCTGACCGCGCTCCAGCGGCTGAAACACATCGTTGTGGAAAACCATGCCCCAGCTCTCATTTTCAATAATCGCTTTATACCCCAGATCGGTCCGCTGCCAGACCGTCAACTCCACCTTTTCGCCCGTTTTGAAAACGCGCTGCGAGTTGGCAACAAACTTATCCAGCTTCGCCGAAGCCACAATCCGTCCGCTCACGCGATCAAAATAGATATATACCAAATACGACTCTCCCTCGCGCATCGGTGTCCGCTGCTCACGGAAAGGCACCAGCAGATCCTTCGGCAGCCCCCAATCCATAAACGCACCGACTCTGGAGGCCTCCTTCACCTTCAGCAGAGCAAACTCTTCCACCATCGCTTTGGGGCGCTGTGTGGTAGCCGTCAAGCGATCCTCGGAGTCGAGATAAACGAACACCTCCAGCTTGTCACCGATGTTCCACGTTGCGGGCACATAGCGTCGCGGCAGCAATATTTCGCCGCCGTCGCCATCGTCGAGCATCAATCCGAAATCCGTCGAACGGGAAATCGCCAACTGGTTTATTTTTCCTACAGCTATCATAATTCCTTTTATATTGATGACTGATGATTGCCGATGGTCGATTGGATGTTGCACCGCAGTCCCCAATCCACAATCGGCAATCGGCAATCAAAAATCTGCGGCTCCGCCGCACTATCCGCGCGGCTTGAGCTGCGGGAAAAGGATGACATCGCGGATCGCGTCAGAGCCGGTAAAAAGCATGAGCAGACGGTCGATGCCGATGCCCATTCCGCCGGTCGGCGGCATGCCGTATTCGAGCGCAAGAAGAAAATCCTCGTCGATCTTTTCGCCGTCACCGGCGGCCTGCTCTTCAAAACGGGCGCGCTGCTCGATCGGGTTATTCAACTCGCTGTACGCCGGCGCAATCTCCTTGCCGCCAATGATCAGCTCAAATACATCGACCAGCTCCGGATCATCCGAACAATGGTTGGCGAGCGGAACCAGCTCCTTCGGCAGACGGGTGATAAAGGTCGGCTGAATGAGCGTGCCTTCGATCGTCTTGTCATAAATTTCGTGCGTCACCTGCTTAAAGTCCATGCCCTGCTCTACGTGAACTTCCAGCTCTTCGGCCTTAGCAACCGCTTCCTCCAGCGACTTCTCAAACCAGTCATTGCCGAGGTGCTCTTTGATGAGGTCACAATAAGCCACTTCGCGCCACGGCGTCTGAAGGTTGATGGTATTGCCCATCCACTGAAATTCGAGCTTGCCGAAAATGGTTTCGGCCAGATGCGTGAACATGCTCTGGATCAGCTCCTGCATCGTGCGCATATCGCCGTAGGCCTGATAGATTTCTAGCGCGGTAAATTCCGGGTTATGCGTGCGATCGAGCCCTTCGTTGCGGAAGTTGCGGTTCATTTCATAAACGCGGTCCATCCCGCCGACAATCAGGCGCTTTAAATAAAGCTCCGGCGCTATGCGCATATAAACATCGACGTTGAGCGCATTGTAGTGCGCCTTAAACGGCTTGGCTGACGCCCCGCCGGCAATCTGCTGGAGCATGGGCGTTTCAACCTCATAAAACCCGCGTGCATCGAGAAACTTGCGGATTTCGCGCAGCACCTGCGTACGCTTCTTGAACACATCCATCACTTCCGGGTTGGAAATCAGATCGAGCGAACGCTGACGGTAGCGGGTTTCCACATCGGTCAGCCCGTGGAACTTTTCCGGCAACGGCAGTAGCGCCTTTGAGAGCAGCGTCCAGTGGTCAACTCGAATGGTCTGCTCCTCGGTACGTGTAACAAACAGCTCGCCGCTCACGCCGATAATATCGCCGAGGTCGAGCAGTTTAAACGCCGCAAAATCTTCCTCGCTCAGCATATCCTGCTTCACCATGAGCTGAAACTTATCGGAGCCGTCGGAAATATGTGCAAACGCCATTTTCCCCATTTTACGCATCGCCACAATACGCCCGCAGGCCTTCACCTGCTTGCCTTCTTCAAAGGAAGCGTGCAGTTCATCCAGCCGTGCTGTGCGCTCAAACGCCTGACCGAAAGCCGGGAAACCCGCGGCTTCAAGCTTTTCCATATTCTGGATGCGCTGTTGGCGATACTCGTTATTCGACAGTTCTTCGCTCATAATAATCTCCTGAAAATTGGCCGCGAACCATAGGGATTTGCCCACCCCAAGTCAACCCGCCTCTGCCC
>CAYOBH010000231.1:0-2517 GCA_964402125.1 uncultured Verrucomicrobiota bacterium
TCGGCCATGATGCGGTCCACATCTTCGCGCACGGACTCTATGCTGGAATCGGCGAGGAAGCGCAGCAGGGCCTCGTAGCGGCGGCGGGTGGCAAACGGTGCATAATGAAGGAGAATAATGACGGAACTGAGCAGCAAGCATCCGGTGATGGCGACGGAATACATGCCCGCGCCGCAGGAGATCCCGATGCCGAGTGTTGCAAACAGAAACATCATGTCCCGCGGGTCGCGCACCGCCGTTCGGAAGCGGATCAGGGAGAGCGCCCCCAGCACCCCGACACCGCGTGCGATGCTGTCGCCCATCGACATCATGACCATGCAGGTGATCATGCCGCCGAGGATCAAGGTATGCACGAACGAGCGAGAATAGGAGAGCGACTGGAAGGTCATTTGGTATAGTTTTGCGATTACCGAGCTAAGCACAAAACTAAGCAGCAGGGCGGATATGACGTGGGTTATTGCCACGTTTGGCGAGTTGCTCACCGTAGTGTTCATAGCGTCAAAAAGTGGGTCCGCCGGCGTCGGTATCTGAGCCAGCATGGTCATCGTGCTAATAAATACTTGTTGATCCATAATTTCCTTATCTTTTAATCAATTAAAAACTCGTCTTCAAACGGGGCATCGCCCGCACCGGTCATGAGATTTTCCATCCAGATCGCCGTTGAATATTTGCAGTTTCCACATCGGATGAGCTCGAATTCCTGCACCAGCTCGATCATCCAAGTAGGCACCTGTTCCGTGCATTTCACCTCAAGCACAAGGGTCGAATCCTTCCGGTTTCGAACCAAGCCGCTGTCCATCGATATGAATCTTCCATTGTTGCCCCAGTTGTAGGGGTCGTGGGCCGGCTGGTAGCAGAGCTGCGAATCGAAGGTGATGCGGGCATAATGGTCGAAGATGCCCGTGTACGCTTCTCGGCAATACCGGACGAATACCTTAGGTTCGGCCCCGATTTCATTGTACAGCCGGATGAATTCCCGAAAGGCTTCGCGCTCCTTGACCGATTTGAGGTTAAAGTCCTCGGCATGTGCTTTCAGAATGCCGGGCTTCCACGCATCGAAAGGGATGCAAGCGCGGGACTTAATGATGCGGTCGTAGTATTTGCGCTTTATTTCCAAGAAAACCGGTGCATCGCCGGGCGGTTTGCCGTAGGTTCGCACCCGCAGCTTGAACCGGTATGCGGCCTCCCATTCCTTCGCACGGTGCAGAGCAAGGGAGGGCGAGTCGTATTGAAGCGTGTTGATATAGTAGCGCCCGCCGGCAGCCGTGCAATGCTTGTCCAGAACGCAGTAGGGCTTGATAAACTCCTTTATGGGTTCAACCATCTGCCGCGGAATAATGTACTTCGCTTCGAAACGATCCAGCTCTGTGGAAAAGTCGGCGTTATCTTTAAACTGATTAATATGGCTCGTTTTATTCATCGGATAAACGTTTACCTATAGCACTAACGGCTTCGAAACAACTAGGGAAAAACGCAATTTATTCTTTTTTCGTGCTTCCCAAAACGAGTTTGTTTCGCTCCTCACGGTGTCCGAGGGGGCCTTTCTCTGATGCAAAATAAAATATCTGGGTAAAAATGACATCTGATTGTTTTAGCTCTCATCAGCCAGACATTTCTTGGACCCTTTCCCGACCTTGACACAAACCCGGTCTTCCACTACACAGACCCAATACCCGCAGACTAGTATGCCCTGTTGGTGCGTTTAGTGCATCTGTCCAGAAACCAGATAAGAACGCTTTTTTACGGAGCTGTTAGTGTGGGTGGGCTGGTTATTGCCGACCATTTTAGGAAAAAATTATGAATAAAAAAATCATTATTGCTCTTTGGATTTCGGTGTGCGTGTGCGCCCGAGGTGCGCTCGTCATCAACGAGGTGTGCTACGACAACGAGACGTTGACCGATGAGAATGGCGACGCCTCCTCGGACTGGATCGAGCTGTACAATACAGGTCCGTTAGCGGTGAACCTCCAGAACTATTGGTTAGGCGATGCCAATCCGTATGAGGAAGCCAAAGGGGTGCGACTGCCCAGCTACATGCTCCCGCCCGGCGGCTTTCTCGTGGTCTACGCCAATAATGACCTGCCCGAGTACACGGTTTGGACGAACGCGCCGGACATTGTCGCGATTCCCGAAAACAGCAGTTGGCGCTACAGCGCACCAGCCAGTGCACCAGACGCGACATGGAAGGACACCACCTTCAACGACGCCGCATGGGCGAGCGGTATCTCGCCTCTCGGATACAATGACGCAACCCTGGACATGGATTGCGCCACGCTTCTTCCGGACGGCGGCAATCCAGACAGCCGCTACTCAACCGCCTATTTTCGCAAGACCTTCAGGATTGTGAACCCGTCCGTCGTGACCGGCCTCTCCGTCCGCGCACGAATCAACGATGGCATGGTCCTCTACCTGAACGGCGTGGAGCAGAAGCGCGTCAACATGCCGGACGGGGCCGTCTCTTACTCGACGCACGCGTCGATGAGCGTGCCGTCGACGTTCTGGACCAACTTTGTGCTT
>CAYOBH010000232.1:0-2467 GCA_964402125.1 uncultured Verrucomicrobiota bacterium
TTCCGTCTCGGCGACCGTCACCGCCACCAACCTGTTGGCCGAAGCCGTGACGCTGAAATCGGCTGCGACCACGATCGAGGGGCTTGAGGTCGAGGTCGTCGAAGGAGACCAGGAAGCCAGTCGAAGTTGGACGATACAGCTGAAATCCAATGAGCCTCTGGCCATTGGACAGATCAGCGGAATGCTCAAGCTGAATTTTTCAACCGGCAGCGTCGATATTCCGGTTGTGGGCGATGTTACTCCGATTTTGCAGGCCACGCCGGAGCAGATTCGGTTGTCCTCTACGTCAGCCGGGGAGGTAAAGCGTATGGCCATGCTGCGCAGCGGCGACGGCCGCGCCTTTGATCTGCTTTCTGCGGAGCTGAAGGATGCGGTGGGAACGGTATCGTTCAAAAAGCTGAGCGAAGGTAAGTGGCAGTTGTCGCTCTCCGTGCAGGCGGAGTCGGTCGCGTCCGGCGCAGCGGTGGAGGTGAAAACCTCGCTCGAATCGCAGTCGTTGATCCGCATTCCGTTGGTGAAATGATTTCCGTGGATGCATGGGGAGGTTTAAACCGCAGATTAACGCAGATGGACACGGAAAGCTCAGGTGCATAGATATTCGACAGAATGATTTTGGACAGAATGATTTTCCGAGGGTGTATGGGGAGATATGAAACGCGGATTGACGCGAATGAGTACTAATTCAGGAAGCTTCGTTAACTTAGCGTGCTCTGCGATTTTTCGTGAGATATAATACACAGACGGCTTAGGTGCTCAGCTCAAGGCAGGATAATTTTCCGTGGGTGCATGGATCTCGACCGCAACGGCGGGAAGAAGCGAAAGATGGGCCGTAGTGCATACGTTTCCGCATTGCTCCTTCCTTTCCGCTTCTCTGCACTGTGGTGCTCCAGTGTCTTTGACGATCCGGAATTTCGCGGTGCGGAGGTAAAGATGAGATTCGTTTGATGGTTATTTAGGGTGTAAGATGTTGACAGAGACCGTGTAGCATTATATACCTCTTTTGTTGGGTGGGTGTTCGTGAGAAAACAGCTTGAGGAGAGAGTGCGTTATGAATGTGTTAGCCGTCGTGATTGCATGTGGAAAGGAAGAGGAACTTGATTCCGGGGCGGAGGTTGGTTTTCTTACTTTAGGGGATATGCCGGTGTTGGCCCACTCGATGAAAACGCTACAGGGAACCCCGAGCGTGGACGGAGTGATTCTGGCGGTCTCAAAAGCACGGGTGGATGCAGCGCTTCATTTGATCCGGCGGTACGGATTTTCCAAGATTAAAGGGGTCGTGGTCGGTGGAACGAGTCGAGCGAGTACACTCAAGACGGTGTTTAATAAAATTCCGAATTCGCCGTCGGTGATTGTTCTGCATGAGGCTTCGCGACCGTTTACGACAAAGGCCGTTTTTGACAACGCGGTGAAATCGGCCAAGCGGTATGGATGTGCGATTGCTGCGCATCGATTGTTGGATGCGGTGAAGACCGCGCCGAAGGGGCTGAAGGTTGCTGCTACGCTTGAACGTGATACGGTGTGGCGTGCGGAAACGCCGCAGGTTTTCAAAATCGACCTTCTGGAAAAGATAGTAAAAAACAAGGCGTTTGTAATTATCGATGACGAATCGGAATTCATACACAAGCCAGCAGAGGTGTATATGGTCGAGTCCGGTCCGTTGAACCTAAAGATCCGTAACTCGGGTGATCTCGCAATCGCTTCGGCATATATCAACGCCAAGCTGGTTTGATTCGAGCTCAGCGTCCGTAACTGAGCCGCAACGCATTGCGGAAGGGGAGGCCTGCATCGCGGATTTTTCGCTGGGTTGTTTTTATGTCATATTCAATCCGCCGCATCGTGATGGTCTGTGCTTCGAGGTCGTAGAGCACATAACCCGCTCTGGGGTCGCGGTCGCGCGGCTGGCCGACGCTGCCAACATTGACGAGGTATTTAAACCCTGGACGCACTTGGATAGTTTTATAGAAGCCTTTTTCCATCGAGGTTCCATCGGTTATAAAGGCAAGCGGGACATGGGTGTGGCCGAAAAAGCAGACGTTGGAAAACTGATTGCGAAAACTGGATTCTGCTGTGTCGGCTTTAAAAATATAGTTCCACTGTTCGGGGTTTTGCAGCGAACTGTGTACGATCGTGAAGTTTTCCAGATCTTTGATGAGCGGAAGGGTATTTAAATATTTTCGCTGGGGCGCGGTGAGTTGTTTGCGCGTCCACTCGATGCTTTTTCGCGCCATGGGGGTAAAGAGTTCCATGGAACTCGAATCGCCGGTATGAAAGTCGTGGTTGCCCTGCACTGTTTCGCAGCCGAGACTACGGACGAGCTTCAGGCAGGCGTGCGGGTCGGCGTTGTAGCCAACCAAGTCTCCGGTGCAGGCATAGTGGGTTGCTCCCTGTTTTTCAGCATCGTGTAGAACGGTCTCCAGTGCCTCCAGATTGGCGTGTATATCCCCCAAAACGGCATATTTCATCGGAA
>CAYOBH010000233.1:0-2286 GCA_964402125.1 uncultured Verrucomicrobiota bacterium
ACCTCCAGCGAAGCGAGTGATGAATATTTTGACCGCAAAGAAAAAAAGACGCAACGCGCAGAAGGGCATGAATTCAGGCAGGATAATTTTATGGCAGAATGATTTTTCGATTGAAGAAGCGAAAAATGGATTAAATATTTTGTCCTAATTATTCTGTTTAAATAGATTGTTTTTGGGGAGTGCCTGCTCAGCGACGTGGCCGCCAAGATGGCTGCGATACGGGAACAAGGCCGCCAAGATGTGCGGTACGGGTAGCGCCTCCGCTGCGCCGGTGGCGCTTTTCGAGAATGGCCGAAGGAGCATGAGCCGGCGCGAAGCGCAAGCTGTACTGGTTAGCTTGTCTGGAGATCAGATTGCAGCGAATGGATGAAATGCAACGAACGGCGAATCATTATGCTACCCAATCATTGTGCCCAGATATCTCTATCCTGTCTTGCGCCTTGGCGGCTTTGCGTGATTAAACTCTGAACCTCCGAGCCCTCCAGCGCAGCGGGTGGTGAATATTTTTGACCGCGAAGAAGAGAAGACGCGAATCAACATTCGGTTGAGCCGTTATGCATCAGGCTGCTTGCGAGAATGTTTACGAATCGCCTGCGCTTCTTTCTCCGGGATGCCGAGCGACAGCAGAAAATCGTGGTGGGCCTTGGGCGCCCGCGCTTCAAATTCAGCGTGCCATTTTATCATTGCGGGTTCATCCATGCCTGCGGCTTTCAGCATGGTGATCCACATCTGTTTGTCGAGCACGGTTCCGTAGTTTACGCGGGTGATCTCTCTAAGCATAGCAACAATCGTATGCTGCTGTGTCCGTAGCGAAATAATCTGCTCCTCCATCTCTTTGAGGCGGTTTTCGAGGATTCGCACGCTGGGCGCGGTATCCCCGGCGAGGAGCGTTTTGATGTCGGACAGCGGGAGACCGGTGCTGCGCAGGGTGCAGATGCGCTCCAGTCGTTCATATTCATGCTCTGTATAGAGGCGGTAGTCCGCCAAGGTTCGGTCAGGTGCCCGCAGCAATCCGATGCGGTCATAGTAGAGCAGGGTGCTGCGCGAGAGTCCAAACTGTTCAGCCAACCGGGAAATGGAATAGGTCTTCATCTTTTCTAAATGAGGGCGGCGACCGCATGCGCGGCCGCCGCTGAGTTGGGTTTATTTACACATGGCCCGAATCTTGGCAACTTCCTTTGAAGATATGCCCAGCCACGAGAGAAACTCTTCATGACTTTCCGGGTGCCGTTTTTCAAACAGCTGATGCCACTGTTTCATCTGCTGGTCGGATAATCCGATCTCTTTAAACATGGCAACCCATGCGTCCTTATCTATTTTTGTCTGCATTGTCTGTCTCCTTGGTTTGTTTTTATACTTCTGTCACGGCCATGACAATGCGCGTTATGAGCTGTGAACCAATAGACGGGTCAACCCCCTAAATTCATTTTTTTCCTGAACGAATGAAAGCGCAAGGTTTCGGAATTCAACTTGATTGATCCGCTCGGTTCGGGAATATTTCGCCTTCCCAAACAAGGAGAGTTTTAATGATTAAGGCATGCGATTTGAAGAAGACGTCCGTCGTGGATATCGACGGAACGCCGCACTGTATTGAAAGCATTTCCCAGCAGGCACCGACCGCGCGCGGCGGCAATACGCTCTATAAGGTGCGGTTTCGCAACGTTTCGACCAAGGCCAAGGTGGATAAGACCTTTCGCGGTGACGATGTGCTGCAGGAAGCCACCTATGAAACGACCGAGGTGCAGTATCTGTATCAAAACGGCGATCGCTATGCCTTTATGGATCTCGAAAGCTATGAACAGTTTGAGCTGGTAAAAGACGATGTTGAGGAGTGTTTGCCCTTCCTGATTGAAGATATGGAAGGCATCACCGCGCTGACTTCTGGCGGCAAGGTGCTGGCGCTGCACATGCCCGACGTGGTGGAACTTGAAATTGTTGAATGCCCGCCGGCGATGAAGGGCGCGTCCGCTACGTCGCGCAACAAACCCGCCACGCTGACCACCGGACTCGTCGTTCTGGTTCCTGAATATATTGAGCAGGGCGAAGTTGTGAAGGTGGATACTCGCGAGCGTAAATACCTTTCCAGGGCCTGATTGTTGACGGGATAACAGGATAGACCGGATCAAATCCTGTAAATCAGCAGGAAAATAATTTCTATAGCATTTACTCGCATCGGTTTGACCATTCCGGCGGAGGGGCTGAAGGGAATTAGGATGATCGCCAGGATAGAGGGGCCTTCAAAGCAAAATTATCCAGATGATCCTTATAATCCCGTTATCCTGTCTG
>CAYOBH010000234.1:0-2145 GCA_964402125.1 uncultured Verrucomicrobiota bacterium
GTAACTATTCAGCACTACTCGACAGTCAGAAGTCGAAATCGGGCAGTTTGCCTTGGAAGAGAAGATCGAGGGCTGTCGTCGCACTGATGTTGTGTTTCCTGCATGTGGACAGGTAGCTTCTGATGCGGCAGAAGATTTCGGCCCCTTCCATGGAGCGGAAGCAACCGGATATTTTTTGCTGCACCTTGGTCATGCGAAGATCCTGCTCTCCCTGATTGTTCGTGAATGGAACCTCCGGATCCGCCATGAAGCGCAGCACATCGTCCTCGTAATCCCGCAAACGTTCCAGCAGGTTGCGCGGCTTGGGTTTCTTTATCCGGCCACGTTGACCTTTTTTCCGCTCGTCTTTTGGAGGCGGGTGTTCCGTGTCGCCTTCGGCTATTATCTTCCGGTATTTCCCCCGGTACTCTTCTTGCAGGTGCGGGTTCAATGCGCCGCCTGCCTCGATGGTCCTGTCGTTTATTTCTTCGAGCAGATCCTGCATTCCCTTCGCCCACTGCTGCCCGTATTGCTCGTGGGCGCAGGTCAGCTCGCGGAGATGGTGGGCATTGCAGAGCGCATGCCGGCAATCGTATTTGTAGTAGGGTTTCCAGTGGTCGTGGCAAAGTGTTCCGCGAAATTCCGGAAGGATGCCGCACGCCTCCATGGCACCAGTCCCGCGTTTTTCATGCGGGAAAAGCAGGGTCCAGCGATCGTTCGAGCAACCATGCAGCCACCGCCGCTTGCCGCCGATGTTGATCCCGGTTTCGTCGGCGTGGGCGATCCTTGCCCCGGCCAGCTTCCGCTTGGCGAGAACCTCGAACGGTTCCAGCAGATCATAGGCCCGCTTGTTGAAGTTGAATACCGATCCGGCACTCAGGGCAAACCCCATCCGTTCGTCGAAATAGTCCCTGATCCGGTCATACGGCAAAAGCTGGAACTGCGACATGTAGACCGCATGCGCCTTCACACCACTGCCATATTGCGCAGGCTGGCTTACGCCTTCGGGAAACTCGGCAACGAAACGGTTCCCGTTTCCATCCTCCAGAATCTCCGCCCGATACTCCGTGACCGTCCGGGAAATCCGGATGTCGAAGACCTGCCGGCTCTCATGCCCCGCCTCGCGGTAGTTCCCCTTGGGCAGCGTTCGCCGATCAACCCGCAGCTCCTCGATCACATCCGGGTCATCCACCTTCTCCAGCGTGGACCCCTCGTGGCCTTTTTGCCCGCCCGGCTTTTTCCCGCTTCCATTGCGCGGCTTCTTCTCCCGGTTCGGATCGCTCGAAGGGGGTTTGCTGCTGTTTCGGCTGTTCAAACCGAGGCGATTGACCAGCAAGGTGACAATCAATACCAAGACCTCGATCAGCGACCTTGTCGTCGCCGACATCCGCCGATCCTTCTCCAGCTGCCTCCTGACCCGCTCGAGGGTGTCTGTCACGTCGATGTCGTCAATGCCCATGTGGTTCTGTCCGCTTTCGTTTCCTTCAACGCGAACAACCATAGCACAGGTTTTAAAACCAAAATTTTCCCGCCGAAAAGCGCCCTTGGAGCCCGGTGGAAAAAATCATCGTCCCGCTCCTTGCGGATGTCGAAGAAGACGCATGGAGACCCGATCTTGGCGCTCCATGAATACGCTGGATTCGAACTGGAAAACCGGGTTGCGTTTCGAGAAAAACGCCCAAAAACCTGGCAAGCAAAAAATACAAAAAAATCACCCATTCCGGGGCTGATTACCAGGCAGCATTCAGACCAGCTGAATAGTTACAGTCCAGTGAGATTAATCGATCCGCTGAAGGAAAGGGCTATATCATCGCCCGACTCTTCAATATTAACAATAATGTCTGCGGGGGTTGCAACGGCCAAGCCGAGCACAAAACCGATAATTGCACATTTTATCTTCATTATTAATTCTCCCTCAGTTGTAACAGGATTTCATTTGATAGACGTGCGCAGTTTATGAATGGGCTATGGAAAAGGCAAGAGGGTTTTATGGAGAGATTTTCGAATACCGAATGCTGATTTTGATTAGGCAGAATAATTGGGGGGGCAGAATGATGAAGAGAGAATAATACCAAATTAACCTGAATAGAATTGTAACCACGAAATACACCAAATACACGAACGTGGGTAATGCAGTAATTCTCTTTTCGTGTGGTTCGTGTATTT
>CAYOBH010000235.1:0-1898 GCA_964402125.1 uncultured Verrucomicrobiota bacterium
GCACCGGGCGTGTATTGCGCACCTCGATCGTATAATCGCGGATTTCGTCCCAGCCTGAAATGTCGCCCTCGTAGAAACGATAGCGGTCGGTCGCAAACTTCATCAGCGTCGGCTCAACGATCACATTCTGGACCGTGCCTAGATCGAGCTCCACCTCTTCTCCGACGGGAATATATTTAAAGTTGGACTGCCCTTCATACGCGAGATGGTAGACGGAGCTTCCAGCTCCGTTGTGTACATTCGGCTGTTGGGGTACAACGGAGCTGGAAGCTCCGTCTACGACGTTGCGGTAAACTCGCATGGCACCTCCGGGAATCGGCGTATCGCCCAGCTCATGCTCTTCATCATTTTTAAAGCTCAGGAAGCGGACCACCTGCGAGCCGTAGCGCTCCTCCTCAAACTTATAGAGATTTTCCACCGGGATTTCATCGGTATCAAAACTCGGCAGGCGCTTGGACCAGGTGTCGGGAATCGTTTCGGTGCCTTCGATCGTATAGAGGAAATATTCGCTCAGCCCCTCCTTTTCGATCTCCTTCATCATTCCTCCTCCGAAGCCGCCCACCTGTGCTCCTCCAATAGCCATAAAATAACTCCTCGTTTCTCCTCTTATGATCATTTTATCAACGGGCATGTATGCCTCCGGTCGTCCATACGGCGGTTGTCGGCGCGCGAGTTCGGCGATCTGGTCGACGAGATGGACCTCGCCGACGATCAGGCGGGTCTGTGCATTTTCATAATCTTCGCCGCTGTTGTTGGTCACACGGACGTAGCCTTGAAGGCGCAGCTTGGATTCATCGGGCGAAAGCGTGCCCATATAAAAGGCGCGCCAAGAAATGCCGCTCGTCAGATAACTGATCTCCACCGGCGATTCGCCCTTGATGGCGCTGTTGACGTTCCAGAGTCCGAGATTCTGTACGCGCGGCGGAAAAACGAGGTCCTGAATATCAATCTTATCCGCGTTTGCTTTCGGAATCATTTCGAGGCTGGTCGGATCGATCAACGTGTTGGCCCACGAAAACTGAAGGTTGTTCATGCCTTCTTTAAGGGTGAGGTCGCGCTGTTCGCGCACCAGTGTTAAATCGGCCGAGTTATAGATTGTGAGCTGTACCGTGTCGCGTGTCGGTACCGTTGCCAGATCCATCTTGGCCTGCACTGCGCCGCAGAAGGTTGCGGTGAGGATGATCATCGTTGTAGAGTTGGCTCTGTGAGCCAACCATCGCCTCACAGAGGCGACGCTACAACACTTTCTATTTAATCCTGTAGTTCTCATATTTTCTCCTATTTGCGTGATTCGTGAAACGTGATTGTTCTTTACGCCTCAATCGTCACTTTTTACTGCTCATTATCCCCATGGTGTGTAGTTACTTTGTAGGTAAACGTCTTTTTCGACTCCGGCGGGAGTTCGATGGTGAATTTTACGGTGTCGAGGTCATCCTTTTCGTAGGTGCCGAAATCGCCCGCCTTTTCCAGATCCCAATAAGAAGTGTCAAAGTTGCGTTTGATTTCCACTTTGACGGGCACCGGGCGCGTATTGCGCACTTCGACCGTATAATCGCGGATTTCGTCCCAGCCGGAAATGTCGCCGTTGTAGAAACGGTAGCGGTCGGTCGCAAACTTCATCAGCGTCGGCTCAACAATCACGTTCTGGACCGTGCCTAGATCAAGCTCCACCTCTTCTCCCACCGGAATATATTTAAAGTTGGACTGTCCTTCGTAGGAGAGATGGTAGACGGAACTTCCAGCTCCGTTGTGCTCCTTCGGCTCGTGCGACCTAACGAAGCTGGAAGCATCGTCTACGTTGCGGTAAACCCGCATCGCGCCGCCGGGAATCGGGGTTTCGCCGAGGGCATGGTCGGTGTCATTGGTAAAGCTCAGGAAACGTCGCGCCTGCGACCCAT
>CAYOBH010000236.1:0-1689 GCA_964402125.1 uncultured Verrucomicrobiota bacterium
CCGCTGGTTCAGTCTCTATTTCCCCACCATCGAAATCGGCCAAACCCTCTCCATTCTCATCACGCTCGCTGTGGGCGGCTTTGCCATTCTGAACGGATCTACGTCCATCACCCTCGGTACATTCATCGCGTTTCTCGCATACGTGCAGAACTTTTTCCACCCGCTCGGCTCCCTTTCCGATAAGGCCGGCTCCTTTCAGGTTGCCCTGGCCTCGACCGAGCGCGTCTTTGCGCTGCTCGACACCGAAGAAAAAATTCCCGAACCGGAATCCCCGGTATCGCCCGAACGGATCGCCGGCACCATCGCCTTTAACCATGTCTGGTTTGCCTACAACGACGAAAACTGGGTCATCAAAGATCTCTCCTTCTCCGTCGAACCCGGCCAAGTTCTCGCCGTGGTTGGAGCGACCGGTGCAGGAAAAAGCACCATTATTAATCTGATCGGCCGCTTCTACGACATCCAGCGCGGCTCCATCACCATCGACGGCGTTGACATTCGTCAATTCTCTAAAACCGAACTCCGCTCGCGCCTCGGCTATGTTTTTCAGGACCCCTTCATATTCACCGCCTCCATAGCCGACAACATTGGACTCAAGACGCCCGGCGTCTCACGCGATGACATTATCTGCGCCGCCCGCACGGTTAACGCCCACGGTTTCATTGAAGCCATGCCAAATGGTTACGACACGATTCTAAACGAACGCGGTGCAGGCCTTTCGCTCGGCCAGAAACAGCTCCTCGTTATGGCGCGTGCGCTGGCGCAGAACCCCGAACTGCTCTTTGTGCTCGACGAAGCCACCGCCAGCGTCGACACCGCCACCGAAATGCTGATTCAGGATGCGCTCGGCAAACTCATGACCGACCGCACCAGCATTGTGATTGCGCACCGGCTCTCCACCATCCGCAACGCTGACCGCATCCTCGTCATGCGTCACGGCGAACTTATCGAGCAAGGTACACACAACGAACTGATGGCGAACAACGGATACTACCGCCAGCTCTACGAACTTCTGCTCCACAGTCCGGAGTGAAGCGCTGCTCGTCCTTGATTTGTTTTTACGCCCTCATGAACGCAAAAAGCCCCGGAAGATCCGGGGCTCATGTGACTAAAGAAACCGATCCTCAAACCCGCTCAACGCAGGGGCGAAATACGATAAAGACCGGCGGCGTGCAGCGGCAGTTTTTGACCAAACGAGTCGTCAAATTCGCCCAGATCTTTCTGCGCCCAAAGATCACGCACTTCCGCTTTTCCCGTGAAACCGAGGTCCTCAAAATCGACCGACACCAAGCTCCGCTCCGGCTTCAGATGCTTTTCCGGATTGATCAGCACCTTGAACTCTACACGCCCGGAACCGCCGCTGCCTTCGCTCATCATCCCGCGGGCAGTGAAGGTATCGTAGCCCTCGGGCAGCTCAAACTCGACGGCCGACACCGCATGCGCGCCGATGCCTTCGAGCTGCTCTCCATTCAGGGTGATCGGGCGATCATCCACCGTACGGTTTTTCCGCACCTCGCCCCAGCCTGAGCTGGCCACGCCCCAGTTCAGATCCGTCAGTTTAAGCGTTCCCGCCGGACCGGAGACCGTC
Organism: uncultured Verrucomicrobiota bacterium; assembly: GCA_964402125.1. Lineage (GTDB taxonomy): Bacteria > Verrucomicrobiota > Kiritimatiellia > Kiritimatiellales > Pontiellaceae > Pontiella. The sequence continues at coordinate 1,586 of CAYOBH010000236.1, forward strand.
GGTTCAATCCAGACTGCGTGGTCATAGTAAGCGCCGTTCCCGCCGTCGCCTACAACGAGTACCAACCGACGAGCGCCTTGGATCGGAACCTTGATATCGATCAC
>CAYOBH010000237.1:0-1683 GCA_964402125.1 uncultured Verrucomicrobiota bacterium
CGAGTAGGCCGCATAGAACTTCAGGTTATCGGTTGCAAAAAAATCAATGCCCGCCTGCGGCAGCCACTCCGTTGATTCCCCGGTTTGAAATACGCTGTTGAACCCCGCCTTGAGTGTAAAACGCTCGAAACGCGCTTCCGGCAGCAGCAGTATGGAGCCGCGTGTGCGGTGATGATTTCCAATCGTTCCGTCCGCGCCCTCGTGTTCGAGATCGCCGCGTAGATAAAGCGCAATGTGCTGGATTTCAAGCGTGCGCCCCTCTGCCATAAAGGAGCTCAGATACGACCGAACGCTGCTCGAAAACGCTGACGAGGGAATGCGGTATTCATTATCGAACCGACGAAAAGCGGAGGCGACGCGCATAAAGCTGCCGTCCAGATCGCCGTGCGTTGCGCTCATAAAGAGGAGCGAATCGTCAGCGCGCTCTTCGGCATCAATATTCTGCGGGATGCCGTAATACCCCTGCGCTCCAAAAATTTTCTGCCGATGGGTGGCGAGCAGGTCGAACTGCCACTCATCGGTAATCTTCTGTAGAACGAGCCCGCCGGAATAGCGGTTAAAGTCGTTCGCGTCATAATCCACCCGCAGCGCTTTTTCGGCATCGATAAATCCCCCCACGCCTGCACTGAAAAACGAGGCCCCCGCTCCGTAGCGCTCCTGCGTTCCGATACGGGCGGTGCTCTGTAGAAAATCTTCCTGAGGCAGAATCCGATAAACGGCGGTCCCGACCGGATAGCCCGAACTGTTTTTCAGTCCTGTCCACACCTCCGGTTCGGAGAGCAGATGGATCGGAACGGGCAGATCGGCGTTAAAATGGGAGGAGTACGGCGCTTTTAAATTAAGCCCGTTCAGCGAAATACCCGTTCCGCCATACCCGCTCGCCCGGATCAAAAGATCCTCCTGCGCCCATCCCTGCGGACGACTCAACAATTCAGGATTTTGGGCAAATGCGCCTGAGGATAATGCGACCACAGCCAGAATGATGGACCATTTTTTCACCGGCACACTCCTTTTTCAGCATTTCTTTCGGCAAAATAATTTTGGACAAAATGATTCTGAGCGACCGCAGAGTTAATCATTTTGTCCATCATCATTTTGTAACCCTCTCCTGCATAGAGCAGTAATTAGAACAGCGTCCCGGAGGGCATGTCGTTTTCGGCATTTTTATCCCACCAACGGCCCGGTTCAACGTCGACATATTTAATGCCTTTGGTCGTCATGCGGTTGCCGCGCGACTTGACCCCTTTAACGGCAATGTCGGTCGGCGTAAACTTTTGCTGATTGATGCGCTGGTTTTTCGCGGGCTGGTATTTGACGTAAATGGCCTCCGGCGTTCCTTCGACCAACAACTGGAGCTTCGATTTTTCGCCCTGCGTCAGATAATATTCTTTGTTCATGATCGCGCCGCCGAGCTTGAAGCGCTTGAGATACGTGATGTAATCGTCGGTGTATACCGCCGTGAACAGCTTTTCGCGGTTGTAGATTTCGCAGCGCTCCAGATGGCTGTCCACAAAAAATTTTTCCATCGGAGGAACAACCAGATATTTGCCGTCAGTCCAGATCAGCAGCAGCTTGTCGAGCGACGAACATTCCAAGATGGTCTCACCTTTGACCGCAGTGCCGATGAATCCGTTTTCATCCTGCTTAATCTGAAGCTCGGTCGCTGTGAGTTCGCGAATCTCC
>CAYOBH010000238.1:0-1535 GCA_964402125.1 uncultured Verrucomicrobiota bacterium
ATTCCGTACAGGCTCAGGCTGAACTTGAACGCGGTCGCACCACATATCGTCCTTTTGGCACCACGATTCATGGTATGTAGCAGAAGCGGCACGGCCGCTTCTGAAATGTAAAACACGAAAAAGAGAAATCCGAAACAAGGCTCAAATTTGAAACATTCAAATGGAAGAACCTGTCTCGGATTTTTTGTTTATTTGGTGCCGCAGTATTCGGATTTCGGAATTATTCTGGAGGCATCATGTTGGCATTAATCATTGGAATTGTCGTTCTGGTGTTGGATCAGATCACGAAGCAGGCTGTTCGTGCATCATTCTGTCACGGCGATTCACGTCCGGTTATTGATGGTTTCTTCAATCTGGTATTTGTCCGCAACGATGGTGCCGCGTGGAATATACTCAGCGGGCACGGCATTATTTTGGTGCTGATCTCTTCGGTGGTGCTTGTTCTGGTGCTGATTTATCGCCGTTCTTTTCTGACCGATTCACTGCTGCATCGGATTATTCTCGGAGTTTTGATCGGAGGAATTGCCGGGAATCTAATTGACCGCATCCGCTTTGGATGGGTCACCGACTTTCTTGATTTTGAGTTTGGCTCTTATCATTACCCCTCCTTCAACGTCGCCGATTCTGCCATCTGTATCGCGGTGGGCCTCTACATGATCTCAACCTTTATCGCGCATAAAAAAGAGAAAAAAGGGGTGGAGGTTGAAGAAAAAGAGCCTGAGATAGAACGGAGAGGAGGGAGCGTGGAGAGTCCGGATGAATAACTCGGCGTCTCACGTTTCAACGGCGGTTCCTCAGGCTTTTTTTCTCGTTGGTCCGACCGCCTCCGGAAAAAGCTCCGTCGCGCAATACATTGCTGAGCGTGCGGGTCGAATCATCGTTTCCGCCGATTCAATGAATCTCTATCGGGGAATGGATATCGGTACCGCCAAACCCTCTTCCGCCGAGCGAGCTCAGGTGAAGTATTTCGGCGTTGATTTAATTGATCCAACGGAAAAGTTTAATGTGGCGGCTTATCTGGATGCGGTGCGCCCCGCTTTTGCCTTGGGGAAAGAAGTGATTGTTGTCGGCGGAACCGGACTGTATGTAAAATGCCTCACCGAGGGATTTGACGATGTTCCGCCTGAATGCACTCCGCTCCGTGCGGAGTTGGAATTGCTCGAGTTTTCTGCGCTGGAGCAGCGGGCGCGCAATGAAGCTGCGGAGCTGTATGACGCGCTAACGGAGGATGATCGCCGGAATCCTCGGCGCTTGATTCGGATTTTGGAACGTAGCGCAGCTCGTAGCGCCGCCATCCTGGCGGCTTCATGCAGGCTGGAAGCCTGCGGTACAGGAGCTCGTAGCGCCGCCGTTTCGGCGGCTTCTGGCAGGCTGGAAGCCTGCGGTACGGGAGATTGTACCGCCGCCGTCCCGGCGGCTTCTAGCAGGCTGGAAGCCTGCGGTACAGGAGAACGTAGCGCCGCCGTTTCGGCGGCTTCATGCAGGCTGGAAGCCTGCGGTACAGGAGCTCGTAGCGCCGCCATCCTGGCGGCTTC